>NZ_JBEYVV010000016.1:0-138716 GCF_040644155.1 Streptomyces sp. NPDC047022 | reverse complement strand
TGCTCCCCCGCGACGAGGTGGCCCGCGCCATCAACTCCGAGGTGAAGGCGGGCCGCGGGTCCCCGCACGGAGGGGTCTTCCTCGATGTGTCGACGCGGATGCCCGCCGAGGTCATCCGGCGCCGGCTGCCCTCGATGTACCACCAGTTCAAGGAGCTGGCGGATGTCGACATCACGGCGGAGGCGATGGAGGTCGGGCCGACCTGCCACTACGTGATGGGCGGTATCGCCGTCGACTCGGACACGGCGGCGGCGCGCGGGATGTCCGGACTGTACGCGGCCGGGGAGGTCGCGGGCGGGATGCACGGCTCCAACCGGCTCGGCGGCAACTCGCTCTCCGATCTGCTGGTGTTCGGACGCCGGGCGGGCCGGCACGCGGCCGAGTACGCGGCAGGGCTCGCCGAGGGACGGCCGCTCATGGACGACGCCCAGATCGACGCGGCGGCGGCGGAGGCGCTGCGCCCGTTCTCTGCCGAAGGCCCGGCACCGGGCGAGGACGCCGAGAAGCAAAGCCGCCCCCCGGAGAACCCGTACGCCCTCCACCAGGAGCTCCAGCAGACGATGAACGACCTGGTCGGCATCATCCGCCGCGAGGGCGAGATGGCCCAGGCCCTGGAGAAGCTCGCGGAGCTGCGCGTACGGGCGCGGCGGGCCGGGGTGGAGGGCCACCGGCAGTTCAACCCCGGCTGGCATCTCGCCCTGGACCTGCGGAACATGCTGCTGGTCAGCGAGTGCGTGGCACGGGCGGCCCTGGAACGCACCGAGTCGCGCGGCGGCCACACCCGGGAGGACTTTCCGGGAATGGACCGCGCCTGGCGCCGCGTCAATCTCCTGTGCCGGCTGACCGACCCCACCGGGGGTCTGGCCGCGACCGATCCGGTCCGCGGCCAGATCACGCTCTCCCGTCAGACCACCGAAGCCATCCGTCCCGACCTGCTCGCCCTCTTCGAGAAGGAGGAGCTGGTCAAGTACCTCGCCGAAGAGGAGCTTTACGAATGAGCACCTACGACGCCCGCTTCAAGGTGTGGCGGGGTGATGTGGGGGGCGGCGGCCTGGAGGACTTCAAGGTCGAGGTCAATGACGGCGAGGTCGTACTGGACATCATCCACCGCCTCCAGGCGACCCAGGCCCCGGACCTCGCCGTGCGCTGGAACTGCAAGGCGGGCAAGTGCGGTTCGTGCTCGGCGGAGATCAACGGCCGTCCGCGGCTGATGTGCATGACGCGGATGTCGGTGTTCGGCCGTGACGAGACGATCACGGTGACGCCGTTGCGGGCCTTCCCGGTGATCCGCGACCTCGTGACGGACGTGGGCTTCAACTACCAGAAGGCGCGGGAGGTCCCCGCCTTCGTGCCGCCACGGGGGCTCGCGCCCGGCGAGTACCGCATGATGCAGGAGGACGTGGAGCGCTCTCAGGAGTTTCGCAAGTGCATCGAGTGCTTCCTGTGCCAGGACACCTGCCATGTGGTCCGTGACCACGAGGAGAACAAGGATGCCTTCGCGGGCCCGCGCTTCCTGATGCGGGTGGCGGAGCTGGACATGCACCCGCTGGACTCGGCGGACGAGACCGGCCTGGACCGGGGGCGCGCCGCCCAGGACGAGCACGGGCTCGGCTACTGCAACATCACCAAGTGCTGCACCGAGGTGTGCCCCGAGGGCATCAGGATCACGGACAATGCGCTGATCCCGCTGAAGGAGCGTGCCGTCGACCGCAAGTACGACCCGCTGGTGTGGCTGGGGTCGAGGATCAGGAGGCGTGCCGCGGACAGCTGAGGAGGATGCCGCCTGGGGCACGGTCCGCGCGGTCGTCACACGGCCGTGCGGCCGGGGCGCCTGCCGAGGATCTGGAGCAGCGCCCCGGTGAGCAGCAGAAGCAGGCCGGCGGGGAAGAGGACGTCGGCGGCGGTCAGGTCGCGCACGGAGCCTGCGCATCTCACCAGCCCCAGCCCCCCGGCGAGCGCCAGAGCCCCGCCGCCCCACAGCCGGGGCCGCAGGACGGCCCGCCGCTGCCACGCCACCATCCGGTTGGTCGTGATCGCCACGACACCGCTGACGGCGTAGAGCACCATGGCCACCCCTACGCTGATCAGCGACGCGATGTGCAGCATGTTCCCCACCCCTGTCCGGCTCCCGTGGCCGCGGGGCCGATCATGGCACTGCCGCCGGTGCCGCACCACACGGGCCCCCGCCGAATCCGGGCGTGCCGTATCGGGTGCACCCCACTCGCGGTGCCGCCCGATCGGTCCTACGCTCCGAAATGTGACGCCGACCTCTACGGGCGACCTGGTGCTGCCGCTGGTGGCCGCGGTCGCCGCCGTGGCCGTGACGGCGTACGCGTCGCTGCGGCGCAGGCTGCGTGCGGCGACCCGGACGACACCGGGCGGGGGCGCGACCACGGTGGTGCCGCTCGATGAACTCGACCACCGGGCCGTCCTGTCGCTCATCGAGACGGACGACAGCGTCCGGGCGAGCCGGGAGGAACTCGACTACGTGGCCGGGCAGTTCGGGAACGAGGTACTGCGACCGTACACGGAGGCCGTGGAGTTCGCCGGGGCGAAGCTGGCGGAGGCGTTCGCGATGCGGCAGCGGCTGGACGACGGGCAGGGCGAGGCGCGGGTGGTGCTGGCGGACATCGTCTCGCGGTGCGAGGCGGCCGGGCGGCGGCTGGACACGGAGGCCGCCGGATTCGACCAGGTCCGGGCGCTCGAGCGGACCGCGCGCGAGGCGGTGGAGTACGCCGAGCTGCGGTTTCGGGAGCTTGCGGCGCGGGTCGGGGACGCGGACGGCACGCTCGCGGGGCTGCGCGAGCGGTATGCGCTGTCGGCGTACCTGCCGGTGGCGGGCCACGACGAACAGGCCAAGGGCCGGCTGATGTTCGCCACGACCTGCCTGGGCCGGGCGCGCCGGGCCCTGGACCGGGGCGAGCAGGCCGACGCGGTGGCCCATCTGCGGGCCGTCGAGGCCGCGGTCGGCCAGGCGGAGCTGCTGCTGGACGGCATCACCCGGCTCTCGTCCGGCCTGACCGCAGTGCGGTCCGCCCTGCCGGACGCTCTGACCGCGACCGAGTGCGACCTGGCTCAGGCCCGCGAGCAGCTGGGCACCGGCTCCGCCCGGGCGGACCTGCGCGGTCGGATCGCGTACGGGGAGTCGGTGGTGGCCGCGGTGCGCGAGGAGTGCCGGGAGGGGGCGGCCGGGGGGAAAGGCGGTGCGGACGCCTCCTGCGGCGCGGGCGGCGAGGAGGTCCAGGAGGACGCCCGCGGCGAGGCCGACGCGGGGCAGGAGCCGCGGATACGGTGCGACCCGGTCGGTGCGCTGCGCCGGATCGAAGGGGCGGGAGCCGGGCTGGACCGGGCCCTGCGCCGCCTGCCGGAGGGGACGCGCGCGCTCGGGCGCCTCGAACGGGCGCTGCTCGTCGCGGACGGCACCGTTCGTGCCACGTCCGACTATGTGACGACGCATCGCGGAGCCATCGGCTGCGAGGCCAGGACGCGGCTCGCGGAGGCGGGGCGGCGGCTGCGCGAGGCCGGGAGCACGGACGCGCCGCCGGCCGGAGCGCTGGCCGACGCGCGTGAGGCGGACGCACTGGCCCGGCAGGCGAGGCAGCTCGCGGAGCGGGACGTCCGCGCGTTCGGGACGCCGTACGGCGAAGGGATCTGGACGGGAAGCGCCGTGCTGGGCGGCATCCTGCTCTCGGCCCCCCACCGCCCGGGCGAGGGCGGCCCCGCGCACTACGGCGGACCTGCCACACGCGGGCGCGGGGACGGCGGCGATCTGTTCCGCCCGCTGGAGCCGGACAGCGCGCCTTCCGAGGGCCCTTGAGCTCTCTGGCGCACCCGGCCGCTCAGAAGCTCAGAACAGGCTCAGCAGCGCCTCCGCCGGATCGGTGAGGCCGTGTTCGCCGTCCGGTAGCGGGAGTTCGAACCACACCGTCTTGCCGCGCGGGGTGCGGCGCGAGCCCCAGGCCGCTGAGAGCAGGCCGACCAGTTGCAGCCCGCGGCCCCCCTCGTCGGTGTCCCTGGCGCGGCGGCGGCGCGGCTGGACCAGGCCCGCGTCCCATACCTCGCACACCAGCGTCCGGTCGAGCAGCAGCCGCAGTCTGATCTCCCCCTCGCCGTAGCGAAGGGCGTTGGTGACCAGCTCGCTGACCAGCAGCTCCGCCGTGTCCACCAGGGGCTCGAGGTCCCAGGCGAGGAGCCGGGCGCGCGCGTACTCCCGGGCGCGGCCGACGCTGCGCGGCTCACGCGGCAGCGTCCAGTCGCCCACGGACTCCGCGGGCAGTCCCTGCACCCGGGCCATCAGCAGCGCGAGGTCGTCCTCGCCGTGATGGGTGTCGAGGGTGTTGAGGACGTGGTCGCAGACGTCCTCCAGCGGCTGCGAGGGGTCGGTCAGCGCCCCGACGAACGCCTGGAGGCCCTCGTCCAGGGGGTGGTCGCGGGACTCCACGAGGCCGTCCGTGTAGAGCGCGAGCAGCGCGCCCTCCGGCAGTTCGACCTCCACCTCCTCGAACGGCTCACCGCCCACGCCCAGCGGCATCCCGGGCGGGACGTCCAGCATCAGGGCCGGTTCCCCCGGTTCGACGAGCACCGGCGGCAGATGGCCGGCGTTGGCGAAGGTGCAGCGGCGGGTGACGGAGTCGTAGACCGCGTACACGCAGGTCGCGAGGTACACCTCGGACAGGTCCGCCTCGCGGGGCCGGCGTGCGGCGCGGGTCGCCTGCTGCACGCCCCCCGGGGCGCCGAGGCCGCGCGCGATCTCGTCAAGTTGTGCGAGGACCTCGGCCGGTTCGAGGTCGAGCTGTGCCAAGGTCCTCACGGCCGTGCGGAGTTCGCCCATGGCGACGGCGGCGCGCAGTCCACGCCCCATGACGTCGCCGACCACGAGCGCGGTGCGGTGGCCCGGCAGTTCGATGACGTCGAACCAGTCGCCGCCGACCTCGCTGGGCCGCCCGGTGGCCGCGTTGCCCGGCAGATAGCGGCAGGCGATGTCCAGGCCGGAGGCCTCGGGGTCGCCCGGCGGCAGCAGGGACCGCTGCAGTATCAGCGCCCGTTCGTGCTCCCTGCGGTACAGGCGGGCGTTGTCGATGCAGACGGCGGCGCGTGCGGCCAGTTCCACCGCGAGCGCGCGGTCGCGTTCCCCGAAGGGCTCGCTGCCCTTCGTACGGGAGAACTGGGCGAGGCCGACCACGGTGTCGTGCGCGACCATCGGGACCGCGAGCGTGGACTGGATCAGGCCCCCGTCCTCGGCGGGGATGTGCCGGGGCCGTGCTGTGCGCAGGGCGTCCGCGCAGGGGGAGTTGAAGGCGTAGTGGTGGACGGCGCCGACGTCGACGGTCTCGGGCCCGTCGTCGAACGGCGTGTCCGAGACGGCGCTGGCGAACGCGACACGGCGCAGTTCGGCGCTGCCGTCGGCCAGGCCCGGCGGGGTCTCGTCGCCGGCCAGGAGACCCTGGTAGAGGTCGACGGTGGCGAGGTCGCAGAAGCCGGGGACGACCACGTCGAGGAGTTCGCGCGCGGTGGTCTCCAGGTCGAGCGAGTTGCCGATGCGGGCGCCCGCCTCGTTGAGGAGGGCGAGGTTGCGGCGGGCGGCGGCGGCCTCGCGGGCGGCCTCGCGGCGGGAGGTGATGTCGGTTCCGAGCCAGGCGATTCCGATGGGATGTCCGCTTCCGCTGTGCACGCGGTAGAGGTTGACGGACCAGTGCCTGCGCTCGTCGCTGCCGGGGATGGTGCCCGAGACATGCATGTCCGTGATCGACTCGCCGGTCTCCAGGACACGGCGCAGGGTCGCCGAGACGCGCTCTGCCTCCGGGGACTGCAGATAGTGATGAACGGAGCGGCCACGGTGCTCGTCCGGGGTGCCGCCGAAGGTGGCGGCGAAGCGCTGGTTGGCGCGCCGCACCCGCAGGTCCGCGTCGATCAGCAGGAAACCGAAGGGAGATTGGCCGAAAATCGCCTGCGAGGCGGCGAGGTCGGTCTCGATGCTGCGCAGCGTGCGGACGTCCACGATGATGCACACGGCGGCCCGCTCGCCGTCTTCCGTCGTGGTGGGCATGACGTAGACCTCGGCGAGCCCCTCGGCCCCGCTCCCGTCGGGTGCGCGGAAGGGGATGACGCCGGTCCACTCCCGGCCGTCGAGGATCTCGGCCATCTTGCGCTGGCCGCGCTCGCGCAGCTGCGGGGTGATGAACGCGGCGATGGGGTCCAGGCCGACGGCCCGCTCGGCGGGGATCCCGAAGATCTGCTCGGCCCGCAGGCTCCACTGATCGACGTGCCCGTCGGGGCCGATGGAGAACGAGGCGACCTTGATGTAGTCGTAGATGGAGCCGGGCGCACTGCTCTGCCACATGGTGACGCCGCCCGGCGCGCCGGGGGCTTGCCCGGACGCGCCGGAATCGAGCACGTCCTCGGCCTCCGCAGCCTCCTCCGCCTCCGCGGCCCGAGCGCCGTCCGACGGGTCCTCGGACTCCGTGGCCTTCGCTGGTATCTCGCTCACGCGAACCGTCCCCTCCAGCTCACCGCGCCCGGCACCGGTCACCGGGGGCGGCTGCCCGCAGTATCCAGCACTACGGTGCCGCACAACACGGTGTTCACGATCACAGCACGGTCCCGATCGTTTTTGGACCGGCCAGGCAATACTTCCAGTCTTCTAACCAGGTGGAGGTCCGTCGAACCAAAGAGTTCGGTCAACGCCCGTGGCCGGAACCTTTCGGTCCGCTCCAGGGGAGGCTGACGGGGTGTGGTCAGGCGGGGACCGCGAGCTCGAACCAGACCGTCTTGCCGGAGTTCGCGGGCCGGGTGCCCCAGCGGCGTGAGGAGTGCGCGACCAGCTGGAGTCCGCGGCCGTCCTCGTCGTCGTGCCGCGCGGTCCGCGCGCGCGGCGGGTCGGGCAGCGGGTCGGAGACCTCGACCAGCAGATGCGGGGCGGATCCGTCGGCGCGCACCATGCGCACTCCGATGGGGCCGGCGGCATGCCGCAGCGAGTTGGTCACCAGCTCGCTGACCAGCAGCGTCGTGACGTCCCCCAACTCCTCCAGGCCCCAGGTGCGCAGCTGGCCCCTCACCGCGGCGCGAGCGATGCGTACCGCGCTGGGGTCGGCGGGGAATGTCCACTCGGCGCTTTCGCCGTGGGAGTCGAGCACGCCGATCACTTCCCCGACCCAAGGGCCCTGCGATGTCCGGTTTCGTGTGCCTAAGGGGGACATACCCGGTATCGAGCGCCGATACCGTCGTTGTCCGCGGCGCGTGGCGTACGGTTCGCCGCGTCCCTATCCGATGCGATCCCAGGCCGCCAGGACCGCCCGGACCGCCGGCACGTCCTGGTCCAGCCAGGGCACATCCCAGATCTCCTCGGGGGCAAGCCAGCGCAGGGCGTCGTGGTCCTCCAGGGGCTCGGGGGTCCCGGTCAGGAGGTGGGCCGTCCAGACCTGGAGGATGTAGCCGGGCTTCAGGGGCCACTGACCCGGCACGCGCTCGACGGGTTCCGCCCTGACGCCCAGCTCCTCGTGCAGTTCGCGCGCCAGCGCATGCTCCGGGCGCTCACCGGGCTCGACCTTGCCGCCGGGCAGTTCCCAGCGTCCGGCGAGTTCGGCCGGTGCGCTGCGGCGGGCGGCGAGGAGGCGGTTGCCGCTCAGCAGGGCGGCTCCGACCACCAGGATCGGTTGCGTCATGCGCGGGAGCCTACGGCACCCTCACATGCCCGGGTTCGGCCCCACACGCTCCACCCAGTAGAGCTGCTTGTGGCCGCTGCTCTCCAGGGCGTCCACGATCTTCTGGGCCTCGGCACGGGTCGCGTACCTGCCCACGCGGTAGCGGTTGCCGTTGTCGTCCTGCCGTATGACGTGCCAGGGAAGAGCGATCGTGCCGTCGTTCACCGCGCGCCTCCACTTCCCGTCCCCGGATTCCGCCGCGCCCCGCACACCAAGGAAACCGCACTGCGCATATGCCCGAGCCTACGCCTAACCTTTACGCAGCGATTACGACTTCTCACAAAGAGGTACGCAACAAGCCAACCGGGAAAGGGCGCACACCGCCGAACGCGCCGTCCCGTACGCCCCCGGCGCACGCACCGCAGACGGCAGCGGCGCACCAGATACCGAGGCGCACGGCCTCGAGAACGGCCGGATTGCAACCGCTTTCGAGGTCACACCCGCCCGCGCGGGGGCGCGTTCCCGCGGACCGGGCCGCTACTTCACCGGCAGGTGGTAGGCCACCCGGTAGCGGTCCGCCGGCACCACCACGTCCGCCGTCTCCACCGGGCGGCCCGAGGCGTAGTACGTCCGCTGGATGACCAGCACCACATGGCCGGGCACCCCGCCCAGCGCCAGCAGTTCCTCCGCGAGGCCGGGGCGGGCGCCGACCTCCTCCGTGACGTTGTCCACGACCACATCGATGGCCGCCATGCGCTCGACGACGCCCATGCCGCCGAGCGGCCCCTCCTCCGGGAGCATCACGGGGGTGCGGCCGGTCACGGCGAGCGGCTCCCACGACGTGGAGAGCATCATCACCTCGCCCGCGTCCCGGAACACGTACTTCGTGCACATCACGCGGTCGCCCGGCTGGATGGCCAGCCGCTGGGCGATCGCGCCGATCGCCTCCGTCTGCCGGCTGTGCGAATCCCAGGTGCCGCGCGCCGCGGCGTCCGCCTGCTCCTGGCGGAAGGGAGTGGCACCGCTGTGGGGACGGAACCCGGAGCGGGACACCCGGCGCGGCACCGGGCGCTCCCGCACATAGGTGCCCGACCCGGAGCGGCCCTCGACCAGCCCCTCGGCCATCAGCACCTTGCGCGCCTCCAGGGCGACCGTGTCCGAGACGCCGTACTCCTCGCGGATGCGGGCCTGGGACGGGAGGCGGGTGTGGGGCGGCAGCAGTCCGTCGACGATCTTCTTGCGAAGATCACCCGCGACACGCAGATACGCCGGCTGCTCACCGAAAGTCACTGGCCGCTCCCATCAGCTTGTACAGACAGCGACAGAGTGGCAACCGTGGGTTGTGTCACGCAAGCGCAGGCCAAAGAATCACTCGAAGTGATGACTTCGGCCGGGTAAACGCTCTATGCAGGCCGTTTCTCCCCGCTTCTGCCTCCGTCACACCTGTTTTCCCGGGTTCTCATCCGGGTTTCCGATGCCCTCACCCTCCGTGGCGTGCGACGGCGGGGTCGTGGCGAGCCCCAGAGCCTTGCGGGCGGTGACGGCGGCGCGGCCCTCCAGGAGTGCGGTGCCGCGGTCGTAGTGGGCGTAGAAGGTGTGGACGTCCGCCGCCCGCGCGGCCTCGCTCCACTCCTCGCGCGCCTGCTCCAGGGCCTTGACCTGGCCCTCGACGGAAGGCCCCGCGCCGTTCCCCCATGTGCGGGCGTGAAGTTGACGGGTCTGGACGTCGAGCGCCGTGGCGACCCGGGCGGCCCATGCCTTGCAGCTCGGCAGGTCGTCCCCCGCACTCCTGACATGGGTGGGCGCGCTGCCCAGCGCCGTGTACAGAACGCCGTCCGCCCGCAGATAGGCGGCCTCGTCCGCGGTGAGGTCCGTGGCGTCCCGGCGCAGGGTGCCGGTCAGGGTGGCCTGGTCGCCGGTGCCGCCGAACATGCAGATGACATGGTGCTCGCCGCGGGACCAGGCCTGACCGTCGGGCCTGATGTAGTAGACGTGGACGTCATCGGGGACAGCCCAGGAGTCCATCGCGTACGCGCTCCGCAGCGCGTTGCACCTGCCCTCGGCCTCCTCGCGGACCTCGGGGTTGCCGGGGTAGACGCCGCCGGGCAGCGCGAAGTACGCGAACACCTCGGCCTGGTGTTCGCCGGAGCAGGGCACCTTGCGGATGCCGTGCATCTCCCCCGTGAGCGAGCCGTCCAGGGAATCGAAGCACTCACCCTTGCGCACGGAGTAGGTCGCGCTGACGGCGCGCGCCTTCTGCGCCCCGCTCCTGACGCCGTCCCAGAAGTCGTGCGCGGCGCCCGACGCGAGGGCGAGCACCCACACGAAGAGCCCGAGCATGGACAGCACCATGCCGCCGACCGCGAGCCCGTGGCCCTGCTCGCCGCGGCGCTTGATCTGCCTGAGCGCGATCAGCCCGAGGACGAGTCCGACCCCGGGCAGACAGCACAGGATGCCGAGCACGAGCGCGGTGATCGCGAGCCCGTTGACGGGCGCGGGGCGGTTGTACGGGGAGTACCCCTGCCCCCAGGTCTGGTACGGCAACCCGTTCCCGTAGGGCTGACCGTAAGGACCCGGCGGACCCTGCGGACTGTGACCCCCGGGCTGCTGAGGTCCGGGGGGCGGGGGTATGGACACGGGCGCCGTGCTCCTCGCACTGTGTGCACAACTGTGCAGAACTGGCGTACGGATGTACGGGCGCATCGTAGGCGCGGGAGGAACCGGGGTGGAACGCGGGCCACGCGACCACGCGCGGCCAGGGGCCGGGACTCGCGGTCAGAACCGCAGTTTCCAGGAGTTGAGCTTCCCGGTGTCGAGCAGGGCCCTGTCGCCGACCCTCAGCTTCCATGTACCGTTCGCCGTCCTCGTCGCGGCGTGCACGGTGTACGTGGTGTCGATGGCGTCCCTGGCACCGCCGGTCCCGTAGGGCTTGAGCAGGTACACCGACCCGTCCGGCGCGACCAGTTGGATCCTCAGGGCGCCGACGTGCGTGTGCCTGATGTGGACCTCGACGCCCAGCCTGGCGGGCACGTGCCCCGGGAGCCCGGTGACCGTGATCGTGGACTCCGCGGTGGAGTTGCCGAGGATCGGGCGCTCCACCGCGTTCACGAGGTCCTGCAAGGCCGTCAGGGTCTGCGGGTGGATGTCGTTGAGGAGCCGGTTGGGCGAGCCGGCACCCGGACTCCTGACGACCCCGGCGGCCGCGGCGTTCTTGAGCGCGGTGGCGATCTGCGCGGGCGTGGCCGTCGGGTGGTCCGCCAGGTAGAGCGCCGCCGCGCCGGCCACGTGCGGTGTCGCCATCGACGTACCGGACAGGACGGCCGTCGCCGTGTCGCCCGTGTTCCAGTCGGAGGTGATCGAGGAGCCCGGCGCGAAGAGGTCCAGGACCGGGCCGAAGTTGGAGTAGCTCGCCCGGGTGTCGCTCGACGTCGTGGCGCCGACCGTGAGCGCCTCGGCGACGCGGGCGGGCGAGAAGCCGGAGGCGTCGGCGTTGCTGTTGCCCGCGGCGACCGCGAAGGTGACACCGGAGGCGATGGTGTTGCGGACGGCCGTGTCGAGGGCGCTGTCGGCGCCGCCCCCGAGCGACATGTTGGCCACGGACGGCCCGCTGCGGTGCCGGGCCACCCAGTCGATCCCCGAGATGACCTTGTCGGTGGTGCCGAAGCCGGAGTTGTCGAGCACGCGGACGGCGACGATCCTGGCCTTCTTGGCGACACCGTACGAGGTGCCCGCGATCGTGCCCGCGACGTGCGTGCCGTGGCCGTTCCCGTCCTGCGCGACGGGGTCGTTGTCGACCGCGTCGTAGCCGTAGGAGGCACGGCCGCCGAAGTCCTTGTGGCTGATGCGCACGCCGGTGTCGATGACGTAGGCGGTCACGCCCTTGCCCGCCGTGTTGGGGTAGACGTACTTGCGGTCGAGCGGCAGGTTCTTCTGGTCGATGCGGTCCAGGCCCCAGGAGGGCGGCGAGACCTGGGTCGTGTCGATGTGGAGGATGCGGTTCTGCACCACGGAGGCCACGGCCGGGTCGGCGGCGAACCGCTTCGCGTCGGCCGCGTCTGCGGTGATCGCGTACCCGTTGAGCGCCTTGACATAGGTGCAGCCGATCTTGGCGCGGTACTTCGCGGCGAGGGCCCGGCCCTCGTCGGAGTCCGCCTGCATGGACGCCCCCTTCAGGACCACGATGTAGCTGCCCGGGACGGCGTTGTCCGCGCCCTCGTACTGGATCAGGCCCTCGGGGCCCGGCACCGCGTGCGCGCTGAAAGCGGGGACGAGCCCGGCGGCCAGGGCCGCCAGCCCGATGGCGGCCGCTCTTCGCCGGGCCTGACGCATGGCTGTCATCCGGGATCCTCCTCGTCGGTGTTGCTTCGTCGTCAGAGGGCCAGGGAGCCGCGGCCAGGGCAAGGCCACAACGCAGGCGCCACGAAGAGATAGTGACATATCATCACTAACCGGACAATTACCCTGCACTCATGACACCTTTGCCGGACTGTTACTGCCCGGCGGACGGCACACGCGTCGCCGCGCGGTCGCTCGCCTGGTGCTGTCCCGTCTGCCGCGGCCCGCTGGACCTGGACTTCGCACCCACCCCCGCTCCGCTCAAGTCCCTCGGCGGGCGGGTGAACTCGATGTGGCGGTACGCGGAGACGCTGCCGCTGGCCACCCCCTCGTTCAGCCTCGGCGAGGGCCGCACGCCGCTCGTGCCGCTGAAGAACGGCATCTCCGCAAAGCTGGACTTCCTGCTGCCGACACTCTCCTTCAAGGACCGGGGCGCCGTGCTGCTGGCGGAACTGGCCCAGCGGCTGGAACCGCGGCAGGTGGTCGCCGACAGCAGCGGCAACGCGGGCACGTCGATCGCGGCGTACTGCGCCCGCGCCGCGCTGCCGTGCACGGTGTACGTCCCCGAGGGCACGTCACCCGAGAAGATCGAGCAGATCTCGGCCTACCGGGCGCGGGTCCAGGTGGTCGACGGCGATCGCGAGGCGGCGGCGAGCGCGGCGCGCGAGGTGGCGGACGAGCCGGACGTCTTCTACGCGTCGCACGTCTTCAACCCGTACTTCCTGCACGGAACCAAGACGTACGCGCACGAACTGTGGGAGGACCTCGGCGGCCGTCTCCCGGATGTGCTCGTACTGCCCGTCGGCAACGGCACACTGCTGCTGGGCGCGGCCCTGGCCGTCGCCGAGCTCTACACGTCGGGCCTCATCGACCGCCGTCCGGCCCTGTACGCGGTGCAGGCGGCGGCCGTCGCGCCGCTGGCCCACGCATGGGAGGAGGGAGCCGATGACCTGGCGGAGGACGCCGCCACGCCCGTGGCCCCGACGTTCGCCGAGGGCGTCGCCATCCCGCGTCCGCCCAGGGCCCGTCAGATCCTGCGCGCGGTAAGGGACTCGGGCGGCACCTTCCTGACCGTGACGGAGGACCAGATCCGGCACGCCCAGCAGGACCTGGCGTCCCAGGGGCTGTATGTGGAGCCGACGGGGGTGGTGGGCTGGGCGGCGGTACGGGAGGGACTCCTGGGGGCGCGCAGCGCGGTGGTGCCGCTGTGCGGGGCCGGCCTGAAGACGGGACTGGCCGGAGGACCGGGAAATCCTTAATTCCGCTCCCTCTCCAGCAGGTCCACACATCGTCCGAGGAGCGTGACCAGCGTGTCGCGTTCCTCGTCGGTGAACTCCGCCGCCAGCGCCCGCTCGACGCGCACCGCACGCGCGTCCGCGTCCGCCATGACCGTCCGCCCTTCGCCGGTGAGACGCGTCTCCAGCACGTTCTTGTGCCACTCGTGCGGTGTGCGCTCGATGAGGCCGCGGTCCTGGAGGTTCTTCAGCACGGTGTTCATCGTCGGCGGTGTCACCCCGCACAGCCGGGCCAGGGCAGCGGCGGAGATACCCGGGTTCTCGGCCAGGTGAAGGAGCGCCGCGTACTGCGCGACCGTGACTCCCGCCGGTTTCAGAACGGCGTTCTTCGTCGCGTTGAGTGCCTGTTCGGCGCGCTTGAGATGGAAGCCGAGACGCTCGGACGCGGGCAGGGTCGTCATCTGCGCATGGTATCGGCGGTATCGATCGTTAATACACTGGCGATGATTAGAGTTCTAATCTAGATTTGTATGCGTCGATGGATGCGTAACCTAACCAAGAGGTGTCCGACGTGTCAGTGTCCCGTCCGATCAAGCGCCGCGCCTTCCTCTCCGCCGCGGCCCTCGCCGCCGCGGCGGCGGTGGTCCCCGCGTCACCCGCCGCCGCGACGGTGGTCCCCGCGTCTCCCGCCGCGGCCCGGTCCCGGCCGCCTCGTATCTCCACGGCCTTCGAACTCCCCGGCGACCGTGTCTATCCCGAGGGCATCGCGGCCGATCCGCGCACCGGCGCGGTCTATGTGGGCTCGTACACCACCGGAGCCGTCTACCGGGCGGCACCCGGCCGTCGCAGGGCCGAGGTCTTCCTGCCGGCGGGCACGGACGGCCGCTCCACGGCCAACGGTCTGAAGGTGGACCGTGCGGGACGGCTGTGGGTGATCGACTCGACGTCCGGGGTCGACGTCTACGACGTGCGGACCCGGGCGCTCCTGGCCCGCTTCGAGGTGCCGGAGGGCCAATCCCGTTTCATCAACGATCTGGCGATCGCGGACGACGGCACCGTCTTTCTGACGGACAGCGTCCGCCCCCTCGTGTACGCCGTCACTCCCGCCGACCTGGCCGGCGCCCTGGGCGAACGCGCCGCCCTCGTGCCCCGCTACGACCTGAGCGGCGTGGTACCTCCGGCCCCGGCGCCGGCGTTCACACTCAACGGGATCGCCATATCCGGCCGGTGGCTGTTCACGGTCGACATGACGGGCGGCGGGCTGTACCGGGTGGACCTCGCGACCGGGGCGGTGCGCCAGGTCGACCTGCACGGCGGCGACCTGGTCGACGGCGACGGTCTGGAGCTGGTGCACGGCACCCTGTGGGCCGCGCACAACAAGTCGAACACCATCAGCCGCTGGCGGCTGTCGGCGGAGGGAGCCGACGCCCGGCTGGAACACCGGATCACCTCGGACGATCTCCAGATCCCGACCACGCTCGTCCATGAGCGCGGCCACCTCCTCGTGGTGCGCTCCCAGTTCGACAAGGGCGGCCCGATGGGGCAGGGCACGCCCCGGACGCCGTTCACCGTGGCGCGGGTGACGGGAATCTGAGCGGGCGCTCGCGGCCGGGTACGTCTTAGGGTCTTTCGTTTGGATCAGACCGGGCTCGCGGCCGCTAACCCTTCACCACGCCCAACGGGACCAGGCGGACGACCGGCCGGGCCAGCCCCGCACCCTCGGCGGCGCGCACCACCTCGTCGACGTCCTTGTAGGCGGCGGGCACCTCCTCGGCGAGTCCGCGCCAGGAGGACGGCCGCAGGGCGATGCCCCGGGACTCGAGTTCGTCGCGCACCTGCTCGCCCCGGACCTGGCGCAGCGCGTGGTGGCGGCTCCACACCCGCCCGGCGCCATGGGCTGCGGACGCGAACGCGTCGTTGCCGGGGGTACCGACCAGGACATAGGAGGCCGTGCCCATCGTGCCGGGCACCAGCACGGGGTGCCCGAAGGCCGCGAGGTCCCCGGGCAGGTCCGGGTGGCCGGGCGGGAGCGCCAGGGTGGCGCCCTTGCGGTGGACGCACAGCCTGCGCCGGGCACCGTCCACGACGTGGGTCTCGATCTTCGCGACGTTGTGGGACACGTCGTAGACCAGGTCGAGTTCAGCCCCCGCGGCCGTGGCGAAGGCGTGGCGCGCGGCCTCGGCGAGCAGCTGGCGGTTGGCGCGGCCGTAGTTGGCGGCTGCCGCCATCGCCCCCAGGTAGGAACGGCCGGGGCGGGACACGACGGGCGCGCAGGCGAGCTGCCGGTCCGGGACGTGGATGCCGAAGGAGCGCAGGGACTGGTCCATGACGCGGACGTGGTCGCCGCACACCTGGTGGCCGAGGCCCCGCGAACCGCAGTGGATCATGACGCACACCTGGCCTGCGTGCAGGCCGAAGGCGGTCGCGGTCGCCGCGTCGTAGACGTGGTCCACCGCCTGCACCTCCAGGAAGTGGTTGCCCGAGCCGAGGCTGCCCACCTGCTGGAGTCCACGCTCCACGGCCCGGGACCCCACCTGCGCCGGATCGGCTCCGGCCAGCGCCCCGTGGTCCTCGCAGCGCTCGAGGTCGCGGGGTACTCCATGGCCCCGCTCGACCGCGTACCCGGCACCGGCGGCCAGGAGAGTGTCCATCTGCGCCCGTCCCGACAGCTTCCACAGACCGCCGCGTCCCATCCCGCGCGGCACCGTGTCGCCGAGGATGTCCATCAGCCGCCGCATCCTGGGCGCCAGCGGCTCACGGTCGATGCCGGCCGCGAGCAGGCGGACACCGCAGGAGATGTCGAAGCCCACGCCGCCCGGTGAGACCACCCCGCCCGCGTCGACGTCCGTGGCCGCGACGCCGCCGATCGGGAAGCCGTACCCCCAGTGCACGTCGGGCATCGCGTAGGAGGCGCGCACGATGCCGGGCAGCGTGGCCACGTTCGCCACCTGTTCCAGCGCCTTGTCGCCGGTCGCCTGCGGCAGCAGCTCCCGCGTCGCGAAGACCACTCCGGGCACTCGCATCCCGCCGCTCCGGTCCATCCGGAACCGGAACGGGCTCTCCGGCACCAGCGTGATGTCCATACGGTCACCGCCTGTCGGCCGAGGGCCGCAGCGCTAGGGCCTCTCGTTTGGATCAGACCGGGCTCGCGGGAGGAGGCCGCTGAGATCTCCATCGTAGAGGGGCAGGACGAGGGCCCGCGGGGGTCAGACGTCGAGCGTCACCGAACAGGTCCAGGCGTCTGCCCCTCGGACGACGCTCAGCCCGTGCAGCGTGACCGCCTTCGGGACCGCGCCCGTCACCGGGAGCGAACCGGCGTCGGCCATGCCCAGAACGGCACGCAGACCGCCGGGAACCGGCGACAGTTCCGTCTCGACCGGGACCTCGCCGTCGGTGTCGAGCCGGTACACGATCTCCTCCAGCAGGGCCACCAGCAGATCCTCGTCGCTGCCGGCCCGCACCAGCACGTCCCGGCTGCGGGCGACGGTGGCCCCGGTCAGGTCGAGGAACGCCTCGCAGGCCCCCCGTACCGCCTGCGCCAGGCACTCCTCACGGGTCGCGCCCCACGCCTCGACCCGCAGGTCCGCGGTGTGCGGGACGCCGCGGTGCCCACCGGCGGCGCTCAGTGGTGACGCCCTGGTTCCCCGACGTGCGGAACGGTCGCTCCGCCGCCGGCCCGGACGGCCTCCACCACCTCCTGGTGCAGATGGCGGCTGCCCGCCTCGGAGTCGCAGGGCACGGGGCTTCCGGCGAGGGTGAACCACTGGGAGCCGCCGCTGTACTGGATCGCCACGTCCGCCTCGCTGCCGTCCCAGGTCGTATGCACGGTCAGGTCGCCGGTCATGATCCCGGCATCCTCGGTGCGGGCCCCTCCCCGCCCCGCGTACACCCCCGTCGTCGTCCATGATGCCCAGAGCATGATCATCACCCTTCCCTCATGACCTTCTGACCTCATGAACGCGGGTGCCCGTTCCGACAGCTCCGCGATACCTGCTACTGGGTATGGTCCGCCCGCCGGTCCCGGAGCGACAGCGGGGACGGGACGAGCGGCGGCCGGGGCGGTACGGCAGCGGCCGGGACGGCGCGGCGGGGGCGGCGCACTTGTTGTTAATCCGCTCCGCAGAGGGCAGGGTGGTGACAGTGCCGTACATCCGATTCGTCCCGACTTGCGAGGAGCAGCAGTCGCGGCAGGAGGGATCATGCCCAACGCAGGAACGGGTGGCCAGACCCCCCGGGACGGCCGCGCGGTGCTGTTGCGGACCGGTGAGGCCCGGAGTTGAAATCAGGCGTGAGGCTCTTCGGCAGCGCCGCGTCCGCCGGTCGCCCCGCACCCGGGACGGGGGCCGGACGGAAGGGGCTCAAGAACGGCGCCCTCGGCCTGTTCTCCTCGGTCGCCATCGGGCTTGCCTCCACCGCCCCGGCCTACAGCCTCGCCGCCACGCTGGGCCTCATCGTGGCGGGGGTCGGGCTCCAGGCCCCGATCGTCACCATGCTGGCGTTCATCCCGATGCTGCTGATCGCGTACGCCTACCGGGAGCTGAACGCCAGCAACGCCGACTGCGGCACCACCTTCACCTGGGCCACCCGCGCCTTCGGCCCGCGCACCGGCTGGATGGGCGGCTGGGGCATCATCGTCGCCGACCTCCTGGTCATGTCGAACCTCGCCCAGATCGCCGGCATCTACGGCTTCCGATTGCTCGGCTTCGAGGGGCTGGCCGCGAGCCGGCTGTGGACCACCGTGGCCGGCATCGTCTGGATCGCCGTGATGACCACGGTCTGCTACGTCGGCATCGAACTGTCGGCCGCCGTCCAGCGCTGGCTGCTGTACGTCGAGGTCGGGGTGCTGATCCTGTTCGCCGTGGTCGCGCTGGTCCGCGTCTACACCAGTCCTCCCCCTACCGCCCTGCATGTCTCCGCCTCCTGGTTCAACCCCTTCGAGATCTCCTCGATCAAGGCCCTGACCTCGGGCGTTCTGGCCAGCGTCTTCATCTACTGGGGCTGGGACACCGCCGTGACTGTCAACGAGGAGACGGCCGACAGCACGCGCATCCCCGGGCGCGCCGCGATCGTCTCCACCGTGCTGCTGCTGGTCATGTACGCGCTCGTGTCCACCTCGGCGCAGGCGTTCGCCGGGGTCGGCGCCTCGGGCTCGGGCCTCGGCAACGCGAGCAACTCGGGCGATGTGCTCTCGGGCCTCGGCGAGTCCGTCTTCGGCGGTACCGGCACGGGACTGTTCCTGTCGAGGCTGCTGATCCTGATGGTGCTGACCTCGGCGCTGGCCTCCACCCAGACCACCATCCTGCCGGTGGCACGGACCGTGTTCTCCATGGCGGTCCACAAGGCGATCCCGGCCGGCTTCGCCCGGGTGCACCGAAGGTTCCTCACCCCGACCTGGTCGACGGTCGGCATGGGGGCGCTCTCCATCGCGGTCCTGGTCCTGCTGGCGTCGTTCAGCGCGAACACGCTGGCCGACTCGATCGACTCGGTGGGGCTCGCGATCACGTTCTACTACGGTCTGACCGGCTTCGCCTGCCTCTGGTACCACCGCGGCGTCCTCACCCGCAGCACCAAGGACCTGGTCTTCAAGGGCCTGCTGCCGGGGCTCGGCGGGCTGATCATGCTCTGCCTGTTCCTCTACGCCACCTTCGTCGTCTACGCGAATCCCGGGTACGGCTCGACGATCGTCCACCTGCCGCTGATCGGCCCGACGGGCGGGGTGACGGTCGTCGGCCTGGGGGCGCTGCTGGTCGGCTTCGTACTGATGCTGGTGATCACCCGGGAACACTCCGCGGCCCTCAAGCTCCAGCGCAGCCTGCTGCCGCACCGGCTGCCGAAGCTGACCGCCCTCGACTCGGCCAGCCGCTATCTGCCCGCCGACAGCGGCTCGGGCGTGGGCGGCGACTGGTACGACGTCATCCCGCTGTCCGGCGCCCGGGTCGGCCTGGTCGTCGGCGACGTGCTCGGCCATGGCCTGCGGGCCGCCGCCACCATGGGACGCGTCCGTACGGGCGTACGCGTCCTGGCCCGGCTGGACCTCGCGCCCGACGAGCTCCTCTCCCGTCTGGAGGACCTGGTCGAGCAGACCGCGCAGGAGAGCGGGGTCGGTCACGCCCCCGGCCATGTCCCCGGCCACCCTCGGCCGCACGCCGACGAGGCCAAGGGGGTGACCTGCCTGTACGCGGTCTACGACCCGGTGTCGGGGCGTTGCAGCCTCGCACGGGCGGGCGACTCGGTGATGGCGGTGGTCGAGCCGCGCACGGGCGCCGCCTACTACCCGGACCTGCCGGCCGGGCCACCGCTGGGCGTCGGCGGCCTGCCCTACCAGGGCACGGAACTGCAGTTCGAGCCCAACAGCCTGATCGCCTTCTTCACCGGCGGGCTGCTCCAGGCGACCACCGGCCGCGACACCGCCCTCGCCCAGATCTCCCGCATCCTGTCCGACCACGACCAGCCGCTCGAAAGGTTGTGCGAGAGAGCCATCTCCACCCTGCTCCCCGGGCCCGTCGACGAGGACGCCACCCTCCTCCTCGTCCGCACCCGCACCCTGGGCCGGAACCAGTTCGTCGAATGGGAGCTGCCGCCCGACCCCGCCGCCGTCGCCTCCCTGCGCTCCACCATCGACCGGCAACTCGGCGACTGGGGCCTGGACGACCTCACCTTCACCACCGAACTCATCGCCAGCGAACTCGTCACCAACGCCATCCGCTACGTCGGCGGCCCCATCCAGGTACGCCTCATCCGCGACCGCACCCTCATCTGCGAGGTCTCCGACCCCGGCCACACCACACCCAACCTCCGCCACGCCGCAAGCGACGACGAAGGCGGACGGGGGCTGTTCATCATCGCCCAGATGACCCAGCACTGGGGCACCCGCTACACCCCCACCGGCAAGACCATCTGGACCGAACAGACCCTCCCGCCGTCGCCCGGCCCGTAGCGGCCTCACCGGGGCGACGCCGAAGGGGTCGGGCCCTCAGGAGCCCGACCCCTTCTGACCGGCATGTCTGCCAGGTCGGCGACGTGGTCGCCATTTCAACCGCTCACACGTTGAAGCGGAACTCCACCACGTCGCCGTCCTGCATCACATAGTCCTTGCCCTCCATGCGGGCCTTGCCCTTGGCGCGGGCCTCCGTGACCGAGCCCGTTTCGACCAGGTCCCCGAAGGAGACGACCTCCGCCTTGATGAAGCCCTTCTGGAAGTCGGTGTGGATGACACCGGCCGCCTCGGGGGCGGTGGCGCCCTTCTTGATCGTCCAGGCCCGGGACTCCTTCGGGCCCGCCGTGAGATAGGTCTGCAGGCCCAGGGTGTTGAAGCCGACACGGGCCAGGGTCGCGAGGCCCGGCTCGTCCTGGCCGACGGACTGGAGCAGTTCGAGGGCCTCGTCCTCGTCCAGTTCGGCGAGGTCCGCCTCCAGCTTGGCGTTCAGGAAGATCGCCTCGGCGGGGGCGACCAGTGTCCGCTGGGCGTCCTTGAAGCCGTCGTCCATCAGCTCGTCCTCGTCGACGTTGAAGACGTAGAGGAAGGGCTTGGTGGTGAGCAGGTGCAGGTCGTGGAGCAGCTCCGCGCGCTCGCTGCCCTGCACGATGCCGTGCGCGAAGAGCGTGTCGCCCTTCTCCAGGATCTCCTTCGCCTCCTCCACGGCCTTCACCTTGGGGGCGACGTCCTTCTTGATGCGCGACTCCTTCTGGAGACGCGGCAGGACCTTCTCGATCGTCTGGAGGTCCGCGAGGATCAGCTCGGTGTTGATCGTCTCGATGTCGTCCTTCGGCGAGACCTTGCCGTCGACGTGTACGACGTTCTCGTCCTTGAAGGCGCGGATGACCTGGCAGATGGCATCCGACTCGCGGATGTTCGCGAGGAACTTGTTGCCCAGGCCCTCGCCCTCGCTGGCGCCGCGCACGATACCGGCGATGTCGACGAAGTCCACGGTGGCCGGGAGGACGCGCTCCGACTTGAAGATCTCGGCCAGCTTGCCGAGACGGACGTCGGGGACACCCACGACGCCGACGTTCGGCTCGATGGTGGCGAACGGGTAGTTGGCCGCCAGCACGTCGTTCTTGGTCAGGGCGTTGAACAGGGTCGACTTGCCGACATTGGGCAGACCGACGATTCCGATCGTGAGCGACACGTTGCGACTTCCCGTACGTGAGGTGGGGGACTGGACTGGGGCGGTGGGCCCGGGTCCGTCAGGAGAGTGTGCGGGCCGATCCACCAGTCTACGGTGTGCCGGGCACCACCCCGCCGGCGTATCGAACGCTTGGACAAGGTCGCGTCGACGGCGTGTCTGAGAGGCCATTCCGCACATAAACCGACCTAAGTTGGTCCAGTGGAGCAACACAGGACACGCCCCCCGCACTACGGACCGCGACGCGGTGCCCCCCTCCCCCCTCAGGGCCGGAGGGGTACGGCCGCGGGCGCACGGTCCGACACGGCCCCCCGGCCCCCCTCCGCAGGCCGGCCCGAGGCAGGGGCGGGAAGCCCCCCGGCGGCACGGGCGGGGAGCCGAACAGGCGGCGGCCCCCAGCGCCGCCCGGCGGCCGTACGGCGCCTGCCCGGCCCCCGCCTCACCGGCCTCGGTGGCGGGCTGTTCTGCGCTGCCGTGATGCTCGTGATCGGCTGCCTGGACCAGCTGGTGTTCGGCTCGTCCCTCACCGTCTACGGCGTACTGTTCCTGCCCGTGTGCGCGCTGACGGCGCTGTGGGTCCGGCCGGGGGACCTGGTGGCGGCGCCCGTGGTGGTGCCCATCGCCTTCGCCGCCGGCCTGCTGACGGTGGCCGACGGCGACAGCGGGCTCGGCGAGCTCACGGTGGGACTGGTGACGGCGCTGGCCACCCAGGCGGGCTGGCTGTACGGCGGCACACTCGTCGCGGGCGTCATCGCGACCGTGCGCAGGGTGCGGGTCATGCGCCGGCGGGTGGCACAGCGCCGACGGATGGCCTGAGCCCGCGTCCGGCCCGCGTCCGCGCTGCTTCCGTCTGCTTCAAGAAGCGGCCCGCGTCTTCAGGACGCGGCTCGCATCGCCGCTCCCACGATTCCCGCGTTGTTCTCCAGCTGGGCCGGGACGATCTCGGCCTTGATGCCCTCGATCAGCGGCAGGAACTTGTGGGACTTGCGGCTGACGCCGCCGCCGATGACGAACAGCTCCGGCGAGAACAGCATCTCGACATGGGCCAGGTACTTCTGCACCCGGCGTGCCCAGTGCTCCCACGTCAGGTCGTGGTCCTCCTTGGCCTTTGTGGACGCGCGCTTCTCCGCCTCGTGGCCGCCGAGCTCCAGATGGCCCAGCTCCGTGTTCGGCACCAGCACACCGTCGGCGAACAGGGCGCTGCCGATGCCCGTACCGAGGGTCAGCAAGATGACCGTGCCCCGGCGGTCACGGCCCGCGCCGAACGTCATCTCGGCCACGCCCGCCGCGTCCGCGTCGTTCAGCACGGTCACAGGCAGCCCGCCCAGTCGGCTGCCGAACAGGGCGCGGGCGTCCGTGTCGATCCAGCTCGTGTCGACGTTCGCCGCCGTGCGGATCGTGGAGCCGCCCGTGACGACCCCGGGGAACGTGATGCCCACCGGGCCCGTCCAGCCGAAGTGACCGACGACCTCCTTGACGCCGTCGGCCACCAGGTCGGGCGTCGCCGGGTGCGGAGTGAGCACCTTGTAGCGCTCCTCCGTCGGCTCGCCCCGTTCCAGGTCCACGGGTGCGCCCTTGATTCCAGAACCGCCGATGTCCACACCGAAGATCTGCATGGGCACCACGGTACGTCGTAGGGCCGTGGGCCTCCTGTCGCTCAGTCCTGCGCGGTGCCGCCCGCCAGGCGGGTCTCCGCCTCCGCGCGCAGGTCACGGCGCAGTTCCTTGGGCAGCGAGAAGGTGATGGACTCCTCCGCCGCCTTGACCAGCTCGACGTCCTCGAAGCCGCGCCGCGCGAGCCACTCCAGGACCTGCTCGACCAGGACCTCCGGCACGGAGGCGCCCGAGGTCACACCGACCGTCGACACGCCCTCCAGCCACGCCTCGTCGATCTCGTCGGCGAAGTCCACGAGGTACGCCTCACGCGCGCCCGCCAGCTTGGCGACCTCGACCAGCCGCTTGGAGTTCGAGGAGTTCCGGGAGCCGACCACGATGACCAGGTCCGCCTCGGCCCCCATCTGCTTCACCGCGAGCTGGCGGTTCTGCGTGGCGTAGCAGATGTCGTCGCTGGGCGGGGAGATCAGCTGCGGGAACTTCTCCTTGAGGGCGTCGACCGTCTCCATGGTCTCGTCCACGGAGAGGGTGGTCTGGGACAGCCATACGACCTTGGACGGGTCGCGCACCTCGACCTTCGCGACGTCCCCGGGGCCGTCGACCAGCTGGATGTGGTCGGGGGCCTCGCCGGAGGTGCCGATGACCTCCTCGTGGCCCTCGTGCCCGATCAGGAGGATGTCGAAGTCCTCATCGGCGAAACGGACGGCTTCCTTGTGGACCTTGGTGACCAGCGGGCAGGTGGCGTCGATGGTGGCGAGCCGGCCCCGTTCGGCCTCCTCGTGGACCGTGGGGGCGACGCCGTGCGCGGAGAACATCACGATGTTCCCCGGCGGCACCTCCTCCGTCTGCTCGACGAAGATCGCGCCCTTCTTCTCCAGGGTCTGCACGACGTATTTGTTGTGGACGATCTCGTGGCGGACGTAGATCGGGGCCCCGTACTGCTCCAGGGCCTTCTCGACGGCGATCACGGCACGGTCGACGCCCGCGCAGTAGCCCCGGGGGGCGGCGAGCAGAACACGGCGGCCAGGCGAAGCTGTCATGCGGACCATCGTAAGGCCGCGTCCCCGGGGGGTGTGGATCGCCTCAGGGGGCGGCCCCGGGGTGTGGAGGGCCGGGGAAGGTGAGGGAGAGTCCGTGGCGGCCGGTGTTGTCGGTGGCGGCCGTTACGCTCGGGCGCATGGCTCTCAACACGTCCGCTCAGTCGCCGCTGCCCGTCGGCGAGGTGTCGCGGCTCATCGGCGGCTGGATCGACCGGCTCGGGGCCGTGTGGGTCGAGGGGCAGATCACCCAGCTGTCGCGGCGGCCGGGAGCCGGTGTCGTCTTCCTGACGCTGCGCGATCCGTCGCACGACATCTCCATCGCCGTCACCTGCTACCGCCAGGTGTTCGACGCGGTCGCCGACGTGGTGAGCGAGGGCGCCCGTGTGGTCGTCCACGCGAAGCCCGAGTGGTACGCCCCGAGGGGGCAGCTGTCCCTGCGCGCTGCCGAGATACGGCCCGTGGGCGTCGGGGAACTACTCGCGCGGCTCGAACAGCTGAAGAAGTCCCTGGCCGCCGAGGGACTGTTCGCCGTCGAGCGCAAGAAGCCGCTGCCCTTTCTGCCGCAGCTCGTCGGGCTCGTCTGCGGCCGTGCCTCGGCGGCCGAGCGCGATGTGCTGGAGAACGCGCGGCACCGCTGGCCCGCCGTCCGCTTCGAGGTGCGCAACGTCGCCGTGCAGGGGGTACACGCCGTGCCCCAGGTCGTCCAGGCCGTGAAGGAGCTGGACGCGCTGGACGAGGTGGATGTGATCATCGTGGCGCGCGGCGGCGGGAGCGTGGAGGACCTGCTGCCGTTCTCCGACGAGCAGCTCGTCCGGACGGTGGCCGGCTGCCGTACGCCGGTCGTGTCGGCCATCGGCCATGAGCCGGACAATCCGCTGCTCGACCATGTCGCCGACCTGCGCGCCTCCACCCCGACCGACGCCGCAAAGAAGGTCGTGCCGGACGTGGGTGAGGAACTGCAGCGTGTGCAGGGGCTGCGGGACCGGGCGCGGCGCTGCGTGCGCTCGTTCGTCGAGCGCGAGGAGCGGGGCCTGGCGCATGCGCTGGCGCGGCCCTCGATGGAGGATCCGCACCGCATGATCGACGAGCGGGCGGACCAGATCGCCTCACTGGCCGACCGCGGCCGCCGCACGCTCAGGCATCTGCTCGACCGCGCCGAGTCGGAGCTCACCCATACGCATGCCCGCGTGGTGGCGCTGTCACCGGCCGCGACACTGCGGCGCGGCTACGCGGTGCTGCAGAAGCCGGACGGGCACGTCGTACGGGACCCGGCGGAGGTGTCGGGGGGCGAGACGCTGCGGGCGCGGGTCGCCGAGGGGGAGTTCACGGTTCGGGTCGAGGGCTAGTGCCGCAACAGGTACGGGGCGCAGGCCCGGCACGGAGCGCAGGCCCGGCACGGGCCAGATCAAGGTGTGGAGTGACCTCTAGGGTGGGCGTATGACCAGCAAGACGGACGAGACACTCGGGTACGAGCAGGCGCGGGACGAGCTGATCGAGGTCGTACGGCGTCTCGAGGCCGGTGGCACGACGCTCGAGGAGTCCCTGGCGCTGTGGGAGCGGGGCGAGGCGCTGGCCAAGGTGTGCCGGACCTGGCTGGAGGGGGCGCGCAAGCGCCTTGACGCCACGCTCGCCGAGGAGGACGACGCTCGGGAGGAGGGCGCGGCGGCGCCCGAGTGACCTTTCGGGCCGCCCATGGATCAGGCGGTCATGGAACCGGCGGACCGGCGCGCGTCTCTGGCGCCGGTCCGGACGGGTGTCACTTCGTCCTGAGCGCCTGCGCCATCTTCGTCAGCTGCTCGAACGACGCCGTGCCGGCGACCACGGTCGTGGAGCCCTTCGCCTTGAGCACGAGCGCGTCGTAGCGGCCCCCTGTGTAGCGCTGCCAGACCTGGCCGCCGATGTTCTGCGTGGCCGTCGACTCCTTGCCGCCCTGGCTCGCGTCGTCGATGAACGCCGCGGGCTGCTGAGTCGACTGCTCGACCGCCACGTACTGACCGGTGGGGTCCTGGAAGCCGAGGTGCCAGGCATCGAATTGACTGCCGTCGAAGGTCACCGAGGTGGGCTTCCAGGTAGCGGGCAGCCCCTCGGGCGCCGCCACCGGGTAGGTCGCCGAGCGGCGGGCCGTGAGCAGCTCGACGCTGTAGTCGACCCGCTTGATATCGGGGGTGTGCTCGTCGTGCGGAATGAAGAAGAGGTAGATGACGCCCGCCATCAGCCCGATCAGGCCCAGGGAGAGAATCATGTCCCGGACCGTCTTCTGCTTGCCATTCGTGCCTGCCACGCCCCTATCGTCGCAGGTGCAGAGGTCCGCTCATCCGTGGGGCCCTCTGCTCATCTTGTCTGCTCAACGATAGAGTCTGTGAGCACACCCTCATCCGGCCGTCGTCGTATCAGAAAGGTGCGCTCCGATGACCGAGAATCATCACCACCTGCCGTCCGAGCTCGAAGTACCGTCCGAGGCCCCGGACCGCAACCTCGCCCTGGAACTCGTCCGGGTCACCGAGGCCGCCGCCATGGCCGCGGGCCGCTGGGTCGGCCGCGGGGACAAGAACGGCGCGGACGGCGCGGCCGTGCGCGCCATGCGGACCCTCGTCCACACCGTCTCGATGAACGGCGTCGTCGTCATCGGCGAGGGGGAGAAGGACGAGGCCCCGATGCTCTTCAACGGGGAACGGATCGGTGACGGCACCGGTCCGGAGTGCGACATCGCCGTGGACCCGATCGACGGCACCACGCTCACCGCCAAGGGCATGCCGAACGCCATCGCGGTGCTCGCCGCCGCCGACCGCGGCACGATGTTCGACCCGTCCGCGGTCTTCTACATGGACAAGCTGGTCACCGGCCCCGAGGCGGCCGACTTCGTCGACATCAACGCGCCCGCCTCGGTGAACATCCGCCGCGTCGCGAAGGCGAAGCGGTCCGCTCCCGAGGACGTGACCGTCGTCATCCTGGACCGGCCCCGCCACGAGGGCCTCATCAAGGAGGTCCGGGAGACCGGCGCGCGGATCAAGCTGATCTCGGACGGAGATGTCGCCGGTTCGATCCTCGCGCTGCGCGAGGGCACGGGCGTCGATCTGCTGCTGGGCATCGGGGGGACGCCCGAGGGCATCATCTCCGCCTGCGCGGTGAAGTGCCTGGGCGGCACCATCCAGGGCAAGCTGTGGCCCAAGGACGACGAAGAGCGGCAGCGGGCCATCGACGCGGGCCACGACCTGGACCGCGTGCTGACCACGGACGACCTCGTCTCCGGCGAGAACGTCTTCTTCGTCGCCACCGGCATCACCGACGGCGAACTGATGCGCGGGGTGCGGTACCGCTCCGAGACCGCCACCACCGACTCGATCGTGATGCGCTCGAAGTCCGGCACCGTCCGCCGGATCGAATCCGTGCACCGGCTGAGCAAACTGCGCGCGTACAGCGCCGTCGACTTCGACCGCGCGAAGTAGGCAGCGGGCCACGGGCGCCGGGCCCCCGTCCGGCGCTCCCGCTCGTCACGCCGGGGCGCCCTCTGTGCGGAGAGGGCGCCCTTGCCCGGGGCCCGTAGGCCCGTGGTGGGTCTCGTCGGCCGCGGCCGCGGTGGCCGTCAGCCGGCCGCGGCTATCGTCCCCCGCGCGGCCTTCTTCAGCTCCATGTCGCGGCGGCGGCGCCGGGCCAGCACCACACGGCGCTCGGCGGCCGTGAGGCCGCCCCACACCCCGTAGGGCTCGGGCTGGAGCAGCGCGTGCTCCCTGCACTCGACCATGACCGGGCAGCGCGCGCACACCCGCTTGGCCGCCTCCTCGCGCGAGAGCCGGGCCGCGGTGGGCTCCTTGGAAGGGGCGAAGAACAGGCCCGCCTCGTCGCGCCGGCACACCGCCTCCGTGTGCCATGGGGCGTCCTGGTCTCTGTCGTGCGCTGGCACCCGCTGACGCGGGACGTCAGCGACCTGCAGAGACGAAAGCGGCGGTTGCAGCACGGTCTACTCCTGACGACGGCTTCGCGAGCGAGAGACGATGCAGCAAGCCCTACCCGCTGTACGCGCGCCTATGCACTGAGTTCCCAACCGCTGGTATTCCAGAGGGTGTTCGCGCGCCTCCGCACCCCCGCCCGCCCCCTTTCGGTGCGACCGGATTCACACATGTCAACGGTCCAGGTGCTTACGCAAAGCCTTGTCCACCTTGCCCGACACCTTGTCCGACACTCGGTCGAGGATGTCCGCGACGAGCTTGCCCCGCTTGGGCCGCGCCTCGACGTTTCCGAGGACGGCCAGTCCGTCCACATAGACGACGGGCGCGTCCTGCTCCTCCGAATCCAGCGGGCTCACTTCGAAGTTGCCGAGGACACCGCCGCCGGTGCCGCGCAGCGAGATGTTCTCCGGGACGCGGACCTCGACATTGCCGAAGACCGAGATCGCCTTGATCACGACCTGCTGATACTCGAATATCGCCTCGCTCAGGTCGATCTCGACGCTGCCGAAGATCGCGTACGCGTGTATACGGCGGCCGGGGCGCCAGCGGCCCTTGCGCACGGCGCTGCTGAAGACCGCCACCACGTTGTCGTCGGGCTCGACCGGTACCGAACCGGGGGCCGGGCGGCCCGGAGCCGGCATGCGCGCCTGAGGGGTGGTACGGCCCGAGTGGGCCGCGGGCAGGTCGCGGACGAACCGCTCCAGCTCACCGACCGTCTTGGCGTTGAGCACACCCTCCACGCGCTCGGCGTGCTCCTCCGCCGTGAGGCGGCCCTCGGCAAGGGCGTCGCGCAGGAGGTCGGCGATGCGGTCACGGTCGGCGTCGGAGCAGCGCAGCTCGGCCGGGGGCACGGGCCGGCGGTCCGTCGGGGCAGGGCTCTTGTGAAGGTCCACGGGAGCAGCGTACCGAAACGCGATAGATCGCGACTACCCCTCGATCCGGGCCTGTGGAAATCCGGCCCCGGACCGGCCGGCCGGTCGACTGAGCCCTACCTCACAAGCTCGCCGCCGCCACCAGGTTCTACGCTGGTGGACGCTGCCAACGGAGGCCAGCCGCTGACTGTCTAGTGAGGAATGGGCGAGATGCCTGAGTTCGCGTACACCGATCTGCTGCCGACAGGAGAGGACACCACGCCCTACCGGCTGGTGACCTCCGAGGGCGTCGCCACCGTCGAGGCCGACGGACGCACCTTCCTCAAGGTCGAGCCGGAGGCTCTGCGCAAGCTCGCCGAAGAGGCGATCCACGACATCCAGCACTACCTGCGCCCGGCGCACCTCGCCCAGCTGCGCCGCATCATCGACGACCCGGACGCCTCGGCGAACGACAAGTTCGTCGCGCTGGACCTGCTGAAGAACGCGAACATCGCGGCGGCGGGCGTGCTCCCCATGTGCCAGGACACCGGCACGGCGATCGTCATGGGCAAGCGCGGGCAGAACGTCCTCACCGGGGGCGAGGACGAGAAGGCGCTCTCCCACGGTATCTACGACGCGTACACCAGGCTGAACCTGCGGTACTCGCAGATGGCTCCGCTCACCATGTGGGAGGAGAAGAACACCGGCTCCAACCTGCCGGCGCAGATCGAGCTGTACGCGACGGACGGCGGCGCCTACAAGTTCCTGTTCATGGCGAAGGGCGGCGGCAGCGCCAACAAGTCCTTCCTCTACCAGGAGACGAAGGCCGTCCTGAACGAGGCCTCCATGATGAAGTTCCTGGAGGAGAAGATCCGTTCCCTGGGTACGGCCGCGTGCCCGCCGTACCACCTGGCGATCGTCGTCGGCGGTACGAGCGCCGAGTACGCGCTGAAGACCGCCAAGTACGCCTCCGCGCACTACCTGGACGAGCTGCCGACCGAGGGCTCCCCGCTCGGCCACGGCTTCCGGGACACGGAGCTGGAGGAGAAGGTCTTCGAGCTGACGCAGAAGATCGGTATCGGGGCCCAGTTCGGCGGCAAGTACTTCTGCCACGACGTGCGCGTGGTGCGGCTTCCGCGGCACGGCGCCTCCTGCCCGGTCGCGATCGCGGTCTCCTGCTCGGCCGACCGTCAGGCGGTCGCGAAGATCACGGCGGAGGGCGTGTTCCTCGAGCAGCTGGAGACGGACCCCGCGCGGTTCCTGCCGGAGACGACGGACGAGCATCTGGAGCAGGGCGGCGACAGTGACGTCGTGCGCGTCGACCTGAACCAGCCGATGAACGAAATCCTCGCCGAGCTGTCCAAGTACCCGGTGAAGACGCGTCTTTCGCTGTCCGGTCCGCTGGTCGTGGCACGCGACATCGCGCACGCCAAGATCAAGGAGCGGCTGGACGCGGGTGAGGAGATGCCGCAGTACCTGAAGGACCACCCGGTGTACTACGCGGGTCCGGCCAAGACTCCGGAGGGTTACGCGTCCGGGTCCTTCGGTCCTACGACGGCCGGGCGCATGGACTCCTACGTCGAGCAGTTCCAGGCGGCGGGGGGCTCCATGGTGATGCTGGCGAAGGGCAACCGGAGCAAGCAGGTCACGGACGCGTGCGCGTCCCACGGCGGCTTCTACCTGGGGTCGATCGGCGGGCCTGCCGCGCGGCTCGCGCAGGACTGCATCAAGAAGGTCGAGGTCGTCGAGTACGAGGAGCTCGGCATGGAGGCCGTGTGGAAGATCGAGGTCGAGGACTTCCCGGCGTTCATCGTCGTGGACGACAAGGGGAACGACTTCTTCCAGGCGCCTGCCGAGCCGCCGACGTTCACGTCCATTCCGGTCCGGGGACCGGGGCTGGCGTAGTCCTGACGGGGTGGGCGGGGGTGAGTCCCGCCCCCGGCCGCCCCTTCCCGTCCCGCCCAAGGGGCTCCGCCCCTTGCGCCCCGCTGGGGCCGCGCCCCAGGCCCCGCTTCGGCCTGAACGGCCTCGCCCTCGAACGCCGGACGGGCTAATCGGCGGAACATCCGTGTCCCCTTGCGCGCTGTACCCACCATGAGCGAATACCGCATCGAGCATGACTCCATGGGCGAGGTACGGGTCCCCGCGGGCGCCAAGTGGCGGGCGCAGACCCAGCGGGCCGTGGAGAACTTTCCCGTCTCCGGGCAGCGGATCGAGCGTGCGCACATCGAGGCTCTCGCGCGGATCAAGGCCGCCGCCGCCAAGGTCAACGCGGAGCTCGGCGTGCTCGACAAGGACATGGCCGGTGCCATTCAGGAGGCGGCAGCCGAGGTGGCCGAGGGGCGGTGGGACGAGCAGTTCCCCGTGGACGTGTTCCAGACCGGCTCCGGGACCTCGTCGAACATGAACGCAAACGAGGTGATCGCCACGCTCGCCACCGAGCGGCTCGGCAGGGACGTACACCCCAACGACCATGTGAACGCCTCCCAGTCGTCCAACGACGTCTTTCCCTCCTCCCTGCACATCGCCGCCACCGCCGCCGTCACCCGCGACCTCGTCCCGGCGCTCGAACACCTGGCGTCCTCCCTCGAACGCAAGGCCGAGGAGTTCGCGGATGTCGTGAAGGCAGGGCGGACCCATCTCATGGACGCCACCCCCGTGACGCTCGGACAGGAGTTCGGCGGATACGCCGCCCAGGTGCGCTACGGCGTCGAGCGGCTGCACGCCTCGCTGCCGCGGCTCGCGGAGCTGCCCCTGGGCGGCACCGCGGTCGGCACCGGGATCAACACCCCGCCGGGCTTCTCCGCCGCCGTCATCGCCGAGGTCGCCCGGGCCACCGGACTGCCGTTGACCGAGGCACGGGACCACTTCGAGGCCCAGGGCGCCCGGGACGGCGTCGTCGAGATGAGCGGGCAGCTCAGGACCATCGCCGTGGGGCTGACCAAGATCTCGAACGATCTGCGGTGGATGGCGTCGGGCCCGCGGACGGGGCTGGCCGAGATCGGGCTGCCCGATCTCCAGCCGGGGTCCTCGATCATGCCCGGCAAGGTCAACCCGGTGATCCCGGAGGCCGTCCTCATGGTGGCCGCGCAGGTCATCGGCAACGACGCCACGATCACCACCGCGGGCGCCTCCGGAGCCTTCGAGCTCAACGTGATGATGCCGGTTCTCGCGAAGAACGTACTGGAGTCGGTCCGGCTGCTGGCCAACGTCTCGCGGCTGCTCGCCGACCGGACCGTGGACGGCATCGTCGCGCACCGCGAACGCGCCCGCGAGTACGCCGAGTCCTCGCCCTCCGTCGTCACCCCCCTCAACAAGTACATCGGGTACGAGGAGGCCGCGAAGGTCGCCAAGAAGGCGCTCGCCGAGCGCAGGACCATCCGTGAAGTCGTCCTGGACTCGGGGTACGTGGAGCGCGGCGACCTCACCCTTCAGCAGCTGGACGAGGCGCTCGATGTCCTGGGGATGACGCACCCGTGAGCGGTGCGCGTCATGTCGTCCGCCCGTGAGCGAACCATCACGGACGCTGAGGCGTCTGATGCCCGAGGCACCTAATATCTGTGCATGGCGGACGACGGAGCGGTGAGGTGGATGGAAGCGGGCGGGCCGGGCAGGCACTGGGCGCCGGGGGAGCGGATCCTGTGGCGGTACCGGGAGAACGGCAAGGAACGCTTCCACATCGTCCGCCCCGTCACCGTGGTCAGGGACGACCACGAGGTGCTCGCGGTGTGGATGGCGCCCGGGACCGAGTGCGTCAAGCCCGTGCTCGCCGACGGCAGGCCGGTGCACGCCGAGCCGCTGGGGTCCCGCTACACGGCCCCGCGGTCCATAGCGCTCGACCGCTGGTCCGGCACCGGTGTGCTCAAGCTGGCCCGGCCCGGCGACCCCTGGTCGGTATGGCTGTTCTGGGATCCGGGCTGGCAGTTCAAGAACTGGTATGTGAACCTGGAGACACCGCTGCTCAGATGGGACGGCGGCGTCGACTCCGAGGACCATTTCCTGGACATCTGCGTCTACCCCGACCGCAGCTGGGACTGGCGCGACGAGGATGAGTTCGCACAGGCACAGCGCGACGGGCTGATGGGCGCTCAGCTTGCCGAGCGGGTACGGGAAGCGGGACGCTCGGCAATGGCGGCGATCCGCGCGTGGGACGCGCCCTTCTCGGACGGCTGGCAGCACTGGCGACCTGATCCAGCCTGGTCAGTGCCTCCTCTGCCGGAAGACTGGGACCGTACGCCTGCGCAGGTGACCTCATGAGACCCTTGTTGCGCCCCCGCGGTACAACCGTAGGATCGTCCTCCGCAAGGGCATGCAACAGCAACTCCCGCAGTATGCGCTGGGCTTGACCGAACGTCACCGAGGGGCGGCAGGACGTGAGCGACGGGTACGAGGGCCACACCGGGACGGCTCGCCCGGCCCGTGGGCCATGGACGGTGTGGGAGCACGCGGGAATTCCGTTCCTGGGACATGCATTCCGGGTATCGGGACTTCTGCGGGACCCACTGCACGCACGGCGCGCAGCCCCGGACGGATGGATTCGACACGCGTGACGGAGCACCCGACCTCCCACGAGCGCCCGCAGCCGGGCGCCGGCCCCGCGGACGGCCGCGGGGCGCTCCTGCGTACCCCGGAGCCGCTGCCCTCGCCGTCGCCCTCCGCCTTACCCGCACAGACCCGGCCGGGCGGCTCCTCCGCGTCGCCCGCCGCCCCGTTCGCGTGCGCGGCACAGCACGGCCCGTCCGGCAACCCGCCCGGCGCGTCCACCCCGCTGCCCGCTCCGGACGGCGAGCACTCCCAGCCCTCCGCCGACGAGACGGGCGGCACACACCGGCCGCGCCCCGCGCCGGAGAGCATTCCGGTGCAGCCCGGCGCCGAACAGGACCGTGCCCCGGGTCCGCCCGCCGGCAAGGACCGGCGCACCGGTCAGGCCCCGCCGCACGGCCCCATGCCCATGCGGCGCGACGGGGACCGGCTGCGCTTCGTGGGCGCCGCGACCCGGCGGATCGCCCGCGGTATCGATCTCGACGAGATCGTGATGGGGCTGTGCCGGGCCACCGTGCCCACCTTCTCCGACGCGATCCTCGTCTATCTGCGCGATCCGCTGCCCGTGGGCGACGAACGGCCCACGGGGCCGCTGGTGCTGCGGCTGAGGCGTACCGACCGGATTCCGCAGGAGCGGGATCTGGAGGAGGGGATCCTGACGGTGCCGGCGCCGGAGAACTCCGGCCTCGCGGCGCTGAGCAACGAGATCTGCGAGGTACGGCCCGGGGGCGCGCTCGCCGAGGTGCTGCGCGGGGTGCGGCCGGTCTTCGCCGACGCGCCCGCCGCCCGCGCCGCGCTGCCGGAACTGCTCGGCGACGACCTCACGGTCCCCGGGGGCCAGCGCGCGATCCTCGCGCCGCTGCGCGGGCGCCGCAGGGTCATCGGTGCCGTGCTGTTCCTGCGCCGCCCGGAGCGCCTCGCGTTCGAGGCCGACGATCTGCTGGTCGCCGCGCAGCTCGCCACGCACAGCGCCCTCGGCATCGACAAGGCGGTGCTGTACGGGCGTGAGGCGTACATCGCCGACGAGCTGCAGCGCACGATGCTGCCGGAGACGCTGCCGAACCCGACGGGCGTTCGGCTCGCCTCCCGCTATCTGCCCGCCGCCGAGACCGCCCGCGTCGGCGGCGACTGGTACGACGCCATTCCGCTGCCCGGCAGTCGGGTGGCGCTGGTGGTGGGTGACGTCATGGGTCACTCCATGACCTCCGCGGCGATCATGGGGCAGCTGCGCACGACGGCACAGACCCTCGCCGGGCTCGACCTGCCGCCGCAGGAGGTGCTGCACCACCTGGACGAGCAGGCCCAGCGGCTCGGCACCGACCGCATGGCCACCTGCCTGTACGCGGTCTACGACCCGGTCGCGCACCGGATCACCATCGCCAACGCGGGCCACCCCCCGCCGGTACTGCTGCATCTGGGCGGCCGTGCCGAGGTGCTGAGGGTCCCCGCGGGCGCGCCCATCGGTGTGGGCGGGGTGGACTTCGAGGCGGTCGAGCTGGACGCCCCGGCCGGCGCCACCCTCCTGCTGTACACGGACGGCCTCGTGGAGTCGCGGCTGCGGGACGTGTGGACCGGTATAGAGCAGCTTCGGGAGAAGCTCGCCGCGACCGCCCAGCTCACCGGCGCGGATCATCCGCCGCCGCTGGAGGCCCTGTGCGACGAGGTGCTCGACATGCTCGGCCCCGGCGACCGGGACGACGACATCGCGCTGCTCGCCGCCCGATTCGACGGGATCGCGCCGAGTGACGTCGCGTACTGGTTCCTGGAGCCCGAGGACGCCGCCCCGGGCCGTGCGCGGCGCCTGGCCCGCCGGGCGCTGGCCCGCTGGGGCATGGAGGAGCTGACGGACTCGGTGGAGCTGTTGGTCAGCGAGGTCGTGACCAACGCGGTGCGCTATGCGTCGCGGCCGATCACGCTGCGTCTGCTGCGCACGGACGTGCTGCGCTGCGAGGTGGGGGACGACGTGCCCCAGCTGCCGCGGCTGCGGCAGGCCCGCGCCACGGACGAGGGCGGCCGGGGGCTCTACCTGGTCAACCGGCTGGCGCGGCGCTGGGGCGCGACCCGGCTGAGCACCGGGAAAGTGGTCTGGTTCGAGCTGAACCGGGGGTGACGCCGGCCCCCGCCCGGGCATGGGCGGGCCCGGCCGCGCCGGGGCGTCAGCGGACCGGGAGGGCCCGGACGAACCCGGATGAGGACCAGGGCTGGACCGGATCCAAGGTTGCCGTCGTCCCGTTTGCGGAGTTGACTGCTGGAAAGGAGCAAAAGGAACGAAGCGACCTGACCGACACCCTCTGTAGCGACGGGAGGACGCTTGTGGCTCAGGCATCCCAGCAGGTCCCGTACACGACCAGCAACGCCGGCATCCCCGTGGAGAGCGACGAACACTCGCTGACCGTGGGCCCCGACGGTGCCATCCTGCTCCAGGACCACTACCTCATCGAGAAGATGGCCCAGTTCAACCGGGAGCGCGTCCCGGAACGGGTGGTGCACGCCAAGGGCAGTGGTGCGTACGGGGTCCTCGAAGTCACCAACGACGTGAGCCAGTTCACCAAGGCCGACCTGTTCCAGCCGGGGAAGCGCACCGAGATGCTGGCCCGCTTCTCGACCGTGGCCGGCGAGCTCGGCTCCCCCGACACCTGGCGCGACCCGCGCGGTTTCGCGCTCAAGTTCTACACGGAGCACGGCAACTACGACATGGTCGGCAACAACACGCCGGTCTTCTTCGTCCGTGACCCGCAGAAGTTCCAGGACTTCATCCGCTCCCAGAAGCGCCGCCCCGACAACGGGCTGCGCGACCACGACATGCAGTGGGACTTCTGGACCCTGTCCCCCGAGTCCGCGCACATGGTGACGTGGCTGATGGGCGACCGGGGCATCCCGAAGTCGTACCGCCACATGAACGGCTACTCCTCCCACACCTATATGTGGGTCAACGGCGGCGGTGAGAAGTTCTGGATCAAGTACCACTTCAAGACCGACCAGGGCATCGACTTCCTCACCCAGGAGGACGCCGACCGCCTCGCCGGCGAAGACACCGACCTGCACCGCCGCGACCTGTTCCAGGCGATCGAGCGCGGCGACCACCCGTCCTGGACGGTGTACGTACAGGTGATGCCGTTCGACGACGCCCCGGACTACCGGTTCAACCCGTTCGACCTGACCAAGGTGTGGCCGCATGGCGACTACCCGCTGATCGAGGTCGGCAGGATGACCCTGAACAAGAACCCGGAGGACTACTTCGTCCATATCGAGCAGGCCGCGTTCGAGCCCAGCAACATGGTGCCCGGCATCGGCCCGTCCCCGGACAAGATGCTGCTCGGCCGGCTCTTCTCGTACCCGGACACGCACCGCTACCGCATCGGCCCGAACTACACCCAGCTGCCTCCCAACCGGCCGCGCTCGCGGGTGAACTCGTACGCCAAGGACGGCCCGATGCGCTACGAGCCCGCGAACACCGCCGCCCCGTACGCGCCCAACTCGTACGGCGGACCCGCGGCGGACGTCGGCCGGTTCGGTGACATCGCGGGCTGGCGGTCGGCGGGCGAGATGGTGCGCGAGGCCCCCGAGCTCCACCGCGAGGACGACGACTTCGGTCAGGCGCACACCATGGTCCGTCAGGTGCTGGACGACGCGGCCCGCGACCGGCTGGTCTCCAACGTGAGCGGGCATCTGCTGTGCGGCGTCTCCCGCCCCGTCCTCGACCGCGCGGTGCAGTACTGGCGCAACGTCGACAAGGAGATCGGCGACCGCATCGCCCACAACGTCAACGGCGGCTGACGTACACCTTCACGTCCGGTGTTTCACGGCGAAGGGCGCCCGGCGGAGGTCCGCCGGGCGCCCTTCGCGCTACTGCGGGGGGTTCGGATCGATCGGGTCCACCGGCGGCTTGCTGGACGTCGGCGGAATCGACGCCGACGGCGGCGGGCTCGTCGGCGGCTTGCTGTTCGACGGCGAAGTCGAGCTCGTCGGCGGCTTGCTCGACGCCGACTTGCTGGGCGACGGGTCCTTGCTCGTGCTCGGCGACGACGAGGGTGAGCTGGTCGGCGAGTGGGTGAGCGACGGCGACACGGTCGGCTGGACAGCCGCGCCCTGCTGCGTGTCCAGCTCGAACTTCGTCACCGAGCCCATCGCGGAGAAGGTGTACGCGGCCCAGATCTTCGCCGGGTAGTTGCCACCGTTGATGCGGCCTCCGCTGTCGGTGAGGCCCGTGGCGTGCGCGAGCGTCACCTGGGCACCCGTCTTGGCGTCCTGGCCGAACAGACCGACCGAGGTGACCAGGTTCGGCGTGTAGCCGGTGAACCAGGCCGACTTGTTGCTGTCGGACGTACCCGTCTTGCCCGCCACCTGCTGGTCGTTGCGCTCCGAGTTGCCCGCCACCGAGTCGCGGGCGGTTCCGTCGTCGACCACACCGGTCAGGACCGAGGTCACCGTGTCGGCGGCCTGGGGGCTGATGACCTGGCCGCCGATCGGGTTCGGCATGGCGAAGTCGCCGCCCCGGAACAACACCTTCTGGATGATCGCCGGGGTGACCTTCCTGCCGTGGTTGTCCAGGGTCGCATAGACGCCGGCCATCTCCATCGGGCTCGCGCCCATGGAACCGAGCGTCTGCGCGGGCACGGCCGGCAGGCCCTTGGTGTCCAGACCCAGGGAGTCCGCGACCTTCAGCACCTTCTGCATGCCGACGTCGACGCCCATCTGCGCGAAGACCGAGTTGACGGAGTCGTCCATCGCCCTCTGGACGCTGATGGGACCGTAGTTGTGGTTGTCCTCGTTCGGCGGGTCGAAGGCGATCGCGCTGCCCTTGACCGGACGGCCGCTCGTGCCGTCGTAGATCGTGTTCGCGTCGATCGCCTGGCCGTCCTGCGTCTTGGCCTGCTGGTCCAGGGCCGTCGCGAGAATCACCGGCTTGAAGGTGGAGGCGGGCTGGTAGTCGCGACGGGTCGCGTTGTTCACGTAGTGCTTGAAGTAGTCCAGGCCGCCGTACATGGCGAGCACCCGGCCCGTCTTCGGGTCGACGGACACCGCGCCGGGCTGGACGTCGGCGTCCTTCGCTCGCTCCTTCGGGTTCAGCTTGCTGGTCAGCTCGTCCTTGACGGCCCGCTCCAGCTGAGCCTGCTTCTTCCGGTCGATGTTCAGCGTGATGGTCCAGCCGCCCCGCTTCACCCTCGCCTCTGCCTCGGCCTGGGTACTGCCCTGGGCGACGAGCTGGTTCTCCAGGGCCGTGTTGGCCGCGTCCACCATGTACCCGGCCTCGCCCTTCAGGGCGGGCGCCGGCTTCGGGTCCATGGGCACCGGGAACTTCATGGCGGCGCGCTTGCCCGCGTCCAGCCAGTGCTGGCCGACCATGTTGTTCAGGACGTAGTTCCAGCGGGCCTGTGCGAGCTGCTTGCCGGTGTTCGTGGCGATGGCCCAGTCGTACTGGTTCGGCGCCTGGAGCAGCGCCGCGAGGTACGCGCCCTCCTCCACCGTGAGGTGCTTGGCGTCCTTGCGGTAGTACGCCTGCGCGGCGGCCTGGATGCCGTAGGCGCCACGGCCGTAGTAGCTGGTGTTGATGTAGCCCGCCAGGATGTAGTCCTTGGACTTCTGGCGGTCCAGCTTCAGGGAGATGACCAGTTCCTTCAGCTTGCGCGTGACGGTCTGGTTCTGGGTCAGGTAGTAGTTCTTGACGTACTGCTGGGTGATCGTCGAACCGCCCTGCGCGCCCTTGCCGGAGAGGGTGTTGAGGATGCCGCGGGCCGTGCCCTTCAGATCGACGCCGGCGTCGTTGTAGAAGGTCTTGTTCTCGGCGGCGACGAAGGTGTGCTGGACGTCCTTGGGGACCTGCGAGAGGTCCACGTTCTCGCGGTTCAGATCACCGGTGCGGGCGAGCAGAGTCTTCCCGTCGTTGTAGTAGTAGACGTTGCTCTCCAGCTGGGCCGCGGCGTTCGCCTCATCCGGGATGGGAGTCATCATGTACAGCAACGCGAACGCGCCCATGACCAGCAGCACGAAGGTGAACAGCGAGCCCAGGACCGTCTTCCAGGTGAAGAACCTGCGTATGCCGCCCTTCTTGCCCTTCCCCTTCTTGGAGTCGGCCCTGGCGCCGGCGCGGGCCGCGACGCGGGAACCGACCGGAGCGGCACCGGGGCCGACCGATGCGGAAACAGTCGTTCCGGTCGAGCGCTTGGGCGCCGCGCGGCGGCCACTGCGCTGCCGCGCTCGTCTCTCTTCCGCTCGTCCCATGAGTCGATCCGCTCCGCTCCGTCGTCGTGTGTCACACAGGTACGTGGCCCAGGTCAGCTCAGAAAACTAACACCGTGCGGTATGACAAAGGGCCGCCGATCCCACCTTTTGCGGACGTGACAATCAGCACCTGCCCCACCGGAACCGACGAAAGAAAGACGCAAAAGGTTGTCAGGTCCGGACAGGTGTTATCGATTCGCTAGAAGCGGGCCACAGAGCAAAAAGGTATGAACCCGGCGCCGCACCCTCCGGCCCGAGCCGGAAGCCAGGGCGGGTGGTGGCCGACATCAATCCCTCCCCCCACTCGTGTAGCAGAAACGTGACAATGGCCTCCCACCAGGGGAAACATGCCCCCCTCACGCCCTGGACCAAGATCTATACACAGTAGGTATACGCGGTGCGTATACGCCGTGTGTACAGTGCTTCCATGTCCATCGGTCACACACTCCTGGGACTCCTGGAGTCCGGGCCCCGTCACGGTTACGACCTGAAGCGGGCCTTCGACGAGAAGTTCGGTCACGACCGGCCGCTGCACTACGGCCAGGTCTACTCGACGATGTCCCGACTGCTGAAGAACGGTCTCGTCGAGGTCGACGGCATCGAGGCGGGCGGCGGCCCGGAGCGGAAGCGGTACGCCATCACCGAGGCCGGGATCACCGACGTACAGCGGTGGCTCGCGACCCCGGAGAAGCCCGAGCCGTATCTGCAGTCGACCCTCTACACCAAGGTCGTCCTCGCGCTGCTGACGCACCGCGACGCCTCCGAGATCCTCGACACCCAGCGCTCGGAGCATCTGCGCATGATGCGGATGCTGACCGAGCGCAAGCGCCAGGGCGATCTGGCCGACCAGCTCATCTGCGACCACGCCCTGTTCCACCTCGAAGCCGACCTGCGCTGGCTGGAGCTGACCACCGCGCGGCTGGACCGACTCGCCCAGGCGGTGACCAAGTGACTCCTCCTCCCGGTTCCCTGCTCGCAGCGCAGGACCTGCACAAGACCTACGGCCAGACCGTCGCCCTCGACGGCGCCGAGTTCTCCATCCACCCCGGCGAGGTCGTCGCGGTGATGGGCCCTTCCGGCTCCGGGAAGTCGACCCTGCTGCACTGCCTCGCCGGGATCGTGCCCCCCGACTCGGGCTCGATCCTCTACAACGGCCGCGAGATGGCCGGCATGAGCGACGCCGAGCGCAGCCTGCTCAGGCGCTCCGAGTTCGGGTTCGTGTTCCAGTTCGGTCAGCTCGTACCCGAACTGACCTGCGTCGAGAACGTGGCTCTCCCACTGCGGCTGAACGGCATGTCCCGCAAGGAGGCCGAGCGGCACGCGCTGGCCCGCATGGAGCGGCTCGAGGTCGACGACCTCGCGAAGAAACGTCCCGGCGAGGTCTCCGGCGGTCAGGGCCAGCGCGTCGCCGTCGCCCGCGCCCTGGTCACCGACCCGCGCCTGCTGTTCGCCGACGAACCCACCGGCGCCCTCGACTCGCTCAACGGCGAGCGCGTGATGCAACTGCTCACCGAGGCGGCCCGGTCCTCGAACGCGGCGGTCGTGCTGGTGACGCACGAGGCGCGGGTGGCCGCGTACTCCGACCGCGAGATCGTGGTGCGTGACGGCAAGTCCCGGGACATGGAGCGGGCCGTATGAAGACGCGGAAGCAGCCGTCCGCGGGAGCGTCCAGGACCTGGGGAAGGTCCAGGGATCTGGCCATGGGCGTCCGGTTCGCCGTCAACGGCGGGCGCGAAGGGTGGATCCGGCTCCTGCTGACGGCCGTCGGCGTCGGGCTCGGTGTGGCGCTGCTGCTGCTCAGCGCGGCCGTCCCCAGCATCCTGTCGGTGCGGCACGAGCGTGAGCAGGCGCGCCAGGACTACACCTACGGCCCGACGGACAAGCCCAAGGCGGACAACACACTCGTCATCGCCGACATCGACGACACGTTCCACGACATGGACGTACGCGGTCGGCTGCTGGAGCCCGAGGGCTCCCGGGCGCCACTGCCGCCCGGGGTGGACAAGTTCCCGGCGGCGGGCGACATGGTCGTCTCCCCGGCGCTGAAGACACTGCTCGACTCCGACAGCGGCAAGGTGCTGCGGGAGCGGCTGCCGTTCCGGATCACCGGGACCATCGGGGAGAGCGGGCTCGTCGGCTCGCACGAACTCGCCTACTACGCGGGAGCGCACAACCTCGCGCCCAGGATCAACGGCTCCTCCGTGGCTCGTATCAACCGGTTCGGAGATCCCCATCCGGTCCAGCAGCAGGCGGATCCGATCCTCGTCCTGCTCACCCTGGTCATGTTCGTCGTACTGCTGATGCCGGTGGCCGTGTTCATCGCCACGGCCGTGCGGTTCGGCGGCGACCGGCGCGACCGCAGGCTCGCCGCGCTACGGCTCGTCGGCTCCGACGGCGGGATGACCAGGCGCGTCGCCGCGGGCGAGGCGCTCGCGGGATCGCTGCTCGGGCTGGTCCTCGGCGCCGGGTTCTTCCTGATAGGCCGCCAGGTCGCGGGCACCGCGGAGATCCTCGGCATCAGCGTCTTCCCCGACTATCTGAACCCCTCGCCCGCCCTCGCCGTGCTCATCGCGGTCGCGGTCCCGGCGGCGGCGGTGCTGGTCACACTGTTCGCGCTGCGCCAGGTCGTCATCGAGCCGCTCGGCGTGGTCCGCACGGCCAAGCTCAGGCGCCGCCGGCTGTGGTGGCGGCTGCTGCTGCCGGTGGGCGGCGTGGCACTGCTCTACCCGATGATCGGGCAGGGAGACCACACGGACTACAACCCCAACCTGGTCACCGGTGGCGTCATGCTGCTGCTCGTCGGTGTGACCGCGCTGCTGCCGTGGGTCATCGAAGCCGTGGTCGCACGGCTCGGCCGGGGCGGCGTCGCCTGGCAGCTGGCCGTCCGCAGGCTCCAGCTGAGCAGCGGCAGCGCGGCCCGCATGGTCAACGGCATCGCGGTGGCGGTGGCCGGAGCCATCGCGCTGCAGATGCTGTTCGCCGGGGTCACGGGCCACTACACCACGGCGACCAAGAACGACCTCAGCCGGGCGCAGGTGCAGGTGAACCTGCCGAACGGGGTGCCGTTCGACACGGCCGGCCAGAAGTTCAAGGAAACGAAGGGCGTCCTGAAGTCCACGGCGCTCGGCGGCGGCACCTTCGTGGACAAGCCCAAGGGCGACGGCAGCTCCGCCGAATTCACCGTGGGGGACTGCGCCTCGCTGAGGCAAGTGGCGAAGATACCTTCCTGCCGCGACGGTGATGTGTTCGTCACCCACCTCGGCTCGTACCAGTCGGACACGCTCAAGCCGGGCAAGACGCTCTACCTCGACCCGGACACCCTCGACACGAAGACCCGCACCGTGTCCTGGACGGTGCCGAAGGTGCTGAAGCACGTCCGGCCGACCAACGACCCGACGGGCGGGGCGACAGCGGGCATCCTGCTCACACCGGGCGCGATGCGAGAGCGTGTCTCGTCCCTGGTGCACGGACAGATCTACCTCTCGATCGACCACTCCGTGCCGGACGCGGTCGACAACATCCGCACCACCGCGGCACGGATCGACATCATGGCGAACACCATGGAGATGTCGTCCACGCAGACGAACAACCGGTTCGTCTCCCTGCGCACCGGTCTGCTCGTGGGCGCCACCTGTGTCCTGGCGCTGATCGGAGCGAGCCTGCTGGTGTCACAGCTGGAGCAGCTGCGTGAGCGCAGGAAGCTGCTGTCGTCGCTGGTCGCCTTCGGTACCCGGCGCCGGACGCTCGGTCTGTCGGTCCTGTGGCAGAGCTCGATCCCGGTCGCACTGGGGCTGCTGCTGGCGTCGGTGGTCGGGGTGGGTCTCGGCGCGGTCCTGCTGTCGATGACCGGCCAGAGCATCCGCGTGGACTGGGGGAGCGTCCTGTCGATGACGGGCATCGGCGCCGGAGTGGTCCTTCTGGTGACGCTGCTCAGCCTGCCGCCGCTGATGCGGATGATGCGGCCGGACGGGCTGCGCACGGAGTGATCTCCGCCGCGCACCGCGCGACCCGTGCGGGCCCCCTCCCTGTGTCCGGGAGGGGGCCCGCACATGTTCAAAGTCGATACTCCTTCACCACCCTGCGCACCTGGGCGAAGAGCATGCCGACGTTCACGGACTTGCGGCACACGACCACGGCGACGACGTCCTGCTGCTCGGTCATTCGCACGAACAGATGGGTGAGGTTGTCGCTGTTGACGAGGATCTCCTGGAAGAAGTGGTTCTCGGTGGTGATCCCCCGGCGTTCCTTGAACACGTCCTCGATCATCACGACCGTACGGCCCTGGAACAGGTCGAGGGTCGCGCCCGCCAGGAGGTCGAGCACCTCGGGCGGGTGGTTGTCCACGGTCTCGTACGACAGCAGCATGCCCGTCGACATGTCGACCACGCCCGAGGCGACACAGTCGGGGGCATCCGTACGCAGTGCTTTGACCAGGCCCATCACCTGATCGGAGAATCCCGGAGTCATACGCTTCGTCGCCATCCCTTCACACTCCTTCGGGTGCCTTCTCGGTGAGGATCGAGCCGATCCGGTCGATCGTCGGCTGGATCGTCCGATGCATCCGATCCACATCCACGCCCTCGTCGCCGAGTACGACCATCAGGGCGGTGTCACCTACCGCGTAGAACGCGGCACAGCCATCGCTGCCGTACGCCACCGCACCGCGCAGGGCGCCACGGGCGGTCGCCTCGGCGGTGCGTCGCGCGAGACCGAGCCCGGCGGCCGCGAGGGCGGCCAGCCCTTCGGGATCGATACCGCTCGCCGTGTCCGCCGCGATGAGCAGCCCGTCGGACGCGGCGACCGCCGTGTCCGTAATTCCGGTCACCTGCTCGCGCAGACCGCGCATTTCACGTGCCAGCGCGTTGTGATCCATGTATTCGACTCCCTACGGCAGTGCCCTGGCTGATCGCATGTGTTCGTATGTCGTCGGTATTCGCATGTAGTTGACTCTCGACTCTTGTCGGCGTTCATCTTTCGTGTGCGCCCGCCTTTCGTTTCCGTCCGTTGATGTCATCCGGCGTCTAGGTGAGCCGTCTTGGGGTACGTCATTTCGCGGTTCCGCTGCGCAGCCGGAAGAACCCCCTCCAGCTCGCCCCGCCCTCCTTCTCCTCGTCGAGCGTCTCGGCGATCCCGCTCGCGCCGGGGGTACGGCGAGGCAGGGCGGGGGCGGGGCCCGCGGGCGGTGGAGAGGTGGGGAAAGGCGGCACACCGGCGGCGACCTCCGGCGCCGCCGCGTTCGCCGGCTCCTCCGCCTCCGGGGGCGGTGTGCGGGGGCGCAGTCCCTCCGGCGGCACACTGGCTTGTATGCGCACCGGTGGCACCGCCGAGTCGAGGCACTCGAGGTGTCCCTCGCTCAGCAGCCGGGCCATCTCGACGGTGATCGTGTACACGGCCCGTCCGGTGCGGAAGGCGATGTCACGAGCGGTGCGGCGGCCGTCGGCATGCGCAAGCAACTCCCGCTGCACCTCGCTGAGCTGGGTGAGGTCGACGCCGAGTGCGGGCACCGGACGCTCCCGCTCGGGGCGCACTGGATGAGGCAGGACATCCAGCGCGGCCAGCTTGCGCGCCGCCTGGTGGAGCAGACGGGTGGACATCTCGCCGACGTTCAACGCCTCGGGCGGGTCGGCCGGGTCGTCGAGCTCCTCGCAGCCGTCCACGCTCCCGGCGGCGATGGCGAAGACCGCGTCCTGCATCGCCATCACGCGCACGACCCGCAGTCCGGCAGCCCCGGCGCCGGACCGCCCGGAGCGCACGAGCAGCGTTCCGGGTCCGGGGGCGCCGGGGCTCGAGACAGCGACCACGAGTCCGTCGCGCACATGGACGACTCCCCCGGGCTGTCCGGAAACCCTCAGCCCGCCGTCGCCCTTTTCCCGCGCGAATCGCGTCACAGCCCGCGACAGCGGGTCGTAACCGGCCCGCCCAAGGGATTCCCGTATGCCCGCCACAACTCCCCTTGGAATGTCGCACACACGCCTGACGCGTCACGCTGAGGAGGCATGTGTATCAGCCGGGGCGCATACCGCACCGATATTCGCACTACCTGACGGAAGTTGAATTCTCTCGCCGTTCCCGGTGCGTCATCGGACGCGTGAATGACCGAGTATGTGTGCGGGTGCGGCGGGGAGTTCTCAGACGCCGGACCCCAGCACCCGCACGGGCAGGGGGCGCAGCGCCTCCCGCAGCGCACCGGCCAGCTCCTCGTACTCGGCGCCGCGCGCGGTGCCCGTACGCATGGCGAAGGCGATGCGCCGGGTCGGGGCCGGGTCGGCGAAGTAGCCGGTCAGAAGCTGGTTGCTGCGGCTGGTCTCCACCTTGAGCGCCGTACGCGGCAGCAGGGTGACGCCCAGCCCTCCGGCGACGAGCTGGACGAGCGTGGACAGACCGGCGGCCGTCGTGGTCACATCCGCGTCCTCTCGTCCCACCTCGCGGCAGATGTCGAGTGCCTGGTCGCGCAGACAGTGGCCCTCGTCCAGCAGCAGCAGGTTCAGCTCGCGCAGGGCCTGGCGGGGAATCCCGTCCCGCCCGCCGAGCCAGTGGTCGAGCGGGGTGACGAGTACGAAGTCCTCGTCGAAGAGAGGAAGTTCCGTGACACCGGGAACCTGGAGGGGAACGGCGAGCAGCAGCAGGTCGAGACGGCCGCTGGTGAGTCCGTCGAGCAGGCTGGCGGTCTGCTCCTCGTGGACCTGGAGGTCGAGGTCCGGATAGCGGTCGTGAACGAGATTGAGGACCGCCGGCAGCAGGTACGGTGCCACGGTCGGGATCACACCGAGCCGGAGTGCCCCGGTGAAGGGAGCGCGGACGGCCTCGGCCTCCTCCAGAAGTGCGCCGACCTCGTTCAGTACGGCCCTGGCCCGTACGGCGAGACGTTCACCGGCGGGCGACAGGAGCACCTTGCGGGTGGTGCGCTCCAGCAGCGTGACCCCGAGCACCTCCTCCAGGGCGGAGACGGCGCCGGAGAGCGCGGGCTGGCTCATACCGATCGCGGCGGCGGCGTCCCGGAAGTGGAGGTGTTCGGCGACGGCGGCGAAGGCACGCAGCTGGGCGAGACTGGGCTGGCGCCGCCCGTTCCCCTTGGTCCCGCCCATGGCCGTACCCCTTCCCTGTTCCTACCGCTCATACCGCCGGTCACTGATAGACGGCTCCGATCAACGCGACCGAGTGTAGCTATTTCCTGAATCAATGCGCCCTGTGTCAGGATCGAGATCGTCCAACCCATGAGAAACACCTGGTGCCTGCGGTGTTTCTGTGCATCAAGGAGAGCACGTGCTCACTGTCGGTGACAAGTTCCCCGAGTTCGAACTGACCGCCTGCGTCTCGCTGGAGAAGGGCGCGGAGTTCGAGGAGATCAACCACAAGACCTACGAGGGCAAGTGGAAGATCGTCTTCGCGTGGCCCAAGGACTTCACCTTCGTGTGCCCGACCGAGATCGCGGCCTTCGGCAAGCTGAACGACGAGTTCGCCGACCGTGACGCCCAGATCCTCGGCTTCTCCGGCGACTCCGAGTTCGTCCACCACGCCTGGCGCAAGGACCACCCGGACCTGCGCGAGCTGCCGTTCCCGATGATGGCCGACTCGAAGCACGAGCTGATGCGCGCGCTGGGCATCGAGGGCGAGGACGGCTTCGCGCAGCGTGCCGTCTTCATCGTGGACCAGAACAACGAGATCCAGTTCACCATGGTGACCGCGGGTTCCGTCGGCCGTAACCCGAAGGAGGTCCTGCGGGTCCTGGACGCCCTGCAGACCGACGAGCTGTGCCCGTGCAACTGGAGCAAGGGCGAGAACACCCTCGACCCGGTCAAGCTGCTGGCCGGTGAGTGAGCGATGTCCCTCGACTCCCTCAAGTCCGCCGTCCCGGACTACGCCAAGGACCTGAAGCTCAATCTGGGTTCGGTCATCGGCAACTCCGACCTGTCGGCCCAGCAGCTGTGGGGCACCGTGCTGGCCACGGCGATCGCGTCCCGCTCGGCGATCGTGCTGCGCGAGCTGGAGCCCGAGGCGAAGGCGAACCTGACGCCTGAGGCGTACACCGCCGCGAAGTCGGCGGCCGCCGTCATGGCGATGAACAACGTCTTCTACCGCACGCGCCACCTGCTGTCCGACCACGAGTACGGCACCCTGCGCGCGGGCCTTCGGATGAACGTCATCGGCAACCCCGGCGTCGACAAGGTCGACTTCGAGCTGTGGTCGTTCGCCGTATCGGCGATCAACGGCTGCGGGATGTGCCTGGACTCGCACGAGCAGGTGCTCCGCAAGGCGGGTGTGGACCGTGAGGTCATCCAGGAGGCCTTCAAGATCGCCTCGGTGGTCCAGGCGGTCGGCGTGACCCTGGACGCGGAAGCGGTCCTGGCCGCCGAGTAACGGCTGTCGGCCGCAGGGGCCCGTCACCGGCTTTCGCCGGGGACGGGCCCCTGTGCGTGCCGCGTGCCGCGAGACGCGGGGTCAGACGGCCGGTGTCTCCTCCAGGGCCTGGTCCGGCCCCGCGGTTTCCTCCGGGGTCGTGGCGGCGAGGTCCTCCCGCGACTGCTCGGGAGTCGTGCCGTGCGCGTACGACCTCAGATAGCCCACCACCGTGTTCGACACCGCCACCAGCGGCACCGCCACGACCGCTCCGCCGATCCCGGCCACCATCCCGCCCGCAGTCACCGACAGGACGACCGCCAGCGGATGGACGCGGACGGCGCGGCCCAGGATGAACGGCTGCAGGATGTGGCCCTCGATCTGCTGGACGGCCAGGACCACGACCAGCGTCATGATGGCCGTGAAGACGCCCTGGGTCACCAGCGCCACCACCACCGCGAGCGCGCCCGACGCCACGGCGCCGACCAGCGGGATGAAGGAGAAGAGGAAGATGAACACGGCGAGCGGCACGGCCATGGGGACGTTCAGGAAGTAGATGCCCAGGCCGATGAAGGTCGCGTCGATCAGAGCCACTATCACCGTGCCGCGGACGTAGGCCGTCAGCGTGCGCCAGGCTCGCGGGCCCGCACCGGCGACTCCCGGCCGCGCCGCGGCCGGTACCAGTTTCAGGGTCCACTCCCAGATGCGCCGGCCGTCGTAGAGCAGGAAGAGCGTCGAGAAGACCGTCAGCAGGATGCCGGTCAGTGCCTCGACCACGACCTGCACGCCTTCGAGACCCGCCGACGTGATCTGGTCGGTGTTCGCACCGATCGCCTCGCGCAGGTTCTTCGCTATCTGGTTGATCTGCTTGTCCGTGACGTGGAAGGGGCTGTTGAGCAGCCACTTGCGCAACTCGTCGATGCCGTCCTGGATCTGGTTGGAGAGCGAGTCGATGTTCTCCATGACCTGCCAGGTCACGAACCAGCCGATGAGGCCCATGATGACGAAGCCGAGGATCGCGGTCAGCGCGGTCGCCGGCCCTCTCGGTACCCCGAGGCGTCTCAGCCGCGACACGGTCGGCTGCAGCAGCGCCGTGATGAGCAGCGCGCAGACGAACGCCAGGACTACAAGCTGCACGGCGCTGATGACCCGCATCAGCACCCAGACCGTGCCCGCGAGCACGAGCAGGCGCCAGCCCGCCTCGGCCGCGACCCGCACGCCCCACGGCACCGCTTCGACGGGCTGCGGACGCGCCTTTGTTTCGGGCGTGGGGGCCGGGGGCGGCGGGACGCTGACCGGCGCCGGAGGCGGTCCGGGCGTGTGCTCCTTCTCGACCTCGGCGCGGCGCTCGTCGAGCTTTTCGCCCACCTGGGTCAGTCCGGCGCCGAGCCGGGACAGCCAGCCTGGCACTTGCGACATGATCCGTCCTCTTCCCCCGAGTCCCCGGGTGCTCCCCACCACTCCCCCCTGGAGTCGTCGGTTCCGACCGTACATGGCGGGCCCGCGGGCATAAAGCAACGGAGCCCCTCACCGGAAAGACGGTGCGGGGCTCCGAGAAATTGAGCGGTCACGCCCGAACGGGAGGCGGGACTCTAGTACGCGTTGTGGACCTGCCAGAACGACCAGGCATCGCAGGGGCTGCCATACCGCTCGTTCATGTAGTTCAGGCCCCACTTGATCTGGGTGGCCGGGTTGGTCCGCCAGTCGGCGGCCACGCTCGCCATCTTGATGCCGGGGTTGGACTGGACGAGACCGTAGGCGCCGGAACTCGGGTTGACCGCCTGGTAGTTCCAGCCGGATTCGCGGGTCACGATGTTGCTGAAGCACTGGTACTGGCCCGCGCCCACGATCTGACGCGCCATCGCCTGGATCTGCGCGACGGTGTAGGAGCTCTGGACCGGGAAGCTGGAGGCGTCACGGGTGGCCGAGCGGCTGGCCTGCTCCTGGGCCTCCTTGCGCGCCTTGGCTTCCTCTTCGGCCTGCTGCGCGGCCTTCTGCTTGGCCACCGCGTCAGCGGCCGCCTGCTTGCGGGCCGACTCCTCGGCGACCTTCTTGGCGCTCGCGTCGGCGGCGATGGCCTGTGCGTCGGCCTGCTGCGTCAGGGACGCGGTCTGCACCTGGGCCTGCTGACCCGCCGGGATGTCGGCGAGAAGCGTCGTGTCGCTTGCCGTCGCCTCGGCGTCGTTTCCGGGCTGGCCGGTGCTGCCCGAGGCAACACCTGTGACGGCGCCTACAGCGGTGACCGCGGTGGCCGAAGCCACTGCGAATCCCCGGACCGAAATCCGGCTCACACGGTTTTCCTTCCAGCATCGCCCGCTTCGGTGACCCTGGCGGACGCAATCGTGCCCCTGGCGCTGGCCTCCCAACTGCGGGGTCACGGGAGGCACGGGCCCGGTGGGCAACTCCCGGGAGGGGAGCGGCCACGTGACGCTCGGGCGGCATACGACGGCTGTATGGAGTTCTGATGCTTCTGTTGTGCCGTACCGCTGGGGGTACAAGTGTGCCGTATGCGGGGCCTGACAGGAGTGAGACTCTGCCGTAACCGGATGCCGGGTGGCAATTCTGCGCCGAGTGTGAAAGCTCACATCTCGTTTGGCCCACGCGGTTCACGGAAAAGCCCACACATCACGATGCCGCCCGGCTAGGCTCTACGCCTTTGCCGGACGGCACCAACTGACGGGTAGCTACCCCAAGTCGACCACTGGGTTCAGATCTGCCCTTCCTCGAGCATTTCGGTCACAAGGGCCGCGATCTGGGACCTCTCGGACCGCGTGAGTGTCACATGGGCGAAGAGCGGATGCCCCTTCAGTTTCTCCACGACGGCGACGACTCCGTCGTACCGCCCCACCCTCAGGTTGTCCCGCTGGGCGACGTCATGCGTGAGGACCACGCGTGAATTCGCACCGATCCGGGACAGAACGGTCAGCAGCACATTCCGTTCCAGCGACTGGGCCTCGTCCACGATGACGAAGGCGTCGTGGAGCGAGCGGCCCCGGATATGGGTGAGCGGGAGAACCTCCAGCATGCCCCGCGCGGTGACCTCTTCGATGACCTCGCGGCTGGTGACCGCGGACAGCGTGTCGAAGACCGCCTGCGCCCAGGGGCTCATCTTCTCCGCCTCGGTGCCCGGCAGATAGCCGAGCTCCTGGCCGCCGACCGCGTACAGCGGCCGGAAGACCATCACCTTCTGGTGCTGCCTGCGCTCCAGCACCGCCTCGAGGCCCGCGCACAGCGCCAGCGCCGACTTGCCGGTGCCGGCCCGGCCGCCCATCGACACGATGCCCACGTCCTGGTCGAGCAGCAGATCGAGAGCGATCCGCTGCTCCGCGCTGCGGCCCTTGATGCCGAACGCCTCCCGGTCGCCGCGCACCAGGCGGACACTGCCCTCCGCCGTGACACGCCCGAGCGCCTTGCCCCGCTCCGACTGGATCGTCAGACCGGTGTGCACGGGCAGGCCCGCCGCCTCGGGGACGTATACATGCCCTTCTTCGAAGAGGAGGTCCACCTGCTCCGCAGCGAGGGTCAGTTCGGACATACCGGTCCAGCCGGAGGAGTCCGTGATGGCGAGCTCGGCGCGATACTCCTCGGCCAGGAGTCCGACCGAGGACGCCTTGATCCGCAGGGGCAGGTCCTTCGACACGACGGTGACGTCGAACCCCTCCGCCTGCAGATTGCGGGCGACCGCCAGGATGCGGGAGTCGTTGTCCCCCAATCGGTAGCCGGTGGGCAGCACGCTGGGGTCCGAGTGATTGAGCTCGACCCGGAGGGTCCCGCCGAGGTCCCCGGTCGGGATGGGGGCGTCGAGGCGGCCGTATCGAACGCGGTAGTCGTCGAGCAGACGAAGGGCCTGCCGCGCGAAATACCCGAGTTCGGGATGGTGCCGCTTGGCCTCCAGCTCCGTGACCACGACCACGGGGAGCACGACCTCGTGCTCCTCGAAGCGGGTCATCGCGTTCGGGTCGGCCAGCAGGACGCTGGTGTCGAGAACATAAGTGCGCCTGTCTGACTTGCGGCGCTTTGCGCTGGTCACCACGGAAGGACGTACCCCCTCGGAAGAGGTCGGGGAGCGACGGAGTGGAGTGCCGGGTGGGGCTGGGCGGGAGAGATCCCGACCGGTCGACGGCCGCGATGCACGGGCCGAAAACCGGCCCTCCACTGCTTCTTCCGTGCCGAGATCGCACGGTGGGGCTGGTGCAAAGGGCCTCCCGGGCGGACGGCCCCGAGCCGTCCGCTGAGATACGACACCCGTGGTTCGGGTGTCGACCTGCTTGGCTTATGCCCTCGAACATGCGCTGCCATGCCACGGCATATGACGGCGCCTAGGTGAACTCCCTGTTAAAGCCCGCGTCCGAGTGGGTGATGCCCGGACCCCGGTATGAAGAGGGGGAATTCGGGTTACGGCACAAAGGGTGGCCCGAAGCGCGCACCCGGCCACTCGGCAAGGGGACGCGGGAGAACGCGGGGAGGTGCGGGGAGGGTCGTGTCTCAGCCGCCGTAGCGGCGGTGTCGCGCCGCATAGTCGCGCAGCGCGCGCAGGAAGTCGACCTTGCGGAAGGCCGGCCAGAAGACCTCGCAGAAGTAGTACTCCGAATGGGCCGTCTGCCAGAGCATGAATCCGGACAGGCGCTGTTCGCCACTCGTGCGGATCACCAGATCGGGGTCGGGCTGGTCACTCGTGTAGAGGTGCCGGCCGATCAGGTCGGTGTCGACGGACTCGGCCAGGTCTTCCATGGAGACGCCCTTGTCATGGGCGTCGAGCAGCATGGAACGGACCGCGTGGGCGATCTCCTGGCGACCGCCGTAGCCGATGGCGACGTTGACCAGTATCCCCTTGACGTGCGCGGTGGCCTCCTCGGCCTCCTTGAGGGCGGACTGCATCTGCGGGGGCAGCAGATCGCGCACCCCCACGTGGTGCACACGCCAGCGGCCGTCGGCGGCGAGCGAGCGGACGACGTCCTCGATGATCCCGAGGAGCGGGACCAGTTCCTCCTTGGGCCGGTCGAAGTTGTCCGTGGACAACAACCAGAGCGTGACGACCTCGACGTCCGTCTCGGCGCACCAGCCGAGGAACTCCTCGATCTTGTCGGCCCCGGCCCGGTGGCCCTGCGCGGCGGTCGAGCCCGCCGCCTTCGCCCAGCGGCGGTTGCCGTCCATGATGACGCCGATGTGCCCCGGGACCTGAGCGTGGTCCAGGTGGCCCTCCACCCGGCGTGCGTACAGCCTCACCAGCAGGCCGCGCAGCTTGTCGCGCAGGTTCACGTGATTGTCAGCCCCTCCGTGCGGATCAGACAGGTACAGGAGTACGTGTACCCCGTCAGATGGCGGCCCCCGGGGGCGAAGCCTACCCCCGCGAAACCGGGCCCCACCAAGAGGTGTCAGCGCGCTGCCCCGGGTTCGTATCCGCGAACAGGGTGGCACGGGACGGGCGTCCCCGCGCGGCAGGGGCGTCCCCCGCGCCGGGTGGACACGTACTCCACGACGGACGGCGGACCCAGGTGGGCGGGTACGGACGGGCCGAAGGGGAGCATTCCGGACGGCCAAATAAAACGGGCCGGTCCGTGGGGGGGAGACGGACCGGCCCGAGGGGGGGTTTCCACCATAACCCTTCGTAAGTGATGCTGGGTGCATCAGCGGGCCACAATTACTCTCCGAATTCGATCGGCAACGTGACGCCGCCGCCGGAACCGTTCAATCAAGGCGCGCACATGGCTGGATCACAGCGGATTCCAAGGAATTAGGGCCGAATCCAGAGGTATCCAAAGGGGCCCGAGGGATGTAAGGGTCCTTCCGGGACTCCTGGCGACACCCCCGGGCGTACTCCCGGTGGGTGACCCGCGACAGGCACGTTCACTTGACGCCAGTGCGCACGCCCGACGCCACCGCCGGCCCTTGGTGCCGGCGCTACCGTCGTCAGTCATGACCACGTTCACCGTCATAGGGACATCAGACCCGGTGCCGCTGGAGATCGCCCGGTCGGCACGGGCGCGCCGGCGCGGCCTGCTGGGGCGGGACGGGATCGAGGGGGCGCTGCTGCTGAGCCCGGCGAACGCGGTGCACACGCTGGGGATGCGGTTCGCCGTCGACGTGGCCTACCTGGACCGGACGTTGCGGGTCATCGCGGTCCGCACGATGCGGCCGGGGCGGATCGGACTGCCACGCCCTCGCGCTCGCCACGTCCTGGAGGCCGAGGCGGGGATGCTGGAGCGATGGGGACTGCGGCCCGGGACACGCGTGGCCGTGCGGGACGCCTGACGGCGTGTCGGCGCGGGCGCACGACGCCGCGCAGCCCCCTCCACTGCGCGATGCCAACCGCGCAGCTTTGCTCACGCGAATTTTCTTGCACTGAAGTTACGTGAGCTGAGGGCGGGAGGCGAGCCGCCCTCGATAACGATGTGGAAACCCTTGAACTGCCGTCTCGTCCCCCGGACAGCGGTCTCGCCGGGTCAGTTCGACGGCTTGCGCGCCTCGATCAGGAAGCGGCTGCTGTGGGCCACGAAGGGCCCCTCCGACTCGATCCGCTCGTGCAGGGACCGCAAGCGCGTCTCGTACCGCTCCACGGTGAAGTCCGGCACCATCCAGATCACCTTGCGCAGAAAGTGGACGACGGCCGCGATGTCGTGGAACTCCATGCGCAGCCGGGCCGTCCGGAGACCGGTCACCTCGAGCCCGGCGGCCTCGGCCGCGGCCTCGGCGCGTTTCGGGTCGCGGGCACCGCGGACCTGCTCCGGCTGCGGTCCGAGGAAGTACTCGACCACCTCGAACGCGCTCGCCGGACCCACCTGCTGGGACACGTACGTGCCGCCGGGACGCAGGACGCGGGCGATCTCGTGCCAGTGGGTGCGCACCGGGTGCCGGCTGGTGACGAGGTCGAAGGCGGCCTCGCCGAACGGCAGTGGGTCGTCCTCGGGCGAGGCGACGACCACCGCGCCGCGCGGATGGAGCAGAGCTGTGGCCTTGGCGATGTTCGGCGGCCAGCCCTCTGTGGCGGCGGTCAGCGGAGGCAGCACCGGAGCGGAGGCGAGGACCTCTCCTCCCCCGGTCTGGATGTCGAGCGCCGCGGACGCGTGCGCCAGCCGGTCCGCCATCATGCGCGCATACCCCCAAGGGGGTCGTTCTTCCGTGGCCCGGCCCTCGAACCAGGAGAAGTCCCATCCGTCGGTGGAGGCGTCGACGGCTTCCCTGACGAGGTCTTCGAACACAGAGCCACGGTTCATACGACGATGCTCCCAGCGGAGGGGAGGGGAACGCGACGGGATTTCGCACGCCCGGCCCTCACCGGGGAGGCGGGCCGCCCGCACACGTGTTCACCGCTCGGCGGTCCGAGGGCGTTCGTAGTGCAGGAGCACGACCCCGTTGCCGAACCGCCGGGTCTCGATCAGCCGGAGGGCGGTCATGACGTCACTCTCGGCGAAGAGGCGCTGGCCGCGGCCGACGAGGATCGGGTGGACGTACACCCGGAACTCGTCCACCAGATCGTGCCGCAGGAACTCGGCGGCGAGAGTGGCGCCGCCCAGCGCGAGGTCGCCGCCGTCCTGCGCCTTGAGCGCGAGAATGTCGTCCACGACCACGTCCCGGACGATGGTGGTGTGCCAGTCGGCGTGTTGCAGGGTCCGGGAGAACACGACCTTCGGCATGTTCCGCCAGATCCGCGCGTACTCGACCATGGGCCCGGTGCGCTGCGGGTCGGCGTCCGCGGTGGGCCAGAAGCCGGCCATGAGCTCGTGGGTCACGCGCCCGCTGAGGAAGGCGCCCATGTCCCCCAGCACGTCATTGAAGTGCCGGTGCAGCTCGTCGTCCACGAGATGCCAGTCGATCTCCCGGTTCGGGCCCTCCATATAGCCGTCCAGAGACATGGACATCATCAGGACGATCTTTCTCATGGCAGCTCCCGGTTCTGACGCCGACCGACTGGACGCCACGAGCATCGCGCAGCCCCGCCGCGCGGGCGGGGAGGCGGCCCCGGGAATTCGCCCCCTCCTACGAGGAGCCGCCCCCGGACGTGCCTCCCCTGGGGAACGACACCTCCACGCGGCGGTTCTTGCGGCGGCCCTCCTCGGTGGAGTTGTCGGCGATCGGGTAGTCCTCGCTGTAGCCGCGCACCTCGAAGGTGACGTTCCCGCCGAGGCTCGCGGCCAACTGGTCGTGGACCGCCTCCGCACGCTGCTTGGACAGGACCAGGCCGTGGGCATAGGTACCGAGGTTGTCGGTGAAGCCGAAGACACGGACGTCCGTGGCGTGCTGCTTCTTGATCTCGTTCGCGATGGCGTCGATACGGGTGCGGGCCTCGGGGTTCAGCTTGGCGCTGTCCTTGGAGAACAGCACCTCCGCCTGGAGCGCGAAGGTCACGCTCGCGTTGGTGTCCTCCCGGCGCTCCTCACCACCGAGATCCTCCACGACGGACTTGATGTCCAGCACCTTGGCCGGCGCGAGCGTGGCCCCGTCGGCAAGCTTCAGCCCCGGGCTCGACGGGTCGACGGAGGGGGGCGAAGGGGTGGTGACGCTCCCGGGGGGCGCGCTGGGGGTGGGGTCGGCGGTGGCTCGGGGCGCGGCGGTGAGCGTGAGAAGGGCCAGGAGGCAGAGGGTGGTGGCGAGGCGGGGAGCGGGGGGCATGGTGGGTCACCCCTCGGAGATGTCGATGGAGGCTGGGGGCATGGCGCCGACCTCGAAGTCGACCTGGGCGGTGCCTTGCGGCGGCGCCGGGAACTGGGCGAACCAGTCGGCAGTTTGCCCCTGCTTGACTGGCCCGTCGAACTTCGTGCACAGGCAGCGCCCTGTGGTGTCCCGAAGAACCAGATACTTCTTTTTTCCCTTCTGGTCGATCAGGCTGGCGCCCGCTACGGATGATCCGTTCAGGGTCAGCTCCCGTTCGTCGCCCCGCCAGTTCTGCGCGAGCCAGATGTCGTTCGTATTGTTCGTCACCGATCCTTCCACGGTGACGAAACCCCCAGCGTCACGCTTGGCGGACGTGATGGTCAGCGTCAGCCCGCTCTCTCCTTTGACTTCGGCCAGGACAGGGTTGGACTGGGGTGTCTGCGACTCCTGTCGCTCACCGCCGCTGCTCCGCGCGGAAGCCGGGGGCCTCTCGTCCGACTTGCTGCCGCCTCCCCCGCCACAACCGGCCACCGTGAGGAGCAGCCCGCTCGTGATCGCGACCGCGCTGAGCGCCCTGCGGCCCTTCATGGCGTGCCGAAATTCCATCGGTACAGCTTCCTTTCACTTGACCAGGTGCACGGAGAACAGCACGGACGCGTCAGGGAGGTCGTCCGATGTGAAGTGTCCGGGGTCGATGTCGACGGCATGACCGTCACAGTCCAGCTGCACGGGCTTCTTCGGGTCGGCATCGGACGCGAAGGTGCAGCGCGGCTGGATCACGGCGATGGCCTCGGCCTTGGCGTGCTGAGCCTGCGTGCCCGGGATGATGGACTTCCCGACCGTGTACCGGGTCACGATGGACACCTGGTATCCGGGATAGCCGTCCACGATGGTCGGTACGGCACCGCCCTGCACAGTCGAGTCGTTCTCGCCGGCGAGCCGGTCGGCCGCAGCGGTGGCCCCCGTGCCCTGGAAGCCGTTTCCCTTCAGCCAGTCCAGCCAGTGGTCGTCATGGCCGATGGCTGCCTGTAGCTCAGTCATCAACTCGTCGCGGGAGTCCTGCGCGGCTGCCAAAGCCGCAGCGTCCGCCGCGGATTGGGCACCATTGCGGGCGGACGCTGCTTGCGCGAACACAAAGAAGGCGACTGCTGCAAAGAGGAGAATCCCGGTCAACCAGATGTAGATCGGAAGGGTTTGGCCTCGATCACCGCTCAACCGTACAAAGGTCAGCCACCGCCGCCGACCACGCTGTTGACCGCGTTGTAAATCGCCTTGGAAATCAGGCCGTCCAGACCCAACCCGTCGATCAGCGTAAAGATCCCGGCAATGATGATCATCAACCCGGCATACTCCACGAACCCCGCCCCGGCATCCCCCCGCATGCGGGAGGCGACCACGCGCATCCACCCGCTGATCCCGCGCCTCACCCTCGTCATCACAGCCCCTGCCCTCCCGCCCGATGCGGCTGCCAGCAACCCAAGCACCGTACGTGAAGCGGTACTTACTGCGAGTGGGCCCAGGGGCCCAACTTCTCCGTGACCGCGAGGTCATCGCCCCCACCCCTCCCGCGCCGTTCCCAGCCAGTACGCGATCGCCTCGCTGCGCGAAGAACTGTGCAGCTTCGCGAAGATGCGGTTGATGTGGTTCTTGACGGTCTTCTCGCTGATGAAGCAGGCGGCGGCGATCTGCCGGTTGTTCATACCGGACGCGATGAGATCCATGACCTCCACTTCCCTCGAACTCAGCCCGAAGTCCAGCCACCCCGCGGCCCGCCGTCGCGGACCCCCCGCACGGCCGGACCGCGCCGTCGGCGACTGTGCCACAGCGTGTTGCAGGTGCGAATGCGTTTCCCTCGGTTCGTAGGAACCGCCGATCGAGGACAGGACAGACGGAACGGGGCAGCGCCTCCCCGCCCCGACCTCCCGTACCGCGGCCACCAGTTCGGCCGCCGTGAACTCGCCGTGCACCAGATACCCGGTGGCTCCACGGCGCAGCGCCTCCGCCGCCACCTCGGGTTCCCTGCTGTACGTCAGCATCATCACGGAGGCCAGGCGGGCGAGGCCGGGCAGTGCGGTCAGGCCGTCCGTGCCGGGCATGCGGACGTCCAGCAGGATGACATCGGGACGGTGCCGGACGGCGTACGCCAGCGCCTGCCCGCCGTCGGCCGCCTCCGCGACCACCTCGATGTCGCGGTGGACGGCCAGCAGCGCGGCCAGGCCGGCCCGTACGACCGGATTGTCGTCGGCCACCAGAATGCGCAGGATCGGGCCGGGAAGTGCCTGGTCAGGCATGTGCGGCCTCCTCTTGGGGGATGTGGGGCGGAGTGACGGGCAGGGGGACGTGCAGCACGATCCGGGCGCCGCCGAGCGATGAGGGGCCCAGGCTGAGGCTGCCCCCCAAGGACGCTGCGCGCTCCGTCATGCCGAGCAGCCCGAAGTGGCCGGATCTCGCCAGTTCCTCGGGCGCGGTGTCCGGGGGCAGGCCGACGCCGTCGTCTTCGACGGAGAGGTCGAAGGCCGTGCCCTGAGCGGTGTCGAGTGCGAGATGTACGCGAGTGGCATGGGAGTGGCGATGGGTGTTCTCCAGCGCCTCCGAGACGATCGCCAGGACGTCGCGTGCCGTCGGGTAATGCAGGAGCAGGGGAGTTCCCGGTGCGCTCACATCGGCCGGCGTCGCGGTCCGTGCCGCGAACTCGTGGAGCACGACGTCGAGTTCGGCCGCAAGGTCCAGGCGCGCGGTCGCGGTGTCCGTACGGCGCCGCAGGTCCGACAACAGGTCCCTGGACTGCGCTGCCGCTCTGCGGGCCGCGCCCGCCACCAGGGCCGACTGGCGTCGGAGGGTCTCGGGGTCGCCCTCGTCGGCCGAGGCGGCGAGGGCATCCGCCGCGAGGGCCAGGCCGTGCAGGGTCTTGGCCACGGAGTCGTGCATCTCGCGGGCGAGCCGGGCGCGTTCGTACTCCACGGCCTGGGCCGCCGCGAGGCGTGCGTTCGCCTCCGACAGGGCCTCGCTCGCCGTGCCGAAGCGGAAGAGCAGATTGCGCAGGGTGACTCCGATGACGCCGGCGGCGACGCAGAATCCGGCGACGAGCAGGGTGCTGGTGCCGGCGCCGGGGCGGTGCTCCCAGGCTCGGAAGCCCGTGAGGACGACGGCCAGCTGGAGTCCGGTGAGGATGCCCGCGCCACGCCAGCCGTAGAGCAGTCCGGACAGGAGCGGGGTGCAGACCGTGGCGTAGGCGAGAGGGGAGGCGGGGGACGCGGTCAGCAGGAGCGTGGCGACGAAGAGCAGGTCGAGCGCCATCAGCTCGGGGTGGGCGAGGAGGCGCGGGCCGACCCGGTCCCAGTCGCGCAGCAGGGCGTACGACGTCATGACGCCGAGGACGGCTGCGGCGAGCACCGCGTAACGGGAGGCACCGTGGGAAGGGGTGTGCGCCAGAGCGAACGGCGCCCCGACCACCACCATGGCGAGGCGTACGGCGACGGTCTGGCGGCACAGCGACTGCAGCGCGCCCAGCTGGAGGCGGACGCCGGCCGGGGGCGGGGCGTCGTCCTCCAGGTACCCGGAGGCGGGGCGCGGGGCGCGGCTGCTCATCATCGGCCCTGACCTGTCCGTCATCGGCCCAGAATCGAGCCGAAGTCCGCACCCGAGCCCAGGAACATGCCGGTTGCGATGAGGATCATCGTGGCCGGGAGCATGAAGACCAGGGTGACCAGCGTGGCCTTGGGGATCGTCTTCGCGGCCCGCCGGCGGGCGTTCTGGGCGTCCGTGCGCCGCATGTCCGTGGCCAGCTGGATCAGGGTCTCGGCGATCGGGGAGCCGAGTTCCTCCCCCTGCTGAAGGGCCGAGACGAACTGGGCGACCTGCTCGGAGGAGTTGCGTCTGCGCAGCTCGTCGAAGGCCTGGCGGCGGCTGACCCCCATGTCCATCCGGCGCAGGGTGATGCGAAGCTCGTCCGCCCACGGTCCCTCGTACTTCTCGGCGACCCGGTCCAGGGCCTGGCGAAAGCCCAGCCCCGCCGAGACGACGACCGCGAGGACGTCCAGGAAGTCCGGGAGCGTACGGTCGATGACGTCCTTGCGCTCACGGACGGCCTGCCAGATGTGCGCGTCGGCGGCGAGCAGCCCGAAGGCGAGCGTGCCCGCGGCAAGCAGCGGGTGACCGCCGGTCAGGAAGACCAGGCCCATCAGGACACCGAAGACACCGTAGACCGCCCGGCGCGCGGCGTACCGGTGCACGGTGAGACCGCCGGGGTTGCCGGCCATGTCGATGCGGCGGCGCTTGGCGTCCACGCGGCCCGGGCCCATCAGGCGCAGCACGAGCGGGGCGAAGCGCATGCCCAGACGGTCGACCGCGGATCCCGCCCTGGAGACACGGGTGGCTCCCACCTCGAGGGCGAGCGCCAGGTCGCCCGGGAGCTTCGCGTCCGCGCGGATCATGCGGACGCCGAGGAGGATGCCCGCGACGGAGGCCGCCATGAGCAGGGCGAGGAGCAGGGGCAGCAGCACGGTCTCCCCCTCACACTTCGATCTTGCCGAGGCGGCGGATGGCGAAGAAGCCGACCGTGTAGAGGCCGAGCGCGAGCAGCACCAGGCCCTGACCGAGCGGGGAACCGGTGACACGGGCGAGTGCGCCCTCGTGGGAGGAGTTGACCAGGACGAGGGAGCCGAGGCCCAGCAGCGGGACCGTGAACGCCGTGGCGTTCACCTCGGAGAGCATGGTGCGCACCTCGCGCCGGGTCTCCTTGCGGTCCTCCAGGGTCTTGGTCAGGTTGCGCAGTGAGCTGACCACCGAGCCGCCCGCCTTGTTGGCCAGGACGAGGGTGGTGACAAGGACGATCAGTTCGCGCGACGGGAGGCGTTCGGCCAGTTCGTCGAGGGCGTCGTCGACGGAGCGGCCGAGCGTGAGCTGGTCGGCGACCCGGGCCAGCTCCTCGCCCGCCGGGGCCTCCAGCTCCTCCGCCGCCATGGCGAGAGCGGTGCGCAGCGCGAGTCCGGCGGCCGTCGCGTTGGCGAGGAGGCGTGCCACGTCCGGTAGTTGGGCGATGAACGCCTCGATCCGCCTTTGCCGCTGCCAGTTGAGGAAGATGGCCGCGCCCCATACCCCGATCAACCCGGCGATCGGCCCGAAGAAGGGGGCGAGGGACGTCGCCGCGATCAGCCAGAGAGCGACGACGGCCGCGGTGACGTAGACGCAGAACTCCCCTGCCGTCAGGTCCAGTCCGGTCGCGGAGAGCCGCACGTGGACGGTTCGGCCGAGCCGGGTGCGGCGCAGTCTGCGGTCGATGCCCGTGAAGCGGCGCATCCGGCCGGTCGCCGTGTGCGGGGGGTCCGTGGGACCGCCGGAGAGCCGGTCGACGAGTGTCTGCCGCCGGGCGCGCCCGGACGCGTACAGGTGCACGCCCGCGACGGCGAGTGTGCCGGTCAGCATGGTGGCGCCGAGGGCGAGGAGTGCGGGGTCGTTCATGGCTCGCTCCTGACGGGGGCGGGGGCGCGGGCGGGTGTCATCCGATGGCCTGCCTCGTGTTCAGCGCGTCGGCGGCTTCCACTACGCCGAAGGCCGGGGGCAGCGCTTCGCCCGCGCCGTACAGTTTCTCGGCGACCGGCCGCGGAAGGGGAAGGTGCTCGAAGTGGCCTCGGACGATCCGGTCGGGGGCGAGCGGCCTCGGCACGAACCGGGACACGGTGGTGACGCGGAACTGTTCGCGTCCGTGCGACACGACGAGCGCGAGCTCCACGACCTTGCGGGATCCGTCGGTGTGCCGGGCGAGCTGGACGACCACGTCCACCGCGGAGTTGATCTGGTCCTTGAGCGCCTCGAAGGGGATCAGGACCTCGGACATCGAGCCCAGCGTCTGCAGACGCATCAGCGCGTCGTCGGCGGAGTTGGCGTGGACGGTGGCGAGTGAGCCGTCGTGGCCCGTCGACATCGCCTGGAGCATGTCGAGGGTCTCGCCGCCGCGGACCTCGCCGACGATGATCCGGTCGGGGCGCATCCGCAAACTGTTGCGGACCAGGTCGCGGATGGTGACACGGCCCTTGCCCTCGACGTTCGGCGGGCGGGACTCCAGGCGGATCACATGCTGCTGCTGGAGCTGGAGCTCGGCGGAGTCCTCGATGGTGATGATGCGCTCATGGGGCGGGATGAGCCCGGAGAGGGCGTTGAGCAGGGTGGTCTTCCCGGTGCCCGTGCCGCCGCTGACGATGACGTTGAAGCGGGCGCGGACGAACGCGGCGAGCAGCATCAGCATCTGCTCGTCCAGCGAGCCGAGGCCGATGAGTTCGGGCAGGGTGTAGGCGCGCGGGAAGCGGCGGATGGTGAGGGTGGGGCCCGTCAGGGCGAGCGGCGGGATGATGACGTTGACGCGTTCGCCGGTGGGCAGGCGGGCGTCGACCATGGGGTTCGACTCGTCGACGCGCCGGTTGACGGTCGAGACGATCCGCTCGATCGTCTGCATCAGCTGCTCGGTGGAGGCGAACCGCAGCGGGAGCTGTTCCACGCGGCCCGCGCGCTCCACGAAGATCGAGTCGGGTCCGTTGACCATGATCTCGGTGATCGAGGCGTCCGCGAGGAGCGGTTCAAGTACGCCGAGGCCCAGGGCCTCGTCCACGACCCTGCGGATCAGCTGGGAGCGTTCGGCGGAGGAGAGGACCGGCCCCTCCCGGCTGATGAGGTGCCCGAGGACACGCTCCAGGCGGACCCTGCGCTCGGCCGTCGCGAGACCGGACATCTCGGCGAGGTCGATCTCTTCGAGGAGCTTGGCGCGGTAGACCGCGACAAGGTGCCCGTCCTCTCGGGACACGGCACCGTCGTCGGGGGCGGCGATACGGGAGCGCAGGCTCATCTCCGTCGTCAACTCCTCTCTGTCGTGAAGGGGTTCGGCCTCAGTCGTCGTTGGGCATGGTCGCGTGGCGGCTCACGTCCCAGCCGCCGAACAGGGGGATCACGGCGGGGACATGGACGGTGACCGTGGCGGTGGTGGTGTCGGCGCCCTGCTCCACGTCCGGCCGGGGGTCCAGCCATCCGCTCACCGCGGCCCGGCCCGCCGCCGCGCCGTCGCCGCCGTGCTGCGAGGCCGCGCGTGCCGCCGCACGCGCCCCCGAGCCGGCCTGGCTGATGCCGTAGCCGACGAGGCCGAGCTGGATGGTGGCCATGCCGATGAGAAGGAGGATGGGGAGGAATCCAGCGAATTCGAGCATGGAGACACCGCGGTCGTTCCCACGGAGGGCCCGCGCTGCGCGGGACGCGGGTGGGGCCGTGCGGGGTCCGGCGTGTGGTGCCGTGCGGTCGCGGAAGGAGAGCCTCATCCGCCGTCCCCCTCCAGCGCCGCACCCGCGCTGCCGTCCACCCGCCAGCCCGGGTCGACGCCCGGGAAGAACAGGGGGACGTCCGCCTGTACGGTCGCCCTCATCACCGGGCCGTCCGGGGCGCACTCGATCCGCGCGCCCTGCCAGGCGCCCGGGAGATGCGCGGCGCCCGCCGCCCGGCACGCCCCGGCCGTGTCGCCGTGCACGGCGTACGCCGCGGTCGCCGCCCGTGCCGCCTCGTCCGCCGCGTTGCCCGCCAGCGAGTACGTGTAGCCGTACAGGACGCACTCCCACAGCAGCGCCACCACGACCAGGACGAGCGGGAACATGCCGGCGAACTCCAGGGTCACCGACCCCCGGTCTCCGCCCTTGCGCCACAGGCCGAGCGCACCCCGGTCGGACGCCGCCCTGCGCCGCCGCCCGCCGCCCCCGCCCTCCTGCGCCGCCACCAGTCCCAGCTCGCCCGCCAGCACCCATAGCGCCTGCTTCACCGTGGAGCGGGCATCGAGGTCCTGCAGGCGCCCCGCGTCGACCACCGACTGGAGTTCCCTGAAGGCGGCGGGGACCGCGGCGCGGGCGACGCGGGTGCCCGTGACGCGTTCGACCAGGGACGGCTGGATCTCCGTGCTCCGTGAGTGGCGGTTGACGACCGTCAGGGTCTCCTCCGCCTTGCGGATCTGGAGGCGGTCCCACAGGCGCACCATCCGTTTGGCGGCCCGGACCGCGACCACGTCCGGGGTGACCAGAAGCAGCGCGTGGTCGGCGACTTCGACGGCCGCCGCGGTGGCGGAGTTCATCTGGGAGCCGCAGTCCACGACGACCACGTCGTGCCGGGCGCGCAGCGCGCCGAGGACCTGGCGGGCGACCCGGTCGGTGACCTCCTCGCCGCGCTCCCCCTCGGCGGGGGCGAGGAGGAGTCCGATGCCGCTGTCGTGGGCGTAGAGCGCGTCCTGGAGGACCCTGGGGTTGATGTCGGCGATCCCGGCGAGGTCGGCTACCGAGCGCCGGAACTGGACGTCGAGGTAGGAGGCGACGTCCCCGGACTGGAGGTCGAGGTCGACCAGCGCGACCGTGCGGCCCGAGGCCCGTGCGGCGAGCGCGAGGTGCACGGCGGCGACGGTGGCCCCGACGCCGCCCTTGGCGCCCGTCACCGTGACCACGGTCCCGCCGGACGAGGAGGCGTACAGCTCGGGGGTGCCGCTGCTCAGGTGGCGCCGCATGCCGGCCGACCAGGAGGCGGCGGCCTGGACGCGTTCGGCGAGGGCGTCGTAGCCGAGGGGCAGCGTGATGATGCCCCGGGCGCCGGAGTCCATCGCGGCGGTCAGTACGCCGGTGCTCGTGTCGGCGGTGACGAGGACGATCCCTACCGCGGGGAAGCGCAGCACCAGGTCGCGGATCAGGTCGAGCGCGGGAACCGGCCCGATCCGCTCGTGCACGAGCACGACCTCGGGCAGTTCGTCGAGGGAGTCGCCCGCCAGGCGTGCGAGGGTGTCCAGCAGGGCCGTGGAGTCATGGACGGGCGGGGCGGGCTCGGCGTCGGGGAGCTGGCTCAGCAGGGTGGTGAGCGAGCGGGCCGTGTCGAGGTCGCCGACGGCGGGCAGGATTCGGATGGTCATCGGCCGGCCCTCTGGGGGACAGGCCAGCCGGGAGCCGGTACGGACCTCATGCGCGGCCTCCTAGTGGTCCTTGTCGAGGGTGTAGGTGCGGTCGCCGGGTGCGACGGCGGTCCCGGAGCCGCCCGCGACCAGGGCGAGCCGGACGTGCTCGGCGAACGACTCGGCGTACGCGACGCGTTGGGCATCGGCGGTGTCGAGCGCGAAGGTGATCGGGACGGCCTCGGTGGCGTCACGCCGCCGGTCGTCGCTGGACCGGCCGGGGTCCAGCGCGGTGAGCTTGCCGACGTCCAGGACACGGGCGTCGGTCACGATGAGCCTGGACTCGTCCTTGCTCTTGTCGTTGTCGGCCTTGAAGGTGGCGTAGATATTGACCCGTGAGCCGGGATCGATCTTGCCGGCGACGCCGGTCGACGCGTCGATCATGATGGCGATCTCCTGCTGTCCGGGCTGGAGATCGGGCCGGTCCACGATCATGTCGGTCTGGAGCAGCGATCCCGCCTTCAGACCGGTCACCGCGATCTTGCCGCGGATCTGCGCGAGGCTGGTGACGGCGGTGGTGGACAGCCAGCGTCTGGGCATGGAGATCTTCTGGAACTGATCGGCCGTGAGTTCCTTGTACGGAGCGATGTCGCTCCTGAGGCGGTACGCCGTGACCTCGGGGCCGACCTTGGAGTTCACGTCGCGGATCACCGACAGCACCCCGGCGAAGGCGCCGACGGCGGCGAGGGCCGAGAGGACCAGCAGGATGACGCCGCGGCGCTGGCGTGAGTTCATGACGCGGACAACCTCGATCGGAGCGGGGACGGGCGGCCGGGCAGTCGTGCGGTCGTGCAGTCGTGCGGTCGGTCGAGCGGTCGTACGGACCGCCGTACGGGATGCGGTCGGTCGTGCCGGGGAGGTGCGCGACGGGGTCAGGTGGCGCCCCGGGGAAGTGCGTGAACGACGGCGGGCGGCTGTGGCTGGTCGGGCGGCGCCGACAGGGGCGCGGCGCAGAACCCGCAGCGGTCGCCGATGAGTTCGAGTCCGCACCAGCGGCACATCTCACGCCGTACGGAAGAGACGAGTTGGTAGAGCACGGACACGTCGTGCAGGCCCGCCGCGAACTCGGCGAGTCGGCTGGTGCCCCACCAACGCGTCGACTGGGCGGGCAGGGGCACGGTGGCGACACCCTGGACGTGCCAGGCGGGAGCGAGGGTGGCGGTCACCCAGTCGGAGGGCGGCTGCCCGGCGGCGACGACCATCCGGGTGCCGAATTCGGGACCGGGTAACTCCTCCTGGCCCACCCGTGCGAGCTGCGGACGAGGATGGGCGAGTACGGCGAACTGGGCACCCGGGACCCATGACTTGGCGTGCGTAGCGAGCGGGACCGGGACGTGGTCGAGTCCGGCGACCGAGCCGAGCAGCGCCCCCGCGTAGATGTAGTGGGCGAGCAGCCGCGCGGACGACGCCAGGACTCCCGGGCTGACGTCGCAGACGGACAGCTGGCGTAACTGCTGTGCGAGCAGGGCGAGTCCGAGCGGTGGCAGATCGACGCCGAGCAGTGCGACACGGTCGCTCTCCAGGACGGAGCGTACGGTGCGCAGCCGCTGTACCGCCGGGTCGTCCCCGGTGGTGGAGTGCACGGCGATGACGTAGCCATGGTGCTCGATGAGCGCGTGCAGGGCGTTCAAGGACTGTTCGAGGGTGGGCCGTGGCTGCACGGCGGCGGGCGGCGTCTGCCGGTCGAGCGGGGGGAGCACCAGGTCGGAACTGGTGACTGCTATCGCGGTCGGCACGGTTGCACACCACCCCGTTCACTGCGGCGAGGTGGTCGACCACCGCCTCAGTTGGCCCCTGTGACATCCATTTGCATCGTCCTGCACCAGCACCATATCCACGGCATGCCCCGCTCAACACCGAATCGGGAAGATCGCCTCACGGAAGGTGGGGCATGATCCACACAGAGTAGGCGCATATGCCGCAACTCGCCCCGCCATGCGTGGCATTGGCGCCGCGAGAGGGCGGCCCGGAACCCTTGACAACCCCATTGGTCTGGACCAAATTCTTGGTCAGGCGGTGGCCACCGTTCCGCAATGCCCCCACTCCCCCACTCCCCCCACCCCTCTCACACCTCCCACTCCTCCCCCAACTCCCCACCTCACCCCCCATCGGAGGCTCAAGTGGACCGCGTACCAGGCATGCCCCGACCCAGACGGACTCTCGCGGCGGCCGCCGTCGCCGCGCTCGCCCTCTCCCCCCTGACCGCCGGACACGCGGTGGCCGCGGACGCGAACAACGCCAGGAACGGCGGCTTCGAGTCCGGCCTCGTCAACTGGACCTGCTCCGCCGGCAGCGGCACGACGGTGTCGTCCCCCGTGCACAGCGGCTCGGCCGCGCTGAAGGCGACCCCGGCGGGCCAGGACTACGCGCAGTGCGCGCAGACGGTCACGGTGAAGCCCGGCTCGACGTACACGCTGAGCGCCTGGGTGCAGGGCGGCTACACCTTCCTCGGGGCGACGGGCACGGGCACCACCGATGTATCCACCTGGACCCCGGACTCGACGGGCTGGAAGCAGCTGTCGACCACCTTCACCACCGGTGCCTCCACGACCTCGGTGACCGTCTATCTCCACGGCTGGTACGGACAGGCGGCCTACTACGCGGACGACGTGTCGGTGTACGGGCCGGACGGAGGAGGCGGGGGCGGCCCGTCCCCGACCGTGCCCGCGGCCCCCGCGGGCCTCGCGGTCGCGTCCACCACGTCCTCCTCGGTCTCCCTGTCCTGGAACGCGGTGCCGGAGGCGACCGGCTACACCGTGTACCAGGGCGGTGCGAGGGTCTCCTCCGGCACGGGGACATCCGCCACCGTGACGGGCCTTTCCCCCTCGACGTCGTACTCCTTCCAGGTGACGGCGACGAACGCGGCGGGCGAGTCGCCCAAGTCCCAGGCGGTGACGGCCACGACGGCCGCGTCCGGCGGGGGCGGAGCCCTGCCGGGGCACGCGGTGACGGGGTACTGGCAGAACTTCAACAACGGCGCGACGGTCCAGAAGATCTCCGGTGTCCCCTCGCAGTACGACATCATCGCGGTGGCCTTCGCGGACGCGACGGGCACGCCGGGCGCCGTGTCCTTCACCCTGGACTCCTCCGGCCTCGGCGGATACACCGTCGACCAGTTCAAGGCGGACATCAGGGCGAAGCAGGCGGCCGGCAAGAAGGTCGTCGTCTCGGTGGGCGGCCAGAACGGCACGGTGTCGGTCAACGACTCCGCCTCGGCGGCGAACTTCGCGAACTCGGTGTACTCCCTGATGCAGACCTACGGGTTCGACGGAGTGGACATCGACCTGGAGAACGGCCTCGACGCGACCCATATGTCACAGGCGCTGCGGCAGTTGTCGTCCAAGGCCGGAGCCTCGCTGGTCATCACCATGGCCCCGCAGACGATAGACATGCAGTCGGCATCGAACGGGTACTTCCAGACGGCACTGAACATCAAGGACATCCTGACCGTCGTCAACACCCAGTACTACAACAGCGGTTCCATGCTCGGCTGCGACGGCAAGGTCTACAGCCAGGGCTCGGTCGACTTCCTGACGGCCCTCGCCTGTATCCAGCTCCAGGGCGGGCTCGCCCCCTCCCAGGTGGGTCTCGGCATCCCCGCCTCGACGAGCGCGGCGGGCAGCGGCTATGTCTCCCCCACCGTGGTGGACAACGCCCTGGACTGCCTGACTCGGGGCACCGGCTGCGGCTCCTTCAAACCGTCGAAGACCTATCCGGGCCTGCGGGGCGCCATGACCTGGTCGACCAACTGGGACGCGGCGTCCGGCAACGCGTGGTCGAACACGGTGGGACCGCACGTGCACGCACTGCCGTAGACGGTGCGGGGATGACACAGAGGTGAGGTGCGGTGGCGTCGTGCGAGCGAGCATGGCGGCACCGCACCCGCGTCACCGCGAGCCGGTGAACCCTTCCGGCCGCAGCGCTAGGACCTCTCGTTTCGATCAGACCGGGCTCGCGGGCCAGCCCTGGCAGCCGCCGTGACGGCGACGCTGCTCGTGGTGGACACCTGGTTCGACACCACGACCGCGCACGCGGGGTCCGATCGGGCCGCACGCCGGTCTGCCGTGCGTCAGCCCGTCGGGCGGTAATGGCCCAGCACCGACGCCAGTTGCCCGAACCACTCCGACAGTCTCTCGCGGGGCTTCGCGGTCACCCCGCACTGGTACATCCTGCCGTCCACATGAACCACCGAGACGATGAGCGCCTTGTCCCCCGGGCCGGGCCCGTAGTGGACGCCGCGTATCACCTGCCACGGGAAGTCCGCCGTCATACCGCCCATTTCGAAGGAGACGCCCGCCGCGTCCACCACCACCGAGTTGTGACGGTCCGCAGCGAGGAAGTCGGGTCCCGGGGGTGCCGAAGGCGGTGACGGGACCTGAGGGGGCGGAGGATACGGTGCGTACGCCGGTGGCGGCGGACCGAAGCCCGCGGGGGCCGCCGGTGGCGGCTGATGGCCGTACCCGGGATGTCCGTACCCGGGGTGACCGTGTACGGGCGGGCCGTGCCCCGGCTGGTGCATCGTCGTCGTCCCCTCGTGTCCGCCGCCTCGTACCGCGATCAAGTATCCAGGCTCCCGGACACGGTTGAAACATTCCGGTGGGGCCGGCGCATCAAGGGGGTGAGGGCGGTACATGACGGGACAGGGCAACGGGGGAATCGATGAGACCAGGGCGCAGTGACGCATACCAGGAGTTCGCCGCCGCGCGCGCCCGGCATCTGTACCGGTCCGCCTGTCTGCTCACCGGCGGGGACACACACCTCGCCGAGGACCTCGTCCAGGAGACCCTGGGCAAGGTGTACGTCCGCTGGGTGCGGATCTCCCGTGCCGACAACCCGGCCGCGTACGCCCAGACCGTCCTCACCCGTACCTACCTCGCCCACCAGCGGCGGCACAGCAGCCGCAAGGAGCGCTCCACCGACTCCCTTCCCGACATCGCCGGGCCGGGCACGTCCGATGACGCCCATCTGCGGCTCACCCTCGTCGAGGCTCTCGGGCGGCTGCCCGCCAAGGACCGGGCCGTGGTCGTCCTGCGGTACTGGGAGGACCGCAGCGTCGAGCAGACGGCAGCGGCGATGAACACCAGCTCCGCCGCCGTGCGCACCCGCTGCGTCCGCGCCCTGGCCCGGCTGCGCGTTCTGCTCGGCGACACCCTGGGCGAGTACGCCAGACCCTGACCCGCCCTCGGCCCCCACCACCAGCCATGCCACACCGTAGAAACGGCGGTTTTGCCATGCCCGTTGAAGACAACGGCTCGAACGACTCCTTCGAGGCCCGGTTCACCGAGGCCCTGCGCCACGCCGGGGGCGGCTTCGAACCTCCTCGGCGCGACCTGGTCTCACACGGCGAAGCGCGCGGCCGACGTCGCGTGCTGCGGCGCCAGTTCGCCGTACTCGGCGGGGTGACCGGGATCGCGCTCGTCGGACTGGGCGGGGCGATGGTGCTTCCCGGCGGCCAGGCGGGCGGCAAGCAGTCCGTGACCACCGGCACATCGTCCCCGCCCGTGCCGCCTGCCCCCGCGCGGCGGGTGAGCGGCGACGCGCTCGTACACACCCTCGAAAAGCTGCTGCCCGAAGGGCGGTTCACCCACACGGAGGGACGCGGTACGGACGGCCGGCTGCCGCCCTTCGCCAAGGTCGTGTACGACGACGGCAAGGGTGACGCGGCCATCGCCGTCGGCCTCTCCCGCATCCAGCCCGGCGGTCTGGAGGCCCGTCAGACCACCGAGTGCCCGGACAAGGTGTTCATCGCCTTCGACACCTGCCGTACGACCATGCTGCACGACGGCTCCAAGCTCATGATCCTCAAGGGCTACGAGTACCCGAACAGCCGCTCCGGAACCAAGCTGTGGACGGCTGAACTCGTCTCGCGCACGGGGCAGCACGTGAGCGTGCAGGAGTGGAACGCCGGAGCCGAGAAGGACGCTCCCGTCACCCGGGAGGTGCCTCCGCTCACCGCCGGACAGCTGACGGAGCTCGCCACCGCGCACGAGTGGCGCGGCGCCCTGGACGCCGTCCCCGTGCCGTCCTTCGCGCCCGACCCGGCCCCGGCGCGCGGCGTCCCCGGCGGTTCGGTGTCGTCGACGCTCGTCTCACTGCTGCCCAAGGGCGTCAGGGTCGTCTCGAAGAGCAGTGCGGACGCCGGGTTCGGGTACGCGGTCCTCGACGACGGCAAGGGCCAGAGCCTGGTGCAGGTCAATGTCCAGGGCGACCAGTCGGATGTCGAGAACGAGCTCTTCGGCGCGGGCACGAAGACCCTGCCGGACGGGATGAAGGTCGTCACCCACCAGCGGCCCGGTGAGAAGGGCGGAAAGGGTGTCGTGTGGTGGACGGTCGACACCATCCGCCCCGACGGCTACCGCGTGGTGATCAGTGCCTTCAACTCCGGCGCGCAGAACACCCCGGCGACCCGCAAGGCCCCCGCGCTCACGATGGAGCAACTGGAGGCCGTCGTCACGAACGCGAAGTGGTACTCGCGAGGCTGACCGCGGTCAGCCGTCGACCTGCCCGGGGGCGGCGAGCTCCTTCTCCTCCTTCTCGCCGTCCTCGAAGTAGGCGTCCAGGACCTCGTCCAGCCGGGCCTCCCACTCCGGGAAGCGCGAACGGGAGTCGGCGTCGATCTCGATGGGGTACCACCGGCGGTCGGGCGTGTGCACGGTCACCGTGAACCGCTTCCCGAAACGCGCGGTCTCCGTCTCCACGGCACCGATCTCGTCCCAGCGGAACTCGCACTCCTGATCGTCAAGGCAGAGCCGGACTCCACTGCGGTCCGCGACGATCCGGGCGCGGCGGTCGGAGGCCTCGAAGGCGGGGCCGCCCCCGGAGCCGTTCACGGCCGACTCCTTCTCAGGCTCCTTCTCCGGCTCCTTCTCAGGCTCCTTCTCCGGCCCTTGCTCCGGCTCCTCGCCCGGCTGCTCTCCGGCTTCCGCCGCCTCGGCGGGAACCGCGTCGGAGACCGGTTCCTTCACCGTGACCCGCTCGTCGTCGGGCCCGGTGCCCTCCGGCCCGTCGCCGGACACGGGTGAGATGAGCCCGGGGATGAAGGCCGGGTCGACCCCGGCGCCGTCCAGAGGCTGGCTGCTCGAACCAATGCGCTGCTCCACAGCGGGCAGTATGGTCGAAGATCCCGCGCCAGACACACCCGCCCCCGCCATCGTTACCAATATTCCCTTCTTCTTCCCCGGACGATCCGACCCGGCCGGCCCTTCCCGGCCACCGGTCATCGCACAAGGCGCGACGCACCAGCCAGGAGGACTCATGGACGCCGCCACCGCCGCGGAACGCCTCGCCGCTGTCATGGCGGAACGCGCCGACCACCGCTTCAAGGGGCTTCCGCCGGACGCCGGGGGACTGACGCTCGCCGAGCTGGCCGCCCAGCGCCGCAACCTCTTCACGGGCGGCTTCACCACCCCCCTGCTCGCCCTCTCCGCCGAGCGCCTCCAGCACAACCTCGGCCTGATGGAGACGTACGCGGCCCGCCACGGTCTCGCCTTCGCCCCGCACGGCAAGACCTCCATGGCGCCCCAGCTCTTCCATCGCCAGATCGAGCACGGCGCATGGGGCATCACCCTCGCGGTTCCCCACCAGGTGCGTGTGGCACGGCAGTTCGGCATCCAGCGGGTGTTCCTGGCGAACGAGCTGGTCGAAGCCGCGGCCCTGCGCTGGGTCGCCGCCGAACTGGCCGCCGACCCCGGTTTCCGCTTTGTCTGCTACGTCGACTCCGTGCGCGGCGTGGAGCTGATGGACGCCGCCCTGCGGGGTGCCGCCGCCCGCCCGATGGAGGTCGTCGTGGAGCTGGGCGCGGGCGAGGGCGCCCGTACCGGTGTGCGCACGGAGGCGGACGCCACCGCGGTCGCGGACGCGGTGGCGGGCACGGACACGCTGCGCCTGGTGGGTGTGGCGGGGTACGAGGCCCAGGTGCCGCAGGCTTCGCCGGAGCGGGTGGGTGCGTGGCTGCGCCGGATGATCGGCATCGCCGTGGAGTTCGACAAGGCGGGGCGGTTCTCGGGGGCCGACGAGATCGTCGTGAGCGCGGGCGGCAGCGAGTGGTTCGACGCGGTCGCCGACGCCTTCGCCGACATCCCCGGACTCTCGCTGCCCGTTGTGAAGTTGCTGCGTTCCGGCGCGTACGTCTCACACGACGACGTCCACTACAGCAGGCTGACCCCGTTCAACCGGGTGCCCGAGGAGGGCGCCCTGGAGCCCGCGTTCCGGCTCTGGGCCCAGGTGATCTCCCGGCCGTCGCCGGACCAGGCGTTCGTCAACGCGGGCAAGCGGGACGCCGCCTACGACCTCGATCTCCCCGTGGCCCGGACGGTGCGCCGGGACGGCGCCGAGCGTCCGGCGGCCGGGATCGAGGTGACGGCCCTGTCCGATCAGCATCTGTGGCTGCGCACCGGCCCCGAGGCGGACGTCGAGGTGGGCGACTGGATCGGCTTCGGCCTGTCCCACCCCTGCACGTCCTTCGACAAGTGGCAGCTGATCCCGGTGGCCGAGGCGGACGGCACGGTGGTCGACTACGTCCGTACGTTCTTCTAGCCGGACCGTCCGGGGCAGGCGCCGGGCCCTCTCAGGCCTTCGCCGCGGCCTTGCCGGGCGCGGCGCCCGCCCCCGGCAGTACCGCGCCGAGGATCTCCTGGACCCGGTCCGCGATGTCGGCGCGGTCGTTGAGGATCCAGGAGATGTGCTGGGCGCCGAAGAACGCGGAGACGAGGACGCGCGCGGTGGCCTCCGGGCACCGGATCTCCTGCTTGGCCTGGCGGAGCCACCTCGTGACGGACTCGGTGTAGCCCACATAGGGCGTCGGCATCTCGGCACCGATCAGGGAACGTTCGATCTGCAGCCGGGCGCCCGCCTGGATCATCGTGTCGTCGCGGAAGACGACAGCCGTCCGCACCAGCAGTTCCGCCACGGCCTCCAGCGGCGGCAGTCCTGCCTCCTCCACCTCCCGCCCGATGACCCCGAGCACGTGGTAGAACTCCTCGGCGACCGCCTGGGCGAGCGCCTCCTTGTTGGCGAAGTGGAAATACACCGCCCCTTTGGTCACCCCGGCCAGCTGGGCCACGTCCTGCACCGTGACCGCGGGGAAGCCCTTCGCGGCGAAGGCCTCCGCCGCCGCGTCGAGGACCTGGCCGCGGGTGCGCACGGCGCGTTCCTGCTTCAGCCCCGTGTCACGGTCACGGGGGGCGGTGCCCCGGTCGGGCCGGGACCTGGGGGCTCTGCGTTCCTCGGCCATGGCGTCCATCCCTACTTCAGCATCCTTGATCATCGCTTGAAATATACCTTCGGGAATGTATTGTAAATCGCGGCCCGGCGGTCACAACCCGTCGCGCCGATGTTGCTGTCTGCGTGAATACATTCACTGGGGGTCCAGACCATGCATCAGCCTGTCGCCACTTCCCAAGGCGCGGCCACCTCTCGCGTCGACACCTTCCGTCCACGGCACCTCGCACCGGCCCTCGCGGCATCCGCGCGGCCCGGACATCCGCAGCTCAGCTATCTGAGCGCCGTCCCGCGGCACATGGTGCACCGCGCCGCCATCGCCGAGGTCTTCCTCACCGATGCCGTGCGCATCAGTGAGCACGGCTTCCTGGTCGCCGCGCAGTGGCCGCGCGACCACGCCCTCTACTCTCCGGGCAGCGACGGCACCAGCGACCCGCTGCTGTTCATGGAGACGATCCGGCAGTCCCTGGTCTACCTCGCGCACGCCTACTACGACGTGCCGCTCAACCACCGCTTCATCGGCCTGGACTCCGAGTTCGAGATCACCGACCCGGGCGCCCTGCGCATAGGTGGCGAGCCCGTCCCCGTGGTCCTGGAAGCGCGGTGGGTATGGACCGGCAACCGTCCGCCGCATCGTTACGGCATGCGTCTGGAGGTCGTCCTCACGGTGGGCGGCCAGGCCTGCGGCCGTGGGGCCCTGCACGTCGTCGCCGTGGACGACAAGCGGTACGCGATGCTGCGCGGCAGGGGGGCCAAGCCGCGCGGCGTCGCCACGACCGGTTCGGCGCCGCGCCCGCTCCAGCGGGCGAACCCGGCGGCGGTGGGCCGACTGCGCGCCAAGGACTGCGTGCTGGTGCGCGAACGCGCCGACTCGCCTTGGCAGTTGCTCATCGACGTCGAGCACCCGATCTACTTCGACCACCCCAGCGATCACGTGCCGCTGATGGTCACCCTGGAAGGCTTCCGCCAACTCGGCCATCTGCTGCTGCACCCCGGGGACACCGCGCCGGGGGCCGTGCACTCCCTGCTCGGCATGGAGGTCGACTGCCTGGCCTTCGGTGAACTGGACGCGCCCATAGACCTGGTGGTGGGCGAGCGCGACGTCAACGCCGGCACGATCCGCCTCACGCTGCACGCCATGCAGGGAACCACCCGGCTGGCCACCTGCCGGGCCCGGTGGGGGGCCGCCGGTCCGGCCGCGGCGAGCACCGCTCACCGGGTTCCCGTCTCCTCGGTCGCCTGAGCCCCGTCCTCGGAGGCGTCCCACAGGTCGCTCACCCGCTCGGCCAGACCTCGCCGCTCCAGATCGGGCGCCGTGTAGTAGGCGCCCACCAGGATCACGGTGGCGAGATCGGCCAGGGCCGGGCTCGGTACGGCGCTCTCCAGCACGCCCCCGGCCTCCGCGCTGTCCACCACCTCGGCGGCCAGCGCGCGCAGGTCCGCCAGAAGCCTGGGGGGTTCGGGCGCCGCCGGGGCCTCGTCCAGCACCAGCCGCAGCGCCGCGTTGAACCGCAGGTCCGACTCGACGCGTTCGGCCAGCGCACGGCACAGTGCGCGCAGCCGCTCGCGCGCCGGGAGGTCCGTGGCCGGGTGGCGCGCGAGGATCTCGGCCATCACCGTGTCGAGGTGCTCCGTCAGCGCCCGGGCCAGGTGCTCCTTGGAGGCGAAGTGGCCGTACAGCGCGCCCTTGGTCAATCCGGTGCGGGCCGCCACGTGCTGGAGGTTGGCGCGCGGGTAGCCGTGCCGGACGAATTCGGCGGCGGCGGCGTCGAGGACAAGTTCATGCGTGCGGAGCGAGCGCGCCTGCTTCGCCATCGTGCGTCCCTTCGGATCGGTGAGGGGGCGGCCAGGGTGAATCAAATAATACCTTCTTGAACGCACTTTTTTGGTGCGGGATCCCGAACAGGATGTGCACAGAATGTCCTCAACCAGCGCTCTGGACACGGTCGCCGACAACGCCCGGTCCGCCGACCGGGACGGCAGACTGACCGGGGAGGTCGTGGCCGCACTGGCCTCCACCGGGCTGGCCCGGCATTTCGTGCCGCGCCGATGGGGTGGCACCGAGGGGAGGTTCGAGACCCTGCTCGCCGAGGTGGCGGACATGGGACGCGCGTGCACATCGGCCGCGTGGGTCGCCATGCTCTGGGCCGCGCACGGGCGTTATGCGGCGCTGTTGCCCGAGGAGGGGCAGCGCGAGTTGTGGGGCGCCTCCCCCGACGTGCGGATCGTCGCCGCGCTCATGCCGCCCGCCGGGTCGGCCCGGCCGGTCGCGGGCGGCTGGCTGGTGTCGGGCTCCTGGGCCTGCGTCAGCGGAATTGACAGCGCCCAGTGGGTGCTGGTGGCCGCGCCGGAACCGGCGGAGGAAGGCGGGCGGGTGCGCGTGTTCGCCGTACCGGCGCGCTCCGTGGACGTCAGCGACACCTGGGACGCCACCGGGCTGCGCGGCACCGGCAGTCACACCGCCGTGGTGCGGGACGCCTTCGTCCCGCACCAACGCTCCTTCCCCCAGGCCACGTTGATGCGCGGCGGCGAGGCGCCGGGCCTGGCCCGCTGCCACACCGCCCCCGCACTCCTGGCCGGCGGCCTGATGTTCTGCGCCCCGGCGCTGGGCGCCGCCCGTCAGGCCCTGGCCGTGTGGTCGCGCTGGGCCGCGGCGACGGCGCCAGGCAGCGGGCGCCCCAACCATGACAGCGCGGCGGTGCGCGAGACCCTCGCGGTGACCTCGGCGCACATCGACGCGGCCGGCCTGCTGCTGGAGCGTGCGGCCCGCCGCGCCGACACCGAGCCGGTCACCTCGGCCCTCATCACCGGCAACCAGCGGGACGCGGCCGTGGCGGCCGGGCTGCTCGCCGACGCGGTGGACCGCCTCTTCCGCACCGGCGGCGCCCATGTCCGCGACGGCGGCGGCGACCTCAACCGGCTGTGGCGGGATGTGCACACCACCGCCTCGCACGGTGTGCTGCGCCTGGAGCCGGTGGCCGCCGCCTACGCCTCGACCGCGCTCGGCGCTCACGCGGCGGCCCGCAGAAGTACCGCTTCCCGCTCCAGGTAGAAGCCGATCTTCCAGTCGAGGTAGCGCAGCGTGGCGCCGAACTCCCGGGACCGGTCGCGCAGCGTTTCCCGGTGCGCCTCGAGGAGCCCGCGGCGGGCGGCGAGGGTCGAGTCGCCCGCCCGGTACAGCTCGACGTAGCGGCCCATGCGGTCCTGCGGCATCCCTGTACTGCGCAGGTGCTCGAGGAATTCGAGCCAGCGCAGGTGCACCGGGCCGTAGGCGCGGCCACCGTACGGGTCCTCCTGCACACCCTCGATCAGGCCCTGGTCCTCGTACCAGCGCAGTGTCTCCTCGTCGAGGCCGCTGATGCGGACCACCTCCGCCAGAGAGTAGGTGGCGGCGTGGGCGGTGGGGCGGTTGTCGTGGCTCGTGGCCTGCGGGGCCTGGATCACGGGCATGGTGTTCCTCCGGGTCGGTGGCACCACGATGCGGGGGCGCGGTGCGCGGTCAGGGCGGGGCGGTGCCAGGTGGGTGCGGCCCGGGAGGGCGCGGGCTCCCGCGCGGGAGGCGTCCGCCGGGCCAGCTCCATCAGTACGGCGGTGGCCGCGGCCATTTCCTCCGGGCTCGGAGCGCCGCGCAGCACGCGCAGGACGCACACCTCGGCCTCGTCGCTCATACCGGCCGGTTCCCGTGCTCGCGGGACGGCAGGTCGCGGTGCTCGGCGGGCGAGCGTATGAGCGCGGGGGTGTGCGCCTCGCCGAGGGCGCAGCCGAACGCCCCCGGATCCAGTGGGAGTTCGATGCGCTCGCGGGCGGTGAACTCCCCGCGCGCGTGCTGCCGGGCGGTCGCGCCGGGGGCGGGGCCCTCTTGCGCGAGTTCCCTTAACAGCCGGAGTCCGGCGAGCCGGGAGCGGGTGGTTTCGGTGGGGCGGTGCGGTGCGGTGCGGTCCTCCATGACGGGCATGCGTCCATCATGGAGCATTTACATTCCTTCGTGAAGGTATTTTATCTTCACTTTGCCTGAGCGCATGCGAAGACCCCGGTCCCGGGAACGATCCCGGGCCGGGGTCTTCGTACGGTGGCCGAGCGGTCGGCGAGGGGAGCCCGGGAACCGGAATTCCCGCGGAGAGTTCAGGCCTTGCCGCCGGACCGCTTCGGGCGGGACAGCAGGACTGCCGTGGCCACGGCCGTCGTCAGCAGCATCGCGACGCCGATCACGAAGCTGGTGTCGAAGCCCTGCTGGAAGTGCGAGGTGTCCGCGATCAGCGCGCCGAAGGCCGCCACCGCGAGGCAACTGCCGACCTGGCGGAATGTGTTGAGCACCGCGGCCGCCGTGCCGGCCCGCTCGCCGTCGATGCTCTCCAGGATCGCCGCCGTCAGCGACGGCACCGCGAACCCGCCGCCCAGGCCGATCGGGACCAGCAGCAGCACCGGGATCAGGTACGAGGTGTGGGAAGTGACCGTGAGCATCAGCAGCGAACCCGCGGTCATGACGAGCTGCCCGATGGTCATCGGCACCCAGGCGCCCTTGCGCGCCCCCAGTTTGACGCCCGCCATATTGACGATGGAGATCAGCGCGCACATCGGGATGAACATCGCGCCCGTGCTGACCGGAGAGGCACCGCGCACCTGCTGGAAGTACATGCCGAGCACGAAGATGGCCCCGTAGAAGACCGCGTTGATGGTGAAGCCCGCCGCCAGGCAGACCAGTACCGTGCGGGACCTGAAGATGCTCAGCGGCACCATGGGGTGCTCGCGCCGCGACTGCGTCACCACGAAGACCACCGTGGCCACCGCCGACAGCGCCAGCGTGCCCAGCACACCCGCGCTCCACCAGCCCTCGCGTCCGCCCTCGATCACGGCGTAGGTCAGACTTGCCAGGGAGACCACGACCGACAGCTGACCGACCAGGTCGACCGGGGCCGTACGGCGGGGCGAGGGAGAGATCCGGGTCAGCAGGGCGAGGCCGATCGCGCCCACCGGGAGGTTCAGGTAGAACACCGCCCGCCAGCTCAGCCCGCTGGTGAGCATTCCGCCGACCACCGGGCCGACCGCGACCGCGACGGAACCGGCGGCCGTCCAGATCGCGATGGCCCGCGCCCGCTTGCCCGGGTCGGAGTAGGTCTGCCGGATCAGCGCGAGCGAGGCGGGCACCATCAGCGCGGCGGCACCGCCCTGCACCATGCGGGCGCCGATCAGCGTGCCCAGGTTGGGCGCGACACCGCAGGCCAGGGAGGCCACCGTGAAGGCGGCGAGCCCCCAGGCGTAGGCCCGGCTGGCGCCGATCCGGTCCGAGAACGTACCGGCCGACAGCATGAAGGCCGCGAACATCAGGGTGTAGCCGTCCACGATCCACTGCAGGTCGGCCATCGATCCGCGCAGGCTGTGGGAGATGGCCGGCAGGGCGACGTTGACGACCGAACCGTCGAGTGAGATCACGAAGAAGGCGAGCAGGGCTGCCGCGAGGACAGTGGTGGAGGAGCTGCGCCGCGCGGCGGGCGTCTCACCGGCCGGTGCGACCGGGCGCCGGCCGGTCTGCGCGGACCGGGTCAGGATGGCCATGGGAATTCTCCTTGGAAGCGGCCGAGTTGGTGGGGGGAAGGACGGCTCGGGCAGCGCGTCAGGCATCGGCCGGCGCGGCACGCCGGCGGCTGAGTTCGGCGAACTCGGGGTTCGTGCCGAGGACTCCGCCCTCGCCCCAGCGGTTCTGCGGAATCTCCTGGATGTAGACGGTGATCTTGTCGAGGGGCGCGCCGATGACGCGGTGGACCGTGGCGGTCAGCTCCTCGATCAGCTCCTGGCACTTCTCGTCGGTCTGGTTCGGCCAGGTGGTCATGGAGAGGACGGGCATGACGAAGCTCCTTCGGGCATGCGGGCGTAGAGGTGAGGACCTGCGGGGGTGCGGGGGTGCGGGCACGAGGACGCCGGATGGCGTGCGCCCCGTGGAGTCGACGGGCGGAACGGGGCCTACAAGCCGGCCGAGGCTCCGCCGTCGAGGGTGATCGCGGCGCCCGCGACATGGAGGGCAGCGGGTGAGAGCAGGAACGCGGCGAGCCGGGCGACATCGGCCGGGTCCGCGATGGTGCCGAGCGGGGTCTGGGCGGCGACCTGGGCGGTGACTTCGTCGGCGGTCGCCCCGGTGCGGTCGCCGATCGCCTGGGCGATCTCGTCCCACAGCGGGGTGCGGACGGCGCCGGGGTCGAGGACGTTGACCCGGATGCCGCGGCGGCCGAGGTCCTTCGAGACGGCTTTCGCGAAGGCCGCGAGGGCGGCGTTGACCGCGCTGTTCACCGGGAAGAGCGGGTCGGGGTCCTTGCGGAAGACACCGCTGACCAGCACGACCGAGCCACCGCCGGCCTCGGTCATGGGGCCGGTCAGCGCCCGGGTGAGCCGGACCGCGCCCATGAGCTTGCCGTCGAAGGTGGTCTGCCACATGTCGTCGGTCGTCTCGTCGAGCGGGGCCAGCGGGCCGTCCCCGGCCGCGTGCACCAGTCCGTCGACGCGGCCGTGCCCGGCGACCACGGCCGCGACGGTGGCGTCGACCGAGGCGGTGGAGTTGATGTCCGTCTCGTAGGCGACCAGCCGGCCGACGCCGCCGGTGCGGCCGTCGATCCCGGCCCGTGTCCGCTCCAGCCGGGCGGCGTCACGGCCGAGCAGGACGACGGTGGCGCCGGACCGGGCCAGCTCCTCGGCCACGGCCGAGCCCATGCCGCCGGTGGCGCCGCTGACGACGATGACAGGGGCGGGAGCCGTGCTGTCCACGGTGTCCTCACTTTCACGTCGGCCTCAACAGGCATGGTTGTGCCACAAGTTGAGGGAATGTCAGAAAGATGGCCAGAGAAGGCCGGTGGTCCGTGCGGAGCGCGTCCGGCCTGGTGATGAAGAAGGTAGCGGGGTTCTCGAGCAGACGCAACCATCTAGTTGGTTTTGGCTTTCGGCCGACAGAAAGGGAGCCCGGGACTTCCCGAACTCCCTTACCGGTCAGGCGATGCGACGACCCCTCAGACAGCCCCCTCCAGCACGTTGTCGATGATCGAGTGCCCGTGCGCGACGACGCTGGCCCGCAGCAGCGCCCAGCCCGACTCCGTCTCACCGCTCGGCCCCAGCATCAGCCGGCGCTGCTGCGGCACGATGAACGGCCAGGACGCGATGCCGATCAGGGCGATGAGGACGCGGGCCGCCACGGCGGGGTCGTCGACGCCGAGCGCGAGACTGAGCGCGGCAGTCTTGCGGACGTAGTAGGCCTCGCGCTCCTTCTCGTCCAGGATCGGCCGATCCCGGTAGTGCAGCCCTTCCCAGGCCAGCAGCCGCACCAGGTCGGACTGGCGGTGATAGTCGAAGACCTCGCCCACATAGGAGCGCAACCCCTCCTCGGTGGTGGGGATGGGGACCGCCTCGGACATATGGGCGTACACCTTGTGCATCACGGCCGCGAACAAGGCTTCCTTGTTGCCGAAGTACGCATAGATCCGCTGCTTGTTGACGCCGGAGCGCTCGGCGATGCGGTCCACGCGGGCACCCGCGAGGCCATGCTCGGAGAATTCCGCCTCGGCGGCCTCCAGGAGCTTGGCGCGGGTCTGCTGTCCCTTGGGTGTCTCAGCCATGGGGCGAGCCTAGTCCACAGCAAAACCAACTGGATAGTTCAGAAAAACCAACTAGATGGTTGTGCCGGGGCCTCCGCATCGCCTACGGTCTTCCCATCGGCCCCGCCACCCCGGAAGAACCGGCACGGATGAGGCGGCAGGCCCCCGTATGTCAGCTGTTCCTGTTCGACATTCCTCCCGTTTCGCGGCCCCCGTCGGGTTCCGGCCGCCCCGCCAAGGAGATACACATGTCAGCCACAGCCACTCCCCGCACCCTGCTGGTCGTCGGTGACCGTTTTGCCGGATTCGCCGTGCAGGAGGGCGTCCTCACCGTCACACAGCTCATCGAGGAGATGCGCCTTGGCGTCTACTCCTGGGACTCCCAGCCGATCCGGGTCCGGGCCGGCCAGGGCGTCACCGCCGACGAGTGGGAGCTCGTCCGCGATCAGGCCCTGCTCCTCGGCCTCGCCGAGCGGCTGGACTTCGACCTGCGGACGCCGGCCCTGGCCGACCGGGGCGAGGCCCACAAGCACCAGAGCTGCAACACCCTCATCGCCGACCTCGAGCGGGACGGCGAGGACCTGTTCTCCGCGACGCTGCGCGTCCACAACGACAACGAGCTGCTCCTCGACCACCAGACCGGGGAGCACGTCCAGGGAATGGTCGCCGTCGAGGCCGCCCGGCAGATGTTCCTCGCGGTCAGCGAGCGTTACCACGCCTCCCGCTACCTCGACCGGTCCTACTACTACGTCATCGAATCGATGAACACCGGCTTCGAGAACTTCCTCTTCCCGCTCGACGCCACGATCGTCTACCGCACGATCCGCGCCGAACTCGACGACCCGGCCCGGCTCTCCTTCGTCGCGGAGATCTCCCTCCACCAGGCCGACCGCCGCGCCTCGATCACCACCGTGACCTACACGGCCTTCGACTCGCCGGTCATCGAGGCCAAGGAGCACCGCCGGGCCCGGTTCGCCGTCGAACACGCGGTGCGCACGGCATCGCCCGCGGCCACGGCCGCCGGAGCCGCGGCCGGCCGGCAGCCGGTGCTCGTCGGCGCCTGAGCACACCGACGTCCGCCGGCCGCACCGGCATCCGCGAGCCGCGCCGGCGTTCGCAGCACGCCCCCCGCGCACATCCAGACGACTTCCCCCGCACAAGACCCGAGGAGACCCATCATGTCCGCTTCCGCCGCCCTCATCACCGCCACCGAGCTGTTCGCCAAGCCCGAGCAGATCGACGCCGTCGCCGAGGCATGGCAGCGCCACAACGACGCGTCCGGATTCGCGGGCCGCGTCCTCTACCGCGGCCTGGAGAGCAACTCCGTGCTGGAGCTGGCACCGCTGGACGGCTTCGAGCGGATGGAGGAGCTGCGCTCCGACTGGTGGAAGCTGTGGGAGGCCGTCGGCCCGCTGGGCGAGGGCGACTTCCGCCGCCAGTTCCTGCAGTTCGTCGAGGCGCCCAAGCCGGCCGCCGGCCCCCTTCCCGACACTCGCTATGTGCAGATGCGCCACGTCGAAGTCGTTCCGCGCGTCTACCGGCAGTACCGCGCCTGGCGCGAGGAGACCATCTTCGACGTCGTGCGCACCTCCGACGAGGTCAAGAGCTTCCAGGCCTTCCACTCGCTGGCCAGCACCGAGCCCGGCGTGATGTTCGTGTCCGGCTTCGACGCGGACCCGGCCACGTACATGGAGGCCTTCACCTCCCCCCGCTACCAGCAGATCGTCCGCGAAGCCGGGGACACCTACATCACCGGAGGCGACAACGGCCTGTACACCCGCATCTACGAGCGCGTCACCGCCGCCTGATCCCACCGTCCACCCCACGGCCGGCCGCGGTTCACCTGTCCAACGGGCAAGGTCCCGCGGCCGGCCGTTCGCATCGGCCGTACCCCGGCGAAGGAGCACCCGACATGACCCTCACACCAGTGGCCGCCGCACCCGTCGCCGCCGCACCCATGACCCGGACCTACGACCTGAGCGTCACCACGCAGGGGCCGCTGTACCCGCCGAGCGAGATCGTGGACGAGAACGGCGACTTCGTCGTCATCGGCCGCGTCAACCGCTCGGGGCCCGACGGCAGCACCGTCTCCGCGTGGGGCGGCTCGGTGGTCTCCCCGGACAGCCCGCTGCCTCCGCTCGGGCAGAACCTGCCGTACGACATCGTCCGCGAGCTGGACCTCACCGACCTCACGGGACCGGACGCCCAGGTCCAGCTCTACACCCTCCCGCTTCCCCTGCCTTGCAACAACTACCCGATGCTCTTCGCCCCGGAACAGCGCCCCGACGCGCATGACGTGCGCCGCCCGAGCTATCCGCTGCACGGCGCCCCCATCCCGGACCTGCGGGAGGAGGACGGCCCGAAGGTGCGTGAGCCGATCACGCTGGGCCAGTGGGTCAAGGCGCGCGGCCAGCTGGAGGTGCATCTGCCGCAGCACCGGCGAAGCGCCGACTTCTCCTTCGCCTTCACCGGCCTGATCCCGGACAGCCTCTACACGGTGATGTCGCTGCGCGAGCACGACCTGGACCCGGCGGGCCCGACCCGCCCCGGCCCACTGGGCGTGCCCAACGCGTTCATCAGCGACAGCAACGGCATGGCCCACTACCGGGCGACCCTGCCCAACCCCTTCCCGGCGCCGGGCACCCCCGGTTCGAACCGGGTGATCAACGTGGTGGTGCTCTGGATGAGCTACCAGCAGAACTACGGCGGCGCCATCGGCCACTTCGGCCTCGGCGGCGACATCCACGCCCAGTTGAAGCTGCGGGGCCCGAGCTTCGGCGAGTTCACGACAGTCTCCGCCGGCTGATGTTCGTCACCGGCCGGCTCCCGTCACAGATCAGTTGAGACCCCGACTCCAGGAGAGACCATGAACACCGCGATCGGCGTCATCGCCACCGGCTCCTATCTGCCCGACACGGTCGTCGGCAACGCGGAGGTCGGCGAGGCGGCAGGGGTGACCGCAGAGTGGATCGAACGCAAGACCGGCATACGACGACGGCATCGCGCCGCCCCGCACGAGGCCACCTCGGACCTCGCCGCACGAGCGGCCCTGCGGGCACTTGAGCAGGCGGGGCTGACGGCTGACGAGATCTCGTACATCGTCGTGGCCACCTCCACGCCCGATCACCCCCAGCCCGCCACGGCGGCCATCGTGACGGACCTCATCGGCGCCCGTCGCGCCGCGGCCTTCGACGTCAACTCGGTGTGCAGCGGCTTCATGTTCGCGCTCACGGCCGCGGACCGCATGCTGCGCGCGGACGCGGTGGACCCCGAGCGGCCGGCCGGGCAGGGGCCCTACGCCCTGGTGATCGGCGCGGACGTCTACTCCCGCATCCTGGACCCGGCCGACCGCAAGAGCGCCATCCTGTTCGGCGACGGCGCCGGTGCCGTCGTGCTCGGCCCGGTACCGGCCGGCACCGGCGGCATCACCACCAGCCTGACCACGCGCGGCGACCAGCATCGGCTGATCAGCGTGCCGGCCGGCGGGAGCAGGCGCCCCGCGTCTGCCGACACGCTGGCGGAGGGCGCGCACTGGTTCACCATGGACGGGCGCGGCGTTCGCGGGTTCGTGCACGAAAACCTGCCGGGCGCGATCCAGGCACTCCTGGTCAGGGCGGGTGTACCCGGCCGCGCGGTCCGCCACTTCGTCCCGCATCAGGCGAACGGCGTGATGCTGGCCGAGGTCTGGCCGGCGCTCGGCCTGGACACCGCCCGGATGCATCTCGCCCTGGCCCATCACGGCAACACGGGTGCCGCCTCCGTGCCGATCACCCTCGATGTGGTGCACCGCCGCGGCCTGTTCGCCGAGGGCGATCTCACCGTCCTGTCGGCCTTCGGCGGCGGCATGTCGGTGGGGTCGGCCCTGTTCCGCTGGGCCCCGACCCGTCATGCCCGCCCGGCCAGGATCCACACCGGTTCGCTCGTCCCGGAGGCCGCGACACGGGAGCCCGCGCTGGCGGGGGCCAGGTAGCCGGAGCGGGCGCCCGCCGGACCTCGGCAGCGACCAGCGCACCCGGCGCATCGGCGCAGACGAGCGCCGCGGCGAAGAGAAGCCGGAACGACCACCGGAGACAAGAACGCAACCGCCACCAGCAACCGCACCAGCACCAGCACCAGCACCAGCACCAGCACCAGCACCCAGGAGAAATCGAGATGAGCACGCCGACCGCTCCAGCACGCCGCCGACCGCATGGCCTCACCGACGGCACCATCACCTCGGCCCGGCACGCCGGCCGCCGGCATCATCCGCTCGGCACCGGGCCGGAGGCGAGGATCCCCGTCCTGCGTCTTGCGGGCGACGCGGACGACGCAGGACTGGAGCCGCACATCTGCCGGAGCATCGACTGATCCCGTACACGGTGTCGGGGGACGGGGGCCGGGGCCCGCACCGTCCCCCGGCACCGGTCGTGGCGGACCTTGTTCAGCCCAGCGGCAGGCTGCACCGGCCGGAACAGTCCGCGGAGTGCTCGTCCCGGCCCATGGACCAGCAGGCGATCGCACACCCGGAGGCTCCGAGGGCGAAGGCTCCGGAGGCCCCGGATCCCGGGGCGGCGGCTCCGGCCCGCTCGGCACGCCGGGCGGAATAGCCTCGTACGACGGGGTCGTCGCCGACGGCCCGTGGGTGGCCCACACAGTCGAGCATGGGGAAGTCCGAAGGGTGATCCCCGTAGGCGTAGCAGTCGAGCGGGTTGACTCCGGGATGCTCGGCGAGCATCCGCAGCACCGCCGCTCGCTTGCCCTCCCCGATCACGGGTTCCGGCACCTCGCCGGTGTAACGGCCCTCGGCCACGTCCGGGGTGGTGCACAGGACGTGACGGGTGCCGACGTGCCGGGCGACGGGCTCCAGGCACGGCGGCAAGGAGCCGGAGACGAGCACGATCTCGGCGCCTGCGGCCCGGTGCCGGTCCAGCTCGGCCACCGTGGACGCGATGAAGAAGCCGGGGTCCGCCATGGCGAGGGAGAACCACTCCCGCCCGAGGGCGGTCATCTCGGCCACGCTCTCACCGGCGTAGGAACGGTAGTAGAACCGGTTGACGACCTCGCGGGGCGCCCCCTCGGCGGACTGCCTTCTGATGTCCCCGTGGATCCTCCGGTAGCGCTCCTCGCCCTCCTCCCCGAAGCGCCGCACGAGCTGGAACCGCAGGAACTCGAACATGCTCTTGCAGTTGATCAGTGTCTCGTCGACGTCGCAGAAGACCAGATACGCGGGCTGGTGTACGCGGGCGGTCGGCGCCCCGGCGCTCATGTCTGCCATCACCGTCATTCCCGCAACCTCCTTCTCCTGAGCCCGGCTTGGCGCCGCACTCCAAAACATTCCTTCGTGAAGGTATCACTTCAGGAGGGTCGCCGGGAGGGGCAGTGGAGCGGAGTTCTCGATGTGCCGAAGCGCCCTGCTGGTCGAAGATGTCTTCGAAGTCCTTCCAGCCATCAGGAGGCCCGGCGTGGACGAGCTCGTCATCAGGGACGCGGACGTCGTCGACGGCAGCGGGGAGCCCTCCTACCGCGCCGACGTCGTCGTGGACCACGGAAGGATCGTCACGATCGTCAAGGAGGCCGCGGCGGCCGGCTGCCAGCGCCCCGACGCCCGTCGCGAGCTGGACGCCGAGGGCCTCGTCCTTTCCCCGGGATTCATCGACATGCACGCGCACAGCGACCTGGCCCTGCTGCGCGACCCGGACCATGGCGCCAAGGCCGCGCAGGGTGTGACGCTCGAAGTCATCGGGCAGGACGGGCTGTCGTACGCCCCGGTGGACGACCGTACGCTCGCCGAGGTGCGCCGCGCGATCACCGGCTGGCACGGGTACGGCGACGACATCGACTTCACCTGGCGCTCCGTGGGCGAGTACCTGGACCGCCTGGACGAAGGCATCGCGGTCAATGCCGCGTATCTCGTCCCGCAGGGCACGGTCCGGATGCTGGCCGTCGGCTGGGAGGACCGGGAGGCGACGCCCCGGGAGCTGGAGCGGATGCGGCAGCTGGTGGCGGAGGGCATGGAGCAGGGCGCGGTCGGCATGTCCTCCGGGCTCACCTACGCGCCCGGCATGTACGCCACGAACGAGGAACTCACCGAACTGTGCCGGGTGGTGGCCTCCTACGGCGGCTACTACTGCCCGCACCACCGCTCCTACGGGGCGGGGGCCCTGGAGGCGTACGAGGAGATGGTGGCCCTGGCCCGTGAGGCGGGATGCCCGCTGCATCTCGCGCACGCCACCTTGAACTTCGGCGTGAACGAGGGCCGCGCTCCCGAACTGCTGTCCCTGCTCGACGCCGCGCTGGCGGCGGGCGCGGACATCACCCTGGACGCATACCCCTACACCGCGAGCTGTACGACGCTGGCCGCGCTGCTGCCAGGCTGGGCGAGCGAGGGCGGCCCCGAGGAGACCCTCGCGCGGCTCGCCGACGACGCCACGGCCGAGCGCATCCGGCACCATATGGAGGCCGTCGGCTCCGAGGGCTGCCACGGCGTGCCCGTCGACTGGGACACCGTGGAGATCTCGGGGGTGAGCGACCCGGCGCTGGCGTCGTACGTCGGCCGGACCGTGCGCGGGGCGGCGGAGCTGCGCGGCGAGGCCCCGTGGACGACGGTGCGGCGGCTGCTGATCGAGGACCGGTTGGGCCCGGCGGTCCTCCAGCACGTGGGCATTGAGGAGAACGTGCGGACGATCATGCGGCACCCGGCCCACACCGGCGGCTCGGACGGCATCCTCCAGGGCGCGAAGCCGCATCCTCGCGCGTACGGCACTTTTCCGCACTATCTCGGCCGGTACGTCAGGGAGTTGGGGGTGCTGTCGCTGGAGGACTGCGTCGCCCATCTCACGTCCCGCCCGGCCGCCCGGCTGCGGCTGCCGGACCGCGGTCTGGTCCGCGAGGGGTACCGCGCCGACCTGGTCCTGTTCGACCCGGTCACGGTCGCCGCGGGAGCCGGCTCCGAGCGGCCGCGCGCCCTTCCGAGGGGCATCCCGCACGTCCTGGTGGACGGCCGTTTCGTGATCGAGGACGGACTGCGGACGGATGTGCTGGCGGGGCGGGCGGTCCGCAGGACTCCCCTGTGACCGCCCGCCGTCGAGCCATCACGGCCGTTCACGGCCCGCGCCGTGTCATGGCCCAAGCCGTGTCACGCGTGTCACGGCTTGGGCAGGGTGCACCCGCTCGCGTTGAGGTCGAGCGTGTTGCCGCCGGCGAAGCACGCCGGGATCAGATAGGTCTCCTCGGCGTAGTTGATGCCCTCGTGGATGGTCACATTGCCGTTCTGGTCGACCTCACAGGGGTTGTCCACCGTGCACCGCTCGCCGTTCTCGTTGCCGGTGTTGTTGACGGCGACGACCTTGCCGGTGCCGGTGTCGATGACGGGCGACCCGGAGGTTCCGCCGATGGTGTTGCAGGCGGAGGTGTAGCGGACCGAGTCCTTCCAGGTCCAGTCGCCTTCCTTGAGGCGGTAGACGAACCCGTCGATGTTGCAGCTGTAGGTCCTCTTCCAGTAGCCCGAGACGACCTTGATGGCGGTCCCGGCGACCGGGTGCGTGTCGGACACGGTGAGCGCGCTGATCCCGTAGGAGCTCTTGATCTGCGCGTAGGTGCGGGTGAGCTGGTAGATCGTGATGTCCGTGTCGGTCATCGTGGAGTACACGACCTTGTTGGCGCGGAGCGTGGCGACCCTGCTGCCCGAGGAGTTCAGCAGGCCGAAGGAGCGGCTCGAGGACTGGCCGGTGATGACCTCGCCGGGGTCCGGGAAGCCGGTCTCCAGGCAGTGGCCGTTGGTGAGCACGAGCGCCGGGTCGCCGTCCGCCGACTTCGGGAAGCGGATGACGGAGCCGGAGCAGTTGCTGAGCGAGACGGTGCCCGCGAAGTCGACGGCCTTGACGGCAGGCGTCCCGGTGCTCGCCTTGGCTGTCGCACTCGCCGTGTGTGCCGTGGCCTCGGACTGGGGTTCCGCGACCGCCGGCGCGGCTCCGGCTCCGGCTACCGCCAGAGCGAAGAGCGCGGCAACAAGAGGCTTTCTCATGTGGGGTCCCCTCTTGATGGGCTTGCGATGACGTGGTCGGCCGGAGGTTTTCCGGCCACCTGGCATTGTCATGCGCATTGTGAGCGTGGGGGTGCGCGCGAACAAGGAGCCCTTTTCGGCCGCGCCGACGCCATCTCACCCCGGAACACCGGGCGAGCCCGCCCACAGTCGGCCCGATGCACTCGAACGGGGGAATGGATGCACGGCGCCTGGTTCCCGGCATCCGCCCCGCTCACCCCGCCGCCGGCACGGAGGTGAGGCGAAATCCGGGGGTGCCGGGAGGCGGGCGGCGCAGTTACCGGCGGTAGCAGGCCGGTCCGCCCCCGTCCCACGTGGTGGAAAACACGCGGCGCGAAGCGTTACACACCCGTAAGCTCGCGGTCATGCAGGTGATCCAGTCCACGAAGCTCGCCAATGTCTGCTACGAGATCCGGGGCCCGGTTCTCGAGGAGGCGACGCGGCTGGAAGCAGCAGGTCACCGCATCCTCAAGCTCAACACCGGCAATCCGGCCGCCTTCGGTTTCGAGTGCCCGCCCGAGATCCTCGAGGACATACTGCGCAACGTCTCCACGGCGCACGGATACGGCGACGCCAAGGGCCTGCTCGCCGCCCGCCGGGCGGTCGTGATGCACAACCAGACCCTCGGCATCGAGACCGACGTCGAGCACGTCTTCATCGGCAACGGCGTCTCCGAACTGATCGTGATGGCGATGCAGGGCCTGCTGGACGACGGCGACGAGGTGCTCGTGCCCGCCCCGGACTACCCCCTGTGGACGGCGGCGGTCTCGCTGTCCGGCGGCACGGCCGTGCACTACCACTGCGACGAGCAGTCGGACTGGATGCCGGACCTCGCGGACGTGGAGCGGAAGGTCACCGACCGCACCAAGGCGATCGTCATCATCAACCCCAACAACCCCACGGGCGCGGTCTACGACGAGGCGATGCTGCGGGGCCTGACGGACATCGCGCGCCGCCACAACCTGCTCGTCTGCTCCGACGAGATCTACGACAAGATCCTGTACGACGGCGCGACGCACACCCCGACGGCCGCCGTGGCCCCCGACCTGCTGACCCTCACGTTCAACGGCATGTCGAAGTCGTACCGGGTGGCGGGGTACCGGGTGGGCTGGATGGCGGTCTCGGGTCCCCGGGCGCACGCGGAGTCGTACATCGAGGGGCTGACGATCCTCGCCAATATGCGCCTGTGCGCCAATATGCCGGGCCAGCACGGCGTCGTGGCGGCGCTCAGCGGACGCCAGACGATCAACGATCTGGTACTGCCGGGCGGGCGCCTGAAGGAGCAGCGGGACACGGCGTACGAACTGCTGACGCAGATCCCCGGCGTGACCTGCGTGAAGCCCAGGGGTGCGCTGTATCTCTTCCCCCGCCTCGACCCCAAGGTGTTCAAGATCAAGGATGACCGGCAGATGGTCCTCGACCTGCTGCGCCGCGAGAAGATCATGGTGGTGCAGGGGACGGGCTTCAACTGGCCGGAGCCCGACCACTTCCGCGTGGTGACACTGCCCACCGTGGCCGACCTGACGTCGGCGATCACCCGCATCGGCCATTTCCTGGACGGCTACAGCCAGCCCTGACGCCGGCCCCGCGCGCCCGGGTGCGACGCGCGATCAGAGGCACTTTCCGATCAGCTTCAACTTTAGACGAAATCCAAGCTAGGATGGCTTCCTGTCGGAGCACAGGAGGCCGTCCCATGTACGAAGCGATCCGCACCAAGTCGGTGCACTCGATGGCCGGCACGACCTCCGACTTCCCGCACCGCTCGCGTGAGGAAGAGCTGGACATCCAGCTCGCGGGGCATCTGGCGGCCCTGCTCGCGGTGACGGACGAGCTGCGCGCCCTGGAACCCGCCGAGGAGCTGGACACGGCCGCCCTGCGGCTCGCCGAGCAAGTGGCCCGGCTGCGCGGAGGCTCCCCCCTGCCCGATCCCGGCCGGGAACCCGGTCAAGCAGCGCCGCCGGTCCGCGCGCCCCGCGGCGCACGCGCCGGCGAGCCGCACACCGCGGCCCTCCACCGCCGGGCCCACGCACTGGCGGGCCGCGCCCTGGTGGTGGCCGCGTCCCGCGCGGACACGGCGGCGGCGATCCTGTCGGCACAGCGTATGGACGCGCACAGCGCCGCGCTGACCGCGCCGAAGGCACCGGTCGCCACCGGCTGACGCCCCCGAGCCGCACGAAGCGGCTCCCCGAGACGGCCCCGGTCCGCGTGCACCCGCAGCGTCGCGCGGACCGGGCGCCATGACGCGGCTCCCGGCCCGGCCGAGGCCCCGCCTCCACAACGGGCGGCGGACCCCCTTCCCGCTCGGCCTCGGACCCGGCACCCCCGTGCCCTGAACACGCGTGCCGCCGGACCCCCCCGCTCCCGTTGCATACCGGGATGGCTCCGTCGCCAGGGGTTCATCCCCGGCCGGGAGGAACGTCGAGTTCCGGGAGCGCGCTCCCCGCGTGAGACGAATCGCAGGAATCGTCCTCGCGGTACTGCTGACGGGCGGAGTTGTGACCGCCGTCGTCGCGGGCCGCGAGGGCAGGACAAGAGGGCCCTGGATGCCGACGGCGACACGGCGATCTACACCTCCCTGGAGAAGGCCTACGAGCACCTCGGCGACGACCGTGACGCGTTCACCTCGATCGTGCCGATGACGGACGGCGAGAACACCACGGGTGTCAAGGCCGGGGACTTCGACGGCTTCTACCGCGATCTGAGCGCCCGGCAGCGGAACATCCCCGTCTTCCCCATCCTCTTCGGCGGCTCCGACCGGTCGGAGCCGGAGCACATCGCGACCCTGACCGGCGGGCGTCTCTTCGACGCCCGGGAGGGCTCGCTCGACGGTGCGTTCAAGGAGATCCGTGGTTACCCAGTAAGGTCCTGCGCTACGCCGAGTCCCGCAAGAACCTCGCCGGGAGCGCCCGCGGTATCGCGGGGCTCGTGCTCACCTTCACGGGCGTGGCGGGCCCGTACTGGCCCGTCGTCGTCGCCGGTCTGTACGGAGCGGGCGCGCCGATCGCCCCTCCGGAGCGTCCGCCGCTGCCGGACTTCCCGGACCCCTCCGCGCAACTGGACGAATTGCGCACCGACTTCGAGAGACCGCGGACGTATCTGGCGGACGAGCTGCCGCCCGCCGCCTCCGGGCGGCTCACCGAGCTCACCGGGCTGCTGACCGCCCCGCTCGACCCCGGCTGGGTCGAGGTGCTCGCGCAGGATCCCGAGGGCGGGCACGCGCTGTCGCGAACCGTGCGCCAGGACCTTCCGGAGGCCGTCGACACCTACGTACGCACACGCTGGTGGAGCCGGCCGGCCCCCGGGCAGGAGCCTGCGGAACGCCATCTGGAACGCCGGCTCACGCTTCTGCACGAGGAGGCGGACCGGCTCGCGGCGGCCCCGCGTGAGACCGAGGCGCGGCGGCAGGAGACCCACACGCGCTGTCTCGAGGACCGCTCCCCTGAGCCCGGGGAGCGGGCACGGGAGCACATGGGCCGGGGCCCCGCACGCCGTTGTGCGGGGCCCCGGCCCATGTGTGGTGCTTGTCCCCGCGACCGGCCTTCGTGACGACATCGCTGGTCAGGGCAGTGTCGGACCGGCCGCGGAGTCAACGGGAGGGCGTCAGCCCAGGCGCTGCACCAGTGCGCGGTACTCGTCCCACAGCTCCTTCGGAGTGTGGTCGCCGAAGGTGTTGAGGTGCTCGGGGACCAGGGCGGCCTCCTCGCGCCACACCTCCTTGTCGACGGTGAGCAGGAACTCGAGGTCGGACTCCGAGAGGTCCAGGCCGTTCGTGTCCAGCGCGGCCTTGGTCGGCAGGATGCCGATCGGGGTGTCGACGCCCTCGGCCTTGCCGTCCAGGCGCTCCACGATCCACTTCAGGACGCGGCTGTTCTCGCCGAAGCCGGGCCAGACGAACTTGCCCTCGTCGTTCTTGCGGAACCAGTTGACGTAGTAGATCTTCGGCAGCTTGGACTGGTCCTTGTCCTTGGCGACCTCGACCCAGTGACCCATGTAGTCACCCATGTTGTAGCCGCAGAACGGCAGCATCGCGAACGGGTCGCGGCGCAGCTCGCCGACCTTGCCCTCGGCCGCGGCGGTCTTCTCGGAGGCGACGTTGGCGCCGAGGAACACACCGTGGTTCCAGTCGAAGGACTCCGTCACCAGCGGGACCGCGGAGGCGCGTCGGCCGCCGAAGAGGATCGCCGAGATCGGCACGCCCTTCGGGTCCTCCCACTCCGGCGCGATGATCGGGCACTGCGAGGCGGGGACGGTGAAGCGGGCGTTGGGGTGGGCGGCCGGGGTCCCGGACTCGGGCGTCCAGTCGTTGCCCTTCCAGTCGGTGAGGTGGGCGGGAGTCTCCTCCGTCATGCCCTCCCACCAGATGTCGTTGTCGTCGGTGAGCGCCACATTCGTGAAGACGGAGTTGCCCCACAGAGTCTTCATCGCGTTGGCGTTGGTGTGCTCACCTGTGCCGGGCGCGACGCCGAAGAATCCGGCCTCGGGGTTGATCGCGTACAGACGGCCGTCCTCGCCGAACCGCATCCACGCGATGTCGTCGCCGATCGTCTCGACCGTCCAGCCGGAGACCGTCGGCTCCAGCATGGCGAGGTTCGTCTTGCCGCAGGCACTCGGGAAGGCCGCGGCGACGTACTTGGACTCGCCCTGCGGGGGCGTCAGCTTGAGGATCAGCATGTGCTCGGCCAGCCAGCCCTCGTCGCGGGCCATGACGGAGGCGATGCGCAGGGCGTAACACTTCTTGCCGAGCAGGGCGTTGCCGCCGTAGCCGGAGCCGTAGGACCAGATCTCACGGGTCTCGGGGAAGTGCGAGATGTACTTGGTCCGGTTGCAGGGCCAGGGGACGTCCTCCTGGCCGGGCTCCAGCGGGGCGCCCAGGGTGTGGACGGCCTTCACGAAGCGGCCGTCCTCGCCGAGCTCCTCGAGCACAGCGCTGCCCATCCGGGTCATCGTGCGCATGGAGACCGCGACGTAGGCCGAGTCCGTGATCTCCACGCCGAGCGCGGAGAGCGGCGAGCCGAGCGGGCCCATGCAGAAGGGCACGACGTACATCGTGCGACCGCGCATGGAACCGCGGAACAGGCCCTTGTCGCCCTGGAATATCTCCCGCATCTCGGCGGGGGCCTTCCAGTGGTTCGTGGGGCCGGCGTCCTGCTCCTGCTCGGAGCAGATGAACGTCCGGTCCTCGACCCGGGCCACATCGGTCGGGTCGGAGGCGGCGTAGTAGGAGTTCGGGCGCTTGATCGGGTCGAGCTTCTTGAAGGTGCCCTTGCGGACGAGCTCTTCAGACAGGCGCTCGTATTCGGCCTCGGATCCGTCACACCAGACCACGCTGTCCGGCTGCGTCAGTTCGGCGATCTCGTTGACCCACGAGATCAGGTCCTTGTGCTGGGTGGGGACGGTAGAGGGAGCCGCGATGTCGCGCGCCACGATTGCTCCTAGATGAGGGGTTCTTTTGTTGAGTGCCCCTTGGGGGCCGCGGCCCGGATGCTTCGTAGCCCGCTCATCCGGTGCCGACCGCACTCATTTGATCCTCTGACGAGTTTGCCCATCTGTCCAGAGGACGTCACACCTGAGCAAAGTGAGGATCGCCACGTGTCACCGTGATTCTTTGCGTGCACGTAGGGTTCAGCTGAAGGATTTTTTGCCGTGGCGTGGAGCCCACCAGGGCGGTACGGTACGGGTGATATCGGTCGCACCTTGATCCCTAACTTACGGTTCCGTAGGTACCATGCGGCCCATGACTGCGTCCGTCCCCGACGCGCCCATGGACCCGCCGGACGCCGGCCGCGGTCCCATTGCGCTCCCGTCGCTTCATCCGGTCAAGCCGAAGCTCCGCGGCTGGCTGCATCTGGGCATGTTCCCGGCGGTCCTGATCGCCGGTCTGGTCCTCACGGCTCTCGCGGACTCGACAAGAGGGCGCATCGCCTGTGGCATCTACGTCCTGACGGCCTGTCTGCTCTTCGGCGTCAGCGCGCTCTACCACCGGGGCAACTGGAGCCCGCGCATGGACGGCGTCCTGCGCAGGCTCGACCACGCGAACATCTTCCTGATCATCGCGGGCACGTACACCCCGTTGACCCTGCTGCTCCTTCCGGGCGCGAAGGGGCAGTGGCTGCTGTGGGGCATCTGGGGTGCGGCGGCGGCCGGCATCGTCTTCCGGGTGTTCTGGGTCGGCGCCCCGCGCTGGCTCTACACACCCTGTTACATCGCGATGGGCTGGGCGGCCGTCTTCTTCCTGCCCGACTTCATGCGCGCCGGCGGGATCGCCGTCCTGGTACTCGTCATCGTCGGCGGCCTGCTCTACAGCGCCGGCGGTGTGATCTACGGGATCAAGCGCCCGAACCCGTCGCCCCGCTGGTTCGGCTTCCACGAGGTCTTCCACTCCTTCACCCTCGCGGCGTTCGTCGTGCACTACGTCGGGATCTCTCTCGTGGCGTATCAGCACGGGTAGTCAGGCGCCCCGCCCCCTCCCAGCCGGTTCCCCAAGGCCGCGGCTTCTCAGCCGCGGCCTTTTCGCTTGCCCGTGAGAGTGAATCGCCATTGACACACACAACCTTTTGACAGTTACCCTCATTTCATGGTGACTATCAAGAACACCGCGACGAGTCAGCGGGACCCGCGTCGCTGGTGGGCGCTCGGCGCCCTGGTCGCGAGCATGCTCGTGCTCGGTTTCGACATGACGATCCTCAATGTCGCGCTGCCGACGATGGCCCGGGACCTGGGCGCCTCCACCGGCCGCCAGCAGTGGATGGCGGACGCGTACGTCGTGGTCTTCGCCTCGCTGATGCTCCCGGCGGGGCTCCTCGGCGACCGGTTCGGGCGGCGCCGGATGCTGATAGCGGGTCTGGGTGTGTTCCTGGCCGGTTCCCTGGTCGGCGCGCTCGTCGACGACGTCACGTCGGTGATCGTCGCCCGCGCGGTCATGGGTGTCGGCGGAGCACTGGTGATGCCGCTCGCGATGGCGGTCCTGCCCTCGCTGTTCGAGTCCGACGAGCGCACCAAGGCGGTCGGCGCCGTCTCAGCGGCGTCCGCCCTGGGGCTGCCGCTCGGGCCGATCGTCGGCGGCTGGCTGCTCGACCACTTCTGGTGGGGGTCGGTGTTCCTGATCAACGTGCCGATGGCCGCGATCGGCATCGCCGCCTGTGTCTTCCTGCTGCCGGAGACCAGCGACCCGGGCTCCCCCAGGGTCGACGCCGTGTCCACCGCGCTCACCGCGTCCGGCCTCGGCATCCTGATCTACGCCATCATCGAGGCACCGGACCGCGGCTGGGGCGACCCGCTGATCCTGGGCTTCTTCGCCACCTCGGCGATACTGATCGCGCTGCTGGTCGTGCGTGAGCGGCGCAGCGCCCGCCCTATGCTCGACCTCTCCCTGTTCACCCACCGCGGCTTCCTGGTCAACACGCTGGCCGCCACCCTGGTCATGTTCGTGCTGTCCGGACTGATGTTCGTCCTGCCGCAGTACCTCCAGGCGGTCCTCGGCCATGACGCTTTCGCCACGGGGGTGCGGATGCTGCCGATGATGGGCGGACTGCTGGTCGCGGCGCAGGGCGCGGCCCCGCTCGTCTCCCGGTTCGGGCCGCGCGCGGTGATCAGCGTGGGGCTCGTGGTGCTCGCCTTCGCCGCGTTCCTCGGCAGCCGTACGACGGTGCGGGACGGGTACGGCTTCACCGCGCTGTGGCTGTCGATCGCCGGGCTCGGCTTCGGTCTCGCGGTGGTCCCGGCCATGGACGCGGCGCTCGGCGCACTGCCGCGGGACCGGGCGGGCAGCGGCTCCGGGCTGCTCATGACCGTGCGCCAGGTGGGCGGCGCGATCGGCATCGCGCTGCTGGGTTCGCTGCTCGCCGGCGCCTACCAGGACCGCCTCGACATATCCGCCCTCCCGCACACGGCCGCACACAGCGCCGCAGACTCCGTGGTCGGCGCCCATATGGTCGCCGCGCGGCTCGGAGACCGGGCCCTGGCCGCCTCCGCGAACGCCGCCTACGTCCACGGCATGGACCTGGTGCTCCTGATCGGCGGCATGGCCGCCCTGGTCACGGCACTGCTCGCGGCGGCCCTCGTCCCCGGCCCGCGCCCGGCGCCCCACGTCCCGGAGGCGGACCCCGCCATGGTCCCCGACCCGGAGAATGCCTGACAATGGCGACCATGGCCGCCACCGCACACCGCTCGACCCCCGCCGCCGAACCCCGTCTGGGGCTGCGCGAGCGGAAGAAGATCAAGACTCGTATGGCGATCCGCAGGGCGACGTACCAGCTGGTCCAGGAACAGGGGTACGACGCGACCACCATCGAGCAGATCGCGGAGGCGGCGGAGGTGTCCCCCTCCACGGTGTTCCGGTACTTCCCCACCAAGGAGGACATCGTGATCACCGACGAGTACGACCCGCTCCTGGAGGAGGAACTGCGCGCGCGGCCCGCGGACGAGCCGCTGCCCGACTCGCTGCGGCACGTGATCCGCAGTGCCCTCAGGCGCAGCATGTCGGGCGACTACGAGACACCCGCCGAGATGCGGCTGCGCAGCCGGCTGATGGTCGAGGTGCCCGCGGTCCGCGCCCGGATGAACGAGAGCATGTCCGTGTCCGGCCAGATGATGTGCCGGGTGGTGGCCGAGCGCACCGGACGCGACCCCGACGACCTCGAAGTACGCGTGTACTGCATGGGTGTCTTCGGCGCACTGCTGGAAGCCTCGCGCTACTGGGCCGAGCACGGCCAGGAGGGCGACCTCGGCGACTACGCCGTACGCGCACTGGACGTTCTGGAGCACGGTCTCGGGCGCCGGAAATCCGAGGCTCCCTGACACCTCCTCGTGCCATCCTGACCAGGTGAACGGACCCGAGATCCATATCGCGTTCGCCCCCGAGCTGGGGCTCTTCGTCACGCACCGGCGACGCGAGGGCGCCACGAAGGTCGTCACCGACGGCGCCGCCACACTCGGCCATGTCGTCGAGTCGCTGGGTGTGCCCCTGACCGAGGTCGGGGCGCTCCTCGTGGACGGCCGTGACTCGGCTCCCTCCCATGTTCCGGCCGCCGGCGAGTCGGTCGAGGTACGCCCCGTCGAGCGCCCCCAGCGGGTGCCCGGCGCCCCGCTCCGCTTCCTCCTGGACGTCCATCTCGGCACCCTGGCCCGCCGGCTGCGGCTGCTGGGTGTGGACGCGGCGTACGAGTCCACGGACATCGGCGATGCCGCTCTCGCGGCCCGTTCGGCGGCAGAGCGGCGCGTGATGCTCAGCCGCGACCGGGGTCTGCTGCACCGCCGTGAGCTGTGGGCGGGCGCGTATGTATACAGCACCCGGCCCGACGACCAACTTCGCGACGTGCTCGACCGGTTCGCGCCCGAGCTGCGGCCGTGGACGCGGTGCACCGCGTGCAACGGACTGCTCCGCGACGCCACGAAGGAGGATGTGGTGGACCAGCTCGAACACGGCACCCGGCGGTCCTATGACGTCTTCGCGCAGTGCGCCGCGTGCGGTCGCGCCTACTGGAAGGGCGCACACCACGAACAGCTGGAGGCCATCGTGGAACGCGCCCTCGCCGAGTTCCCGAGCCGCGCCTAGTACTTGGGCTTTCGGCCGGTGCGGCCGGTCAGGACGTCTCAGCTGTTCAGGGCCCTGCGGAGGAGTTCGGGGTCGGCGGTCGGGGCGTCGCAGGTGAAGTTGCGGCAGACGTAGGCCGTCGGCTCGCCCCTCACCATGACCCGGTCGGCGAGCAGCGGGAGCTCATCGCTGCCCGGAGTGCCCACGGCCACCACCGCGCCCGCGGCCGTCGAGACAAGTGCCGTACGGTGCAGGGTCCTTGTGGCCGGATCGTCGACTGCCGGACCGACGACGGCGACCTCGCGCGGCCCGTCGAGGAACGCCTCGGCGGCGGCGAGCCCCCAGCCGATGAAGCGCGGCACACGGGGGCCGAGCGCCTTCACGACACCCAGCGCCCGCTCCGCGGCGATGCGGTGGCGTTCGGATCCGGTGTGCGCGGCGTAGGACAGCAGGGCGCCCGCCGCGGCGGTCCAGCCCGACGGGGTGGCGTTGTCGGTGGGGTCCTGGGGGCGTCGGATCAGCTGCTCCGCGTCGGCGGCGGTGTCGTACAGCGCCCCGCTGTCGTCGGTGAAGTGCGTGAGCACATGGTCGAGCAGGAACCCGGCGAACTCCAGCCAGACGCCCTCCCCGGTGACGGAGGCCAGGGTGAGGAAGCCCTCGGCGACATCGGCGTAGTCCTCCAGCACGCCCGCGTTGGCGCCGGCACGGCCGTCTTTCGAAGTACGGGTGAGGCGGGCGTGCTCGTCCATGTGCAGCCGTACGAGGAGGTCGGCGGCCCCGATCGCGGCGTCCACGAGGTCGGGGCGGTCGAAGTAGGCGCCGGTCTCGGCCAGGGCGGCGACGGCGAGACCGTTCCAGGCGGCGACCACCTTGTCGTCGCGGCCGGGGGCTGCGCGTTCCCCCCGGCGCGCGAGCAGCCGTCGCCGGATCGACTCGGTCCTCTCCGCGTCGGCCATGACCTCACGCTGCGGGAGCTGGAGGACGGAGCTGCCGTGCTCGAACGTGCCCTCCTCGGTGACGCCGAAGTACTGGGCGGCGAGTTCGGCGTCCTCCTGGCCGAGGGTCTCGGTGAGCTGTGCCGGCGTCCAGACGTAGTAGGCGCCCTCGACGTGGCGCCCGCCTCCGTCGTCGCTGTCGGCGTCGAGCGCGGAGGCGAACCCGCCTTCGTTCGTGCGCAGTTCGCGCACCATGAAGTCCGCGGTCTCCACGGCCACCCGGCGGGCGAGCTCGGAACCCGTGGCGCGCCACAGGTGCGCGTACACCCGGCACAGCAGCGCGTTGTCGTAGAGCATCTTCTCGAAGTGCGGCACCACCCAGTCGCGGTCGACGGAGTAGCGGGCGAAGCCGCCGCCGAGCTGGTCGTAGATACCGCCGCGCGCCATGCGCTCGCAGGTGTCCCGCGCCATCTGGAGGGCGCCCTCGGAGCCGGTGCGGGCATGGTGGCGCAGCAGGAACTCGAGGACCATGGACGGCGGGAACTTGGGCGCGCCGCCGAAGCCCCCGCGCTGCGGGTCGTACTCGCGGGTGAGTCCGAGCAGCGCCTGGGCGGCCTCGTCCTCACCGGGGGCCCGCGCGTCCCCGTAGGACAGCTCGCGTGCGGCGAGGTCGCGTGTGATCTTCCCGGCGACCTCCGCCACCTCGTCCCTGCGCCCCGCCCATGCCTGGTGCACCCCTTCGAGTACCTGGCGGAAGGAGGGCATGCCCTGGCGCGGGGCGGGCGGGAAGTACGTCCCGAAGTAGAAGGGCTCGGCGTCCGGGGTGAGGAAGACGGTCATGGGCCAGCCGCCCTGGCCGGTGGCCGCCTGGACGGCCTCCATATATACGGCGTCGACGTCGGGGCGCTCCTCGCGGTCGACCTTGACGCTGACGAAGTGCTCGTTGAGGACGGCGGCCGTCTCCGGGTCCTCGAATGATTCGTGCGCCATGACGTGACACCAGTGGCAACTCGAATAGCCCACACTCAGCAGCACGGGGACATCGCGCCGCCGCGCCTCCTCGAACGCCTCTTCCGCCCAGGGCCACCAGTTCACCGGGTTGCCGGCGTGCTGAAGCAGGTACGGGGACGTCTCATGGGCCAGTCGGTTCACGCCTCCACTCTCCCACGGCGCCGGGCACGGCGCGGTACCGCAGGGGCCGACGGGCGTGGTCCGGAGGGCTCTGCGCCGCCCGCGTCCCGTCGGCTTCCCTTGCGGGCCACGACCCCTGCGCATCGCGCCTCGGCCGGGTCGGGGCCGGTCGGGGGCAGGGCAGCGAGCGTGCGAAGGGTTGATGCCCGCCGATCACACCCTCGCGCTCACGCCCTACTCGAAGGACACTGGGTGGAAACGGAGTTGACGCCGGAGGGGGACGTGACATGCGGGACGGCCATCGGGCGGAGGCCGAGCGGCTGCTGGCACGGGCCGTGGAGGAGGAGGTGCGCCGGTCGGGCGGTCGCACCGACGGCGCCGTGCTGCTGTCGCGGGCGCGCGGAGCGCTCGACGCCATGGCCGCGACGGCCGGGGAGGAGTACGAGGCGTATGCGCGCGCCCTCGACGAGGCGGAGGCCGGGCGGCTGAGCTTCGGCCAGCGCTGTGCGCAGTCAGGGGCCGGGACCGCGCTGCTGGTGGCGGGCTTGGCCGCCGTCGCGGCGTGTGTCGCGGACCTCGCGCTGGGCACGGGCGGCGGCACGGCGCTGGGCGCGGGCGCCACCGCCGGGGTCGTGGGGGCCGCGGCCACGGTGGCGAAGGTGACCGCGTCTCATCTGCCCGCGGCCAGCCGGCGCGCCGGAGAACTCGGCAGGCCAGGCGGCCCGGAGCAGTTGCGCCTTCAGTGGCTGACCGCTCTGGACGTACGCGGCATCCGCCCCTTCCTCGACCAGCAGCGGGTGATCGTCGCCTCCGCCACCACCCGCAAGGGCTCGCCCCAGCTGCGCCGTACCGACAAGAGCGCGGCGGCCCGCAGGCGCACCGTACTTGAGCAGTCCTTCGACCAACTCCCCGACGCATCGGGCCCGATCGCGGGCCGCCGCCGGGAGCTGGCACAGATCGGCCAGTGGGTCCAGGCGGCCCGCGCCGGCACGGAGACCGAGCCGACGGTGGTCGTGTTGCACGGCGGCCCGGGTTCCGGGCGCACCGCGCTCGCGATCCGTGCCGCGCACGAGCTCAGGGACCACTTCCGCGGCGCGTGCGTGGTGGATCTGCGCGGCGACAGCGCCGAGGAGCGGCCCCTGTCCACCCGTGACGCCCTGCTCCATCTGCTCAACCGGCTGGGCGCGCCCCGCGAGCAGCTTCTGTTCCGTGAGCGCTCCGCCCCGGACCAGCAGATCAAGCGGCTGAGCGAGCTGTACCACCAGCATCTGACGGGCCTGCCGGTCGCCGTCGTGCTCGATGACGCCCGTGATCCCGAGCAGGTGTGCATGCTCGTTCCGGAGCGTTCCGAGAGCCTGGTCCTCGTCACCGCCCGGGGCCCCCTCGACCTGCCCCAGGACCTCCCGGCGCGCGTGCATCAGCTGCCCGTCGAGGCGCTGGACGCCGCCGGGGCCGAGGAACTGCTGAAGGCGACGGCCCAGGACGATCCGGGACCGTACGACGCCGAGGCCGCCGACCGCATCAGGGAGCTGTGCGGCGGGCTGCCGCTCGCGCTGCGCGTCGCCGGTTCGTCCCTCGGTCCGCGCAGCCCGCGCCGGCTGGCTGCGGACCTCGGCGCGTACGGTCCGGTGGAGCCGGTGGAACGGGCCCTGTGGCTGCGCTACACCGACCAGTCGGAGACTTCGCGGCGTCTGCTGCGGCGACTCGCGCTGGCGGGGCGTTCGTCCCTCGGCGCGGCCGCGGCAGCCGCCCTCCTGGGCGCGGACGAACAGGAGGCGACCCGGTCACTGCGGACGCTCGCGCGCGCCGGTCTGATCGACCACGTACGCGGCGACCGCTACCGCCTGCACGACGTCGTACGGGCCTTCGCCCAGGCCCGGCTGGCGGACGAGGAGGACCCGGCCGAGCGCACGGCCGCGCAGGAACGCCTGATCGTGAACTACGGGGAGCTGGCCGACTCGGTGCTGCGGCTGGTGGACGGCAATGTGTCGACCCGCTCCGACCGCTTCGGATCGCACGGCTTCACCTCCCTGGACGCGGCGCTGCGCTGGCTGGACGACGAGTCGAGTTTCATCACCGCCGCCCTGCGGCACACGGAGGGCGTCGACCAGGCGGCCGTGATGAATCTGCTGGGCGCCCTGTGCGACTACTGTCTGCTGCGCGGCGACCTCTACCGCCTGGGCGAGATCAGCGAGCTGACCCAGGCCGTCGACCAGGGGCTGCTGGTGCGTTCGGTGCAGTGGCGTACGGGCATCGCGGCGCGACAGCTGGGCGAGCTGGACAAGGCGCGCACGACGCTCGCCTCGGTGGTGGACCTGTACCGGGAGGCGCATCACGACGCGGGGGCGGCGCGGGCGCTGTGCTCCCTCGGCATCACGCTCCACCACCAGGGCAACCTCACCGAGGCGGCGGCGAGGCTTCACGAGGCGATGGACCTCCAGGCCTCCCCCGAGCTGACGGCGGACCGCGCGTGGACGATGCACGCGCTGGCGGCGGTGGAGCGCGACCGGGCGCGTCTGGCACCGGCGCTGGACCTGCTCACCCGCGCCCTGGTCCTGCACCGGGAGAACGAGTCGGTGCACGGCGAGGCCTGGGCCCACTTCCAGCTTGGACAGCTGGATCTGCGCCTCGGGGACGTTCCCCGCGCGGAGAGCGAACTGCATGCGGCCCTGGATCTGTACACCCGCACCCAGGACGCGCGCGGCGAGGCCTGGGCCCTGACGCAGCTGGCCCGCGCCCGGCTGGTCGCGGGGGACGCCGCAGCGGCGGCCGATTCCCTGCGCCGGGCCGCCGCGCGCCACCGGGAGAACGAGGACGCACGCGGCGAGGCGTGGACGGGTTACTACCTCGGCCAGGCGCTGGAAGAGGGGGGCGACCTCGACAAGGCGGTCCGTGAGCTGGAACGCGCGCGCACGCTCTTCTCCCGTATGCGGGACGTGTACGGCCTGGCCTGCGCCCGTCACCACTCGGCACGGGCCACCCGCGACCAGCAGGCGGCTCGGACCGGCTCCCTGCGCAACTCCGGCTTCGCCCGTCAGCTGCTGGTCGACGCGAGGGCGGACTTCCAGCGCATCGGCGTGGCCCATGGCGAGGCATGGACCTGCCTGGAGCTGGCGGTGGTGGACGCGGGAAACGCGCGCACCCAGCAGGCGCTGGCCCTGTGCGACGAGGCGGTGGGCCTGTTCACGTCGTACGGCGACCGCAGGGGCGGGGACTGGGCCCGGTTCCTGCGCTGCACTCTGCTTCCCTACGCCTCCCCCGGCGGCATCGAGGTGGGCACGGCGGTGGCCCAGGAGGAGCTGGCGCAGCTGTCCCGGACCGGGCATCCGGCGAGGGACGAGAAGCTGGACGACTGCGTGGGGGCGTTCCGGCTGCTGCTGGAGCGGGGCGTGAGCCTGGAGGGCGGCTGGCAGGCCTGGGGTCTGGGCATGGTGCCGGGCCGGCACGCCCGGGAGGTGATGGGGGTGGAGGTTGACGCCCGGGGCTGAGACCACCGGTGGCCCCCGGCAGCCGGCCGGGTCCGTCCGGCGGCGGGCTCATCCCGGCGGTGCGCGCACCCGGCCGCGAGCACGTACGGCCTTCGGCGCGCACGGCGGCGGGCGCGCAGGGCGGGGCGGCCCGGCGGCGGACCGGGCGGGAGGCGGAGGGCGGGCGGCACGCGGGCGCAGCACACGGGCGGGCCGCGGGTCGTCCGTCCCGGAAGGGCCGCGCCCCGTGTCGGGCCGCGGCTCCCGGGAAAGCGTCAGCCCCGCTGGGCCTTCGGCGCGCCGCCCACTGTGCCGGAGTCCTTCTTCCCGGCCTTGTCCGCGGCGTCGGAGGCGTCCTCCTCACGGTCCACCGCGAAGTCGACCTTGCCCATGTGCCGGTTCATGGACTTCATCAGGCCCCACACCGCCAGGGCCATCACCGCGAAGACGATGAAGCCGAGGACACCGGGGGTGACCTTGTTCTGGTCGACCTCGGCGAGGGGGACGAGGTGCGTCATTGCCAGGCTCGCGCTTGCGCTCATGTCAGGCATTGTCCCTCAAGGCCGGCGGACGCCCGCGAAGAGGTCGTCCTCCGGGAGCGAGGTGTCCACGAGGGACTTCGCCAGCTCGTACTCCTCGGTCGGCCAGACCTCCTTCTGGAACTCCAGCGGAACGCGGAACCAGCCGCCGTCGGGGTCGATCTGCGTGGCATGCGCGATCAGCGCCTTGTCCCGGATCTCGAAGAAGTCCGCGCACGGGATATGGGTGGTCAGCGTGCGCTCGACGCGCTCGAACTCGTCCCACCGCTTGAGCCAGTCCCCGTAGGGCGACTCCATGCCGCGCTCGAGCAGCGCGTTGTGCAGCGCCTCGGTGCGGGGACGGTTGAATCCCTGGTTGTAGTAGAGCTTCTGCGGCTGGTACGCCGCGCCGAACTCCTGCTCCGGGTACTTCTCGGTGTCCGCCGCGCCCTCGAACGCCACCATGGAGATCTTGTGCGTCATGATGTGGTCGGGATGCGGATAACCGCCGTTCTCGTCGTAGGTGGTGATCACCTGCGGACGGAACGCACGGATCTTGCGGACCAGCTCGCCCGCCGCCTTGTCCACGTCCTCCAGGGCGAAGCAGCCCTCGGGAAGCGGGGGCAGGGGGTCGCCCTCCGGGAGGCCGGAGTCGATGAAGCCGAGCCACTCCTGCTCGACGCCCAGGATCTCCCTGGCCTCGTCCATCTCCTTCTTGCGTACCTCGTGGATGTGTTCCTCGATGTACTTGTCGCCCTGGAGCTTCGGGTTGAGGATGGAGCCACGTTCTCCGCCTGTGCAGGTCACGACCAGCACAGCCACCCCCTCGGACACGTACTTCGCCATGGTGGCCGCGCCCTTGCTCGACTCGTCGTCGGGGTGGGCGTGCACGGCCATCAGTCGCAGTTGGTCAGTCAAGACTCATCCTCAGTAACTCGGCAAGTCGGCGCCCAGCGTGATTCGGCGCAATGGGCGGCTTCTATAGTGACCGAATCAGGGGGTGAAAAATTCCGGGCCCCGTCCCGGAGTACCCCTCGAGGGACATTCGTCCCGCTGTTCTGCCGAGAGGACGATCATGAGCACGGCCAGCGCGCGGCTTCCCGAGGGCCGCTACGGCCGCTCCGCCGACGAGCGGGCCGACCGCACCCTCAAGATCGTCGGCAGTGTGCTGGGTGCGCTGCTGCTTGTCGTCGTGGGCTGGTTCGCATACCACTACATCGTCGAGAACAAGATCAGCGCGCAGGTCATCACCTTCCAGGCGTCGCACGACACGGTCGAGGCCCACCTGGAGGTGCACAAGGACGCCGGTGCCACCGGTTACTGCACCCTGCGTTCACAGGCCGCGGACGGCACCGAGGTGGGGCGCGCGGACTTCCGGTTCGGCGGCCGTGCCACGCGTATCGACAAGGTCGTCACGCTGCGCACAACGGCGCCGGGCACCACCGCGGAGCTGCTGGGCTGCCACGCCGACTGACGTCACCCTTCTCACACGACCCTGACCTGGGTTGATGGAATGCTGATGGCTTATGTCCTCCCCCTTCGGCCGTTGAATTGTTAGGCTCGTGGTTTCGCCCTCCCGTGGAGGAACATTCTTCTGGGTAGGGCGATGCTTTGTATTCCCAGTACCGACGAGGAGCACCCTGTGACCCAGACCAGCGAGAACGTCACCTGGCTGACCCAGGAGGCGTACAACAAGCTCAAGGACGAGCTTGAGTACCTTACTGGTCCTGCGCGCACGGAGATCGCCGCCAAGATCGCCGCTGCGCGTGAGGAGGGCGACCTGCGCGAGAACGGCGGGTACCACGCGGCCAAGGAGGAGCAGGGCAAGCAGGAGCTCCGTGTGCGCCAGCTGACCCAGCTCCTTGAGAACGCCCACGTCGGCGAGGCTCCGGCTTCGGCCGACGGTACCGTCGCACCCGGCATGGTCGTGACGATCGCCTTCGACGGTGACGAGGACGACACGATGACGTTCCTGCTCGCCTCCCGCGAGTACGCGAGCGCCGACATCGAGACGTACTCGCCGCAGTCCCCGCTCGGCGCCGGCGTGATCGGCCACAAGGTCGGCGAGGACGCGGAGTACGAGCTGCCGAACGGCAAGAAGTCCTCGGTGAAGATCCTGAAGGCCGAGCCCTACCAGGGCTGAGCCCCACCTGTCGACGACGCCCCCGGTGCCTTGAGGCACCGGGGGCGTCCGCGTTCCTCGGGGGCAGCCGTCAGCCGTCAGCCCGGCGGTACTTGCGGACCGCGAGCGTACGGAAGGTCAGGATGATCACGACCGACCAGATCAGCGAGGCCCACACCGGGTGTTGCATGGGCCAGGCGTCGGGCGTCCTGAAGCCCGGGGGGAGGTTGCCGAACAGCTCGCGGCACGCCTGCACGGTGGCGCTGAACGGGTTCCACTCCGCGATGTGGCGCAGGAAGGCCGGCATCTGGTTCGCGTCCACGAACGCGTTCGAGATGAACGTCAGCGGAAACAGCCAGATCAGGCCGCCCGAGGTCGCCGCTTCGGGAGTGCGCACGGACAGGCCGATGAGCGCGCCGATCCACGAGAACGCGTACCCGAGCAGCAGGAGCAGGCCGAATCCGGCGAGCACCTTGCCGAAGTCCTCGTGCGTGCGCCAGCCGACGATCACGGCGACGACCGCCAGGACGACGAGGGTGAGCGCCGACTGCACGAGGTCCGCGAGCGTACGACCGGTGAGCACGGCGCCCCTCGCCATCGGCAGGGAGCGGAAGCGGTCGATGAGCCCCTTGTGCATGTCGTCGGCGATGCCCGCACCGGCGCCCGCCGTGGCGAACGTGACGGTCTGGGCGAAGATGCCGGCCATCAGGAACTCGCGGTAGGCCTGGGTCGAGGTGGACGAGCCCACCTGGATCGAGCCGCCGAACACATAGGTGAACAGCACCACGAACATGATGGGCTGGACCAGCCCGAACACGAGCATCTCGGGAATCCGGCCCATGCGGATCAGATTCCTCTTGGCGACGACCAACGAGTCGCGGACGGACTGCGCGACGGGGTTCGCGGGCACCGCGGCGGGCACGGTGTCGGTGGTGGCGCTCACTTGGCGGCCTCCTTTGCGCGCATGCGGGCCTTGGGGTCCTCGGCCGCGCCGCTGTCCTCGGACTCCTGCTCGGCGACATGGCCGGTCAGGGACAGGAACACATCGTCGAGGGTGGGGCGGCGCAGCCCGATGTCGTCCATCTCCACACCCCGGCGGTCGAGTTCCCTGATGACTTCGGCGAGGAGCTTGGCACCTCCGGTGACCGACACCGTGAGCTTGCGCGTGTGCTCCTCGACCGTGGTGTCGCCCTTGCCGAAGCCGCGCAGGACCTCGGCCGCGGTCTCGATGTCCCCGCGCTCGTGCACGACGACCTCCACCCGCTCGCCACCCGTGCGCGCCTTGAGCTCGTCGGAGGTGCCGCGGGCGATGACGCGGCCGTGGTCGACGACACAGATCTCGTGCGCCAGATGGTCGGCCTCTTCGAGGTACTGGGTGGTGAGCAGCAGCGTCGTACCGCCGGAGACGAGCTGCTTGATGACTTCCCAGAGCTGCTGGCGGTTGCGCGGGTCGAGACCCGTCGTCGGCTCGTCCATGAACATCACGGGCGGCCGGACGACCAGGGCCGCCGCGAGGTCCAGACGGCGGCGCATACCGCCGGAGTAGGTCTTCGCGGGCCGGTCGGCGGCGTCCGTGAGGTGGAACTGCTCCAGCAGCTCGGCGGCCCGCTGCTTGGCCGCCCTCGCTCTCATCTGGTACAGCTGCCCGACCATCTGGAGGTTCTCGCGGCCGGTCAGATACTCGTCCACCGCGGCGAACTGCCCGGACAGACCGACCGAACGGCGCACGGCCTCCGGGTGCTTGAGCACGTCGATCCCCGCGACGGTCGCCCTGCCGCTGTCGGGGCGCAACAGGGTCGTCAGACAGCGGACCGCGGTGGTCTTGCCCGCGCCGTTCGGCCCGAGCAGGCCCAGCACGGTGCCCTCCGGGACGTCGAGGTCGACGCCGTCCAGAGCCCTTACGTCACCGAAGGTCTTCACCAGACCTTCGGCATAGATGGCGCCTGGCATATCACTTCTCCACGTCGTCGGGGAGTCAGGGGTTGAGGAGTGGGAGGTGGGGGTGAGCGCTGAGGCAACGACCCTACGATGTGGGACGCCTCGCGTTCGAGGGGTTTACCCGCATGCGGCAGCACGGCCCCGGTGCGGATGCGAATGCAAGCAGATGGCTCGACGGAAACCATAACGCGATGTATCGCGTCACTCAAGAGGGTATTCCGCGCACTCGACGTCGCACCGGTCCCCGGTCGATGACCGCGTACCCGGCCCCGGTCGATGACCGCGTACCCGGCCTCAGTCGATGACCACGTACCCGGCCTCCCGCAGCGTCTGGCCGACCTCCGTGCAGTGTTCCGGGCCCTTGGTCTCCAGGTGCAGTTCGACCTCCACCTCCGTGAGCCCGAGCCGTGGATCGGTCCGGATGTGGCTCACGTCCAGGACGTTGGCGTCAGCGGCCGACAACGCCGCCAGAAGCGTCGCCAGAGCGCCGGGGCGGTCCGTCAGCCGCAGCCGGACGGCGAGGTAGCGTCCTTGCGCGGCCATGCCGTGACGCAGGATGCGCTGCAGCAGCACCGGATCGACGTTGCCGCCGGACAGCACCGCCACCACCGGGCCGTCGAAGGCGCCGGGGTCGCTCAGCAGGGCGGCCACCGGGCCCGCGCCCGCCGGCTCGACGACCAGCTTGGCCCGCTCCAGGCAGAGCAGCACCGCGGCGGACAGCGCGTCCTCCGGCACCGTGCGGACCTCGTCGACCAGCTCCTGGACGATCCGGAAGGGCACGTCGCCGGGCCGCCCCACCTTGATGCCGTCAGCCATGGTGACCGGGTTGCGCACCGCCACCGGGTGTCCGGCCGCCAGCGAGGGCGGATACGCGGCGGCACCCTCCGCCTGCACACCCACCACCCGAACGTCCGGCCGTAGCGTCTTCACCGCGGTCGCGATGCCCGCGGCGAGCCCTCCGCCGCCGACACCCACGACGATCGTGCGCGCCTGCGGGCACTGCTCCAGGATCTCCAGACCCACCGTTCCCTGGCCGGCGATGATGTCCGGATGGTCGAAGGGGTGGATGAAGACCGCGCCCGTGTCGGCGGCGTACTCCTGCGCGGCGGCCAGCGTCTCGTCCACCACCTGGCCCTGCAGCCGTACGTCGGCGCCGTACTCGAGGGTCGCGCTGATCTTCGGCAGCGGGGCGCCCCGGGGCATGAAGACCGTGGAGCGCACACCGAGCAGCGAGGAGGCGAGGGCGACACCCTGCGCGTGGTTGCCCGCACTCGCCGCGACGACGCCCGCCGCCCGCTCCTCGGGCAGCAGCCCCGCGATGCGCACATAGGCGCCCCGCAGCTTGAACGACCCGGTCCGCTGGAGGTTCTCGCACTTCAGGTGCACCGGGGCGCCGACCAGCTGGGACAGGTATCTGCTGCCCTCCATGGCGGTGATGCGAGCGATCCCCGAGAGCATTTTCTGGGCGCCGCGTACGTCGTCCAGCGTCACCATGGGCAAGGAGCCGGCCGTGCTGTACCTCATGACCACCAGTCTCGCAGTTCACGCCCGCCCGCATCGGGTGTGACCAAGCCGTGGAACGGGTTTGCGCAGCGCCGGTACGGCCCGCGCTCCGGCCGCGTACCCTGTCCCCCAACCCAGCTCCCCACGCATGAAGTGAGCCCCCGGCCATGCCCACAACACCTGAAATGTCGATGGACATGACGACCGTCGGTGACCCCGGTCTTCTGGACACGCTGCAGCACGAGGTCGCGGTGTTCGCGCGCCGCGCCGAGCAGACACGGCTCGGCGGGGTGGGGCAGGTGCGCAACTCCATGGACCGTGCCGCATACCTGCTGCTCAACCGTCTCGACAACGAAGGCCCGATGGGCGTCAAGGCGCTCGCCGCGAGCATGGGCATCGACTCGTCGACGGTCACCCGGCAGGTGGCCCCGCTGGTGGACACCGGACTTGTCAAGCGCACCTCCCACCCGGAGGACGGGCGCGCGGTCGTGCTCCAGCTCTCCCCGCGCGGGCTGTCCCGCCTGGAAGAGGTGCGGTCCTCCAGGCGGCAGCTCATGGCCGAACTGACGAACGACTGGACGCCCGAGGAGCGCACGGACTTCTGCACGCTGCTCACGCGCTTCAACGCGGCCCTCTCCGCCCGGCAGAGGATTCCGGGGGCCGAGGCGCAGCCCGCTTCCTGAGCCACGGGGCGCACACCTCGTACACCGCTCGCCGCACGCACTGCGTCCTCTCCCCGGCCGCCCGTGCGGGCGAGCACGCCCCGGCTCTTGACCCCGGGGGCACCGCCGGTCTCATATGAGACCGGACCCCTGTCGTACGCGGACCGGCGCGCCGTACACGCTCCCTCCGCCGTGGCCGTGCCGCCGCTTCCGCACGCGACGGGAGACCTGTTCGACCCTGCTCTTTTTCATGGTCGGTGGTCGCCCTCAAGGCGGGAGGCGCGGTGCAGGAACGGCGTGCGTCCCAGGAAGCCCGCCGTGCCCGGGAATTCGAGGCGTTCGTCGCGGGCGCGGCCGGGCGGCTGCTGCATGCCGCCACTCTCCTCACGGCGGAGGCGCCGGACGACAACCCGCGCGCGCGGCGCCTGATCGCGCTGGCCCTCGCCCAGACGTATGCCTCCTGGGACCGGCTGCGCGGTGACGACCCCTATGACCGGGCGCGCCAGCATCTGGCCACCCGCTTCGCACGCGAGGCATGGCACCAGTACGGGGGCCTCGGCACCTTCGGCGGTCTCGGAGCGCTGGGCCGGCGCCGCCGGGGCCCGGGCGGCCTGCTCGCGTCCCTGTCGCCCCGGGAGCGGCTCGTCCTGGTCCTGAGGATGTACGAGGGCGTGGCGGAGGAGCAGACGGCCGCCCTGCTCGGTCTGCCCGTCGATCGGGTGCGCGCGATCTGTGCGAGGGCCATGGCCACGCTGCTGCACCCGCCGGCCGGTACGGCGGCGGCGCTCGCGAAAGCGGTGCCGTCGTGACCGGGCCGCATGAGGCCCGGCCCTTCGGCGGGGGAACGGGGTGACGGATGAGGGTGCCCGACCGTGACGCGATGGTGCGGCGGATGCTGGAGCAGACGCCTCCCACGGTGCCGCCCGACCTGTACCCGGAGGCGGTGCGCCGCGGGATACGCATGCTGCGCCGTGGGACGGCGACGCGCCGCGTGCTGTGGCTGGCGCTGCTCGCCGCGGCCCTTGCCTTCGTGATCTGGGCGTCGGTCGCACGGCCCTGGGTGGAGCCGCCGTCGACGACGACTCCACCCGTCAGCGACTGGTGACCCGCCGGCGGAGCGAGAAGCGAGCGACCAGAGGGACGAGGGCCCGGAGGAATCAGCCGATGGCCTGCTGGAGGTCTTCCAGGAGGTCGTCCACGTTCTCGATGCCAACGGAGATACGGACCAGGTCCGCGGGGACCTCCAGGGCCGAGCCCGCGGCGGAGGCGTGCGTCATGCGCCCCGGGTGCTCGATGAGGGACTCCACACCGCCCAGGGACTCGCCGAGCGTGAACACCTTGGCGCGGTTGCAGACCGCGACGGCCGCCTCCTCGCCGCCCTCGACCTGGAAGGAGACCATGCCGCCGAACGCCTTCATCTGCTTCGCGGCGACCTCGTGACCGGGGTGGTCCGGCAGCCCCGGGTACAGGACGCGCGTCACGCGCGCGTGCCGGGTGAGCATGTCGGCGACCTTGGCGGCGTTCTCGCTGTGCCGGTCCATGCGGACGGCGAGCGTCTTGGTGCCGCGCAGGACCAGCCAGGAGTCGAAGGGGCCGGCGACCGCGCCCATCGCGTTCTGGTGGTACGCGAGTTCCTCACCCAGCTCCTGGTCGTCCGTGATCAGCGCGCCGCCCACGACGTCGGAGTGGCCGCCCATGTACTTGGTCAGAGAGTGCACGACGACGTCGGCGCCGAGCGCGAGGGGCTGCTGGAGGTAGGGAGTCGCGAACGTGTTGTCCACGACGAGCTTCGCGCCCGCCTCGTGGGCGATCTGGGCGACGGCGGCGATGTCGGTGATGCCGAGCAGCGGGTTGGAGGGGGTCTCCACCCACACGGCCTTCGTCTTCGGGGTGAGCGCGGCCCGTACGGAGGACGGGTCGCTGGTGTCGGCGACCGACCATTCGACGCCCCACCGCGAGACGACCTTGGCGAAGAGACGGAACGTGCCGCCGTACGCGTCGTTCGGGATCACCACGTGGTCGCCCGGGGCGAGCAGCGTACGCAACAGGCAGTCCTCGGCCGCCAGTCCGGACGCGAACGCGAGGCCGCGACGGCCACCCTCCAGGGCGGCGAGGTTCTCCTCCAGGGCGGTCCTGGTCGGATTGGCGCTGCGGCTGTACTCGTAGCCGCCGCGCAGCCCGCCGACGCCGTCCTGCTTGTAGGTCGACACCTGGTAGATCGGCGGGACGACCGCACCGGTGAGGGGGTCGGCGGTGTTCCCCGCGTGAATCGCGAGGGTCTCGAAGTGCTGACTGATATGCCTGTCGCTCATGAGCACCGAGGGTAGTGCGCCCGCGGCATGGACGGTGGACAGCGGCGTACGGTCAGGTGTGCTGGTGAGGCGGGCCGTGCCCGGCGGGCGGCGGCGCGGCAGCCGGACCGGCGGCGGAGGGCGGCCAGGGGCCGCGGGAGGCGGCGGGTCGCCCACAGGCCGGCGACCAGGTTGGCCAAGTGTCCGACCCGTCTGGTTCGCTTGACGCATGGTGATTCTTTGGGTCCTGATGGCGCTGGCCTTGTTCAGCATGGTCCTGCTGCCTGTCGTCAGGCGCCGGCGCTCGGGCATTCAGCTGGTGACGCCGGGCGACCCGGACGCCGCGGACCCGGCGGACTACGGCTTTGTGCGCCAGGAGCAGCTCGACGTGCGCATGCCCGGCCCCGACCAGGACCTGCTGGATGTCCTGGACGTGGTGCAGCGCGCCCAGGACTACCGGGCGGCCTCGCAGCTCCTGGCCGGAACCGAGACGGAGGGCGAGGCACGCTGGCAGCGTGTGCAGGCCTTCGCCGGCGCCGCTTCCCTGGAGCTGATGCAGCGGCCCGGTGGTGTGAGCGAGATGCCGGGCGGCCAGTGGCTGAGGGTGTGGCGCGCCGAGGCTCCCAAGGACCCGGGCGGCGCGGCCGTGCACGCGGAGTTCCTGGTGCAGCAGGCGTGGCGCACCTCGACGCCGGGCACCGACGAGTTCCGGATCATCATGGAGGAGGCGCGGTCGGCGTGCGCGGAGGCCGCGCTGCTGGCCCCCGGTGACCCGGTCCCGTACATCATCGAACTCTCCGTGGCCCGCGGGCTCGCCTATGCGCAGCCGGACTTCGAGCAGCTGTGGCTGAAGATCATCGACCGCGCCCCCGCCCACATGGGGGCGCACCTGGCGGCCCTGCACTACTGGTGCGAGAAGTGGCACGGTTCGCGGGAGCTGGCGTACGCCTTCGCGGAGTCGGCCGCCGCGCGTGCCCCGCAGGGCTCGCTCCTGGCCGCCATGCCGCTGTTCGCGGTCTTCGAGCACCTCCCCGAGGTGAACCTGGTCCGCAGCTTCTACCAGAGCGAGGTCGTCACGAAGGCGGTCCACGGCGCGCTGTTCGCGGTGCGGTCGGCCCGTCCCGACGATCCGATGCTGGCGCACGTCCGCCACCTCCTGGTCTTCTTCCTGGTCCGCGGCGAGCGATGGCTGGAGGCGATGGCCCAGCTGGTCCACATCGACGGTCATGTGGGCGCCCTGCCCTGGACCCTGACCGCCGACCCGGCCGCTGACTACGCGGTGTACCGGGCCCTCGCGGTGGCGGGGTTCGAGGCGAACGGCGGAAGCCCCGCCACGCTGCCGCACTGAGCGCGGGCGCGCGGCGGTGAAGCGAACGGCACCCCCGGTAGTACAGGGGTGCCGTTCTGCGGGCTCGGCGAAGGTGGGGGCTATCCCGCCATCGACAGTGCGTAGGGGGACAGGGCCGGGGCGAGTTGTACGCCCGGAGCCAGGCTCAGGGCCACCAGCGCGTCGGGCAGCCCGCGTCCGACACGGGCCGCCTCCACCGTGCCGTGGGCGGCCAGCGGACGGCAGCTGGCGGCGATGATCTCGTACAGATGCTGCACGCGGCCGGGGCCGCGAGGCAGCAGCTGCCCATGGAAGTCCTCGTGGTGGGCGAGTACGAGAGCCGCCAGGCCCGCGACATGGGCCGAAGCCGTGCCGGTGCCGTCGAGTGCCGCGTACCCGCCGTGCGGCGCGCACGACAGGACCGCCACACCGGGGGCGGCGGCGTCGGCGCCCGGGCCATGGCAGCTGAACGGCGCGGCGAAGAGTCCCTCCGGTGTCAGCTGGGCCCCCGAGTGGGTGGCTTGGGAGGTGTCCTGCGGGTACGAGCCGAAGACGCCCAGCGCGCCCACGGTGAACACGGTGGGCAGCGAGCCCGGGAAGGCGACCGGTCCGCCGGTGTCGCCCGCGGGCACGACGCAGGCGATGCCGGCCGCGCCCGCATCGGCGACTTTCCGTGACACCAGCGCCGACGGGTACGGGGTCGCCACCGCGATATGGGCGATGTCGATGTCGCGTTCGATGCAGCGGTCCAGGGCGGCGATCAGATCGCTGAAGCACCCGTCGGGCATCACCTTGCACACATCGATCTCGGAATCGACCGCGATGCCGATGACGCCCTTGCCGGTGTCCGCCCCGGCGATGATCCCCGCCGCGTGCGTGCCGGTGCCCACCGTGTCGTGCGCCCAGCCCTCCCCCGCGCCGTGCACGAAGTCGGCCCCGGAGCGCACACGTTGCTTGAGGTCGGGGTGCTCGGCGCTGACCCCCGAGCCGATGAGCGCGATCCTGACGCCGAAGGCGCGGAACGTGGGGGGCAGCCGGTCCAGCCGCATGGCCTGCTGGCCCCAGCCGTACTGCTGCCGCTGCTCCAGCTCCGGATACACCTTGGCCAGCGGGGTCAGGGTGACGACGTTCTCATGGGTCGCGGACAGTTCGGGGCGGTGGATCCAGCGGTCCGTATAGCCGCCCTTGGGCCGGATGTAGAGGGACTGGACGGACTGCTCGGAGTCCGTCGCCAGCGTGACGGTGACCGTTCCGTCGGCGGCGGTGATGCCCTGGGCCGGCCAGGTCGCGCCGATCAGGAACACTCCCGCGCCGGCGAGCGGTTCGTCGTCCGGCCCGCAGACGCGGAACGTGATGTCCACTGGACGTTCCAGCGGCAGGACCAGCCCCGGATCACGCAACGGCACGGCCCCCGCGGCCGGCATGGCGGCGGGACCGGCGGCCGCGGACAGCGGCAGATCCGGCTCGATGTGCACGTGCAGCGACCGCATCGCCGGCACCTGGGCCTCGGCCGCCTCGACGACCGCGATCTCCGGGCAGGCGGGCAGCAGTCCGTTCGACTGGAGCTTCTCCGACGGCCGGAGTCTGCGGATCACCTTGACCTCGGGCATCCGCTCGAGTCGGTCGCACACCGCGTCCATGCTCAGTTCGGGCACTCCCGGCGGAAGCAGGCTCTGCGGCAGCGGCGTCACCATGTACCGTTCGCGGCGCGGCTGCACCATGACCGGCGACCGCGCGCCCTTCTTGCGTGAGCCCGTCTCCTTGCCCTCGGGCACCGGCCCACCCGCCGACTCCTCGGCCCCGCTCTCCCCGGCCCCGCTCTCCCGGTTGCTTCCGGGCCTTTCCTTGACCATTGCGTCCACCTTCACCACGCCGACGTCGTACTCGTCCTCGTACTGGTACTCGCACCCGTGTGGTGCTCGTGCTGTGCCGATCCGGCGACGGGCGGCGCCTCGCGCCTCCACGGTGATGCGGTGTGCCCGGGAAACCGGTCCCGGCCACACCGCATCGCGCTCCGCCCCGGGGTCAGCCGATACCGAAGGGTTGGCCCATCTGCCCGAAGCCGAAGCCGGGCTGCTGGTACGGCGAGCTCTGTGGGATCTGCGGGATCTGTGACATCTGCGGGATCTGCTGGCCGAATGTTCCGCCCCACTGCTGCTGGCCCTGCTGCCCCTGCTGGCTCTGCTGGAGCAGCGCCACGATCGCGGTCGGCAGCGCCTGCTGCACGGACTGCTCCACCGCGCTGCGGACACCGGCGTGCAGCGTGTGGTGCAGCGCGAGCGCCAGGTACGGGTGCGCCTGCTGGGACATGCCCTGCTGCTGGAGCTGCTGCTGGACCTGCTGGATCTGCTGGAGCGTCTGCTGCATGCGCTGCGCGACCTGCTGGCTCGCCTGCTGGCACGCCTGCTGGATCGCCTGATGGACGATCTGCGCGATCTGCGGCTGCCCGCCGGCCAGTTGCTGGCCGTACTGCTGCTGGTGCTGTATGGGGGGGATACCGGTCATGACCGACATGAATGCTCCGTTCGACGCTTCGACGCATCATGAGAAAGCAGACATTGAGACCCGCACATAGGGGTCCATGTGTGCCTTATCGGGAGATTCCGACACCCCGAAGCTAAGGTGACGCCGATCCGACCGCAATCGGATGAACAGCCCGGGCCGGAGGCGGCCGGAAGCTGGTCGCCCGCCCACACCTGCACACGGAGGCCTGGGCGCTCCTCGCCGGGGCCGCGCCGCCAACCGGGCGAATACGGTACGTGGCAACGGCGGCGGTACGGGCGTCGACGGGGCGTCCGATGTACTTTCCGGGCGCCGGGGATCCAATCGGGTACGGGGGTACGCGCGACGGCGGGCCCGGGGCGACATGATCACGTCCGGCCGCCGCACCGCACAGCACCGCACCACACCTTGAGCGGATCACGATCACGGCCCTCGCTGCGGCCCCGCTCCCCCAGGATGCTCACCGCCGCACATCGCAGAGAGTGAATCATCATTCATCGATACTCACGCAAATATGCTTGCATGCATTTCGTCCATTATGTCAGCCAGATACTGTCATCAGACTGCCGAAACGATTCTCCAGCGATCCATTCCCCCGAATGCCTGATTGCCCGAACCGCGCGGCGCTCGTTAGGTGATCGTGACGTGGAACGAACCCGAAGATCAGATCCCCGTCGGAAGCCGAGTGGCGCTATGGCTCGAATCGGCGGGTAACGAGGCGCTCCTGAAGGGATGTTCGGACATTCTGGATGAATTCCTCAAGGAGATCGGCGACATGGAAAGCGCATACCTGCGGGCTCTCGATGGTGCGTCCTGATCGAGGGCGCGGAGGAACTGAGAATGGACAGGATTCAAGGCGAGCCCAGCCTCTACGACATCCAGTTCGCCCTGAGAACCGACTACGACGCACTGGGGCAGCATTCCTACGACGTCGATCCGCTCGGCGTCGACCCCCTCGGCGTCGATGCCCTTGAGGCGCATCACGTCTGGAACGCGCCCGATCCGGACATCCCCGCGAATGGCTGGGACCCGGACGAGGAACTGGCCCAGATGCTGTCGAGCGTCTCCGCGGTGGACCCGCTACCGCCCCCGCTGGAGGGGCACCACCGCCATCGGCGGCCCGGGCCCGCGGCCCATGTCCTCGAGGGAGGCCAGAGAGTCGGCCCCGTCACGATCCTGGTCGCGACCATCGCCGCCTTCGCGGTCGCCCTGCTCGGCTGGTCCACCGCGTATTCGTACAGCCAGCTGCGCGCCATCGCGTCGACGGTCCTTCCGGCGCCACTGGCACTGTGGTGGCCGCTGACGGTGTACGGGCCTTGGTTCGTGGCGGCCCTCTCCATCCTGCGGGCGGCCTTCCAGCACCGTTCCGCCCGGCGTTCATGGAGTGTCATCCTGCTCGCCTCCGCCACCGCGGTGGCGTTGTGCATCTGCAACTCGGCGCACTCGATGCTCTCGATGGTGATCGTCGGCATTCCCCCGGTCACCGCGCTGGTCTGCTTCCGGGAACTGGTCGGACAGGTGTCGTCCAAGTACCGCCCCCGGCACGCCGCCCCGGTCGACGATCTGCCCGGCAGCACCTGAGCGGGAGCGGCGGAGGCCGGATCGGGAACGGAAACGGAAGCGGCGGGGAGTCAGTCCCCGCCGCTTCCGTACGGCCTCGTCAGAATCTCCAGGTTGTGGCCGTTCGGGTCGTCGAAGTACGCCCCGCGACCGCCGTCCCTGTGGTTGATCTCGCCCCGGCGGCGGTGGTGAGGATCCGCCCAGTACGTCAGCCCCGCCGCCCGTACCCGGCCGAAGATCGACTCGAACTCGTCCTCGGAGACGAGGAACGCGTAGTGCTGAGGCGTGATCGAACCGGCCTCCTCCCTGTAGTCCAGCGTCACGCCGTTCGCGATCTGCACCGGGGTGAACGGGCCGTACTGCGGCGACACCTCCAGCCCCAGCAGATCCGCGAGAAAGCGTGCGGACGCCTCCTTGTCGTGCGCGGCGACGATGGTGTGGTTCAGCTCTACGGACATCGCTCCGAGCCTCCTGCCCCTGGACACCGGGCCCCCCTTCCACGCTACCGCCGTACCGGGGCCCGCTCGGGCAGCGCGAGAACAGCGAGAGGCGGCCCCGCGGGGGACCGCCTCTCGTCCTGGTCGCAGAAGCCTCAGATCGTGGCCGTGTCGATCACGAACCGGTACCGCACATCGCTGTCCAGCACCCGCTCGTACGCGTCGTTGATCTCGGAGGCACCGATCAGCTCGATCTCGGCACCGATGCCGTGCTCCGCGCAGAAGTCCAGCATCTCCTGGGTCTCGCGGATCCCGCCGATGCCGGAGCCGGCGAGGGTCTTGCGGCCCGAGATCACCGAGAACAGGTTGAGCGAGATGGGCTCCTCGGGCGCGCCCACGTTCACCAGGGCGCCGTCGGTCTTCACCATCGACAGGAAGGCACCGAAGTTCAGCGGCGCCGACACGGTCGAGATGATCAGGTCGAACGTGCCGCGCAGTTCCTCGAAGGTCTTCGGGTCGCTGGTGGCGTAGTAGTGGTCCGCGCCCAGTCGCAGCCCGTCGTCCTTCTTGCGCAGGGACTGCGAGAGCACGGTCACCTCGGCGCCCATCGCGTGCGCGAGCTTGACGGCCATGTGCCCGAGACCGCCGAGACCGACCACGGCGACCTTCTTGCCGGGGCCCGCGTTCCAGTGCCGCAGCGGGGAGTACGTGGTGATGCCGGCGCACAGCAGCGGGGCGGCCACGTCGAGGGAGAGACCGTCGGGGATCCGCACGGTGTACGCCTCGTCGACGACGATCTGCTGGGAGTAGCCGCCGTAGGTCGGCTCGCCGTTCTTGTCGAGGGCGTTGTACGTGCCGGTCATGCCCTTGAGGCAGTACTGCTCCAGGCCGGCCTCGCAGTTCTCGCACTCGCGGCAGGAGTCGACCATGCAGCCGACGCCCACGCGGTCGCCGACCTTGAACTTGGTGACGCCCGAGCCGACGGCGGAGACGACGCCCGCGATCTCGTGGCCCGGAACCATGGGGAAGATCGCCTCGCCCCAGCCCTCGCGGACCTGGTGGATGTCCGAGTGGCAGATGCCGGCGAACTTGATGTCGATCAGGACGTCGGACTCACCCACCTCACGCCGTTCGATCGTGGTGCGCTCGAGCGGGGCCTTGGCGGCTGATGCGGCGTACGCGGCAACGGTGGTCATGCCGGAATCTCCTAGGGTCATGTGCCCGGCTGCCATCCACCGGGGCACGCCTCCAGGCTGCAGGAGGACCTCGTACTCACCCAGACCACGGCTCTGCCTACGTCCAGCGTTCCTACTACTGACGGGGTCAGGCTTCCTTTCCTGCGACTGCCCGCGACCGGGAATACTGGGCGTATGGACGCACAGCCCGATTCCGCACAGGAGCCCGTCGCGGCGGGTCAGGCCCTGGACCGGCGTGCCGAGCTCAGCGAGTTCCTGCGCACCCGGCGAGCCCGTCTCAAGCCGCAGGACGTGGGCCTGCCCGACTACGGACGTCACCGGCGGGTGCCTGGGCTGCGGCGCGAGGAACTGGCGCAACTGGCCGGGGTGTCCGTGGCGTACTACACGCGCCTGGAGCAGGGCAACGGGCAGAACGTCTCCGCCGAGGTCCTCGGCTCCATCGCCCGCGCGCTGCGGCTGAGCGACGCGGAGCACGCGCATCTGACGCACCTCGCCAAGCCGAAGGCGCACAAGAAGAAGCCGTCGCCGCGGCCGCAGCAGGTGCGGACCTCCCTGCGCCAGCTGCTGGACGCGTTCGGCGACGTCCCCGCCTACATCACGGGGCGGCGGGGGGAGATCCTGGCGTGGAACCGGATGGCCGCGGCCCTCTTCGGCGACTGGGGCGAGCTGCCGCAGCAGGAGCGGAACTGGGCGCGCATGGTGTTCCTGCGGCCCGAGTACCAAGATCTGTTCGTCGACTGGGAGCAGAAGGCGATCGACATCGTGTCCCTGCTGCGGTACGAGGCGGGCTGCCACCCGGACGATCCCCGGCTGTCCGCGCTGGTCGGCGAGCTGTCGGTGAAGAGCGAGGAGTTCCGGCGGCTGTGGGCGACGCACGACGTCAAGGAGAAGAGCTACGGGCTGAAGCGGATGCGGCATCCCCTGGTGGGTGATATCGAGCTGCAATTCGAGTCGTTCAGGATGACCGGGGACATCGAGCAGGTGCTGGTGACCTACCACGCCGAACCGGGCTCGGCCTCCGCCGAGGCGCTGCGGCTGCTGGCGAGCTGGGGTGCGGACGCCACCCGCGCGGGCACGAGCGCGTCCCGCTCCTGAGAGCACCGCCCCGGACGGCCCGCCGAAGGCGCGGGATGCGCGGCTCCAGGCGGGCGGGTCCGGTGAACGGCCTTGTCCACGGGGCTGTCCCGCCTACGGCGCCGTGTTCTCCTTGACGGTGATCTGCCCCTTGCGGATGGTGGCGAGCCGCGGGGCCTTCTTCGCGATCGCGGAGTCGTGGGTGACCATGATGAACGTCAGCCCGTGCTCCTTCCACATGCGTTCCAGCACGTCCATGATCTCGTCGCGCGTCGACTCGTCGAGGTTTCCGGTGGGTTCGTCGGCGAGCAGCACCTTCGGCTGCTTCACCAGGGCACGCGCGATCGCGACGCGCTGCTGCTGACCGCCGGACATCTCGCCCGGCAGATGTCCGAGCCGCTCACCGAGCCCGACGGACGTCAGCGCCTCGGCGGCACGTTCTCGCCGGTCCTTCGCCTTCACCCCGAGGGGGACGAGGGCGGTCTCGACGTTCTCCTGCGCGGTCAGCGTGGGGATCAGGTTGAAGGACTGGAAGACGAAGCCGATGTTCTCGCTGCGCACCTTGGTGAGCCTGGCCTCCGAGAGCCGGGTGAGGTCGACGCCGTCGAGTTCGACGCTGCCCGCGGTCGGCTTGTCGAGTCCGCCGAGCATCTGCAGCAGGGTCGACTTGCCGCCGCCGGTGGGGCCCTGGATGACCAGGCGGTCGCCGTCGGCGATGGTGAGGTCCACGGCGTTCAGGGCGGTGATGGTCTCCTTGCCGCGGGTGTAGCGCTTGGTGACACCTTGCAGTTCGTACATGGGTGTGACTCCTGGGTGGGTTGACGCTCCGCTCGGGAGCGGGGTGCGGGGCGCTGCCGCCTGACGGCGCGTTGTCGTCCGCGGGTGCGTCGCGGGGTTTCGCGCCGGCGCGGCGGAGTCGCATATCGACAGGACCCCCGCGCCCCTGTGGAGCGCGCTTGGCGCGCATTCCGCGGGTGCCGGTGCTACTCGACCCGGCGCAAGGCGTCCGCTGGGCGCAGGCGGGAGGCTCGCCAGCCGCCGAAGGCGCCTGCGATCAGGCCGCCGGCCACGGCGAGGGCGACCGCGAGAGCGATGGTGGTGGCGCTGACGGGGGCGGTGAGCGCCACTTCCAGTGTCTTCCCCGCCGCCCGGCGGCCACCGCCGCCGAAGCCGCCGAAGCCACCGCCACCGCCACCGAAGCCGCGGCCACCGCCGAAGCCGCCACCGCCACCGAGCTGGGCCTGCAGCGTGGGGCTGATCGCGGTGACCGCGTAGGCGCCCGCCAGGCCGAGCGCGATGCCGAGGGCGCCGCCGACCAGCCCGTTGACGACGGCCTCGCCGACCACCTGCCGGGTCACCCGGCCCGACTTCCAGCCCAGCGCCTTGAGCGTGCCGAACTCGCGCACCCGGCGGGAGACGGCGGAGGAGGTGAGCAGCCCTGCGACCAGGAACGCGGCCGCGAGCACCGTGATGGACAGCCACTTGCCCACGCTGTCGGCGAGGCTGGAGGCGGTGGACAGCGATCCGGAGACGGTGGAGGCGAGGTCCGAGGAAGTGGTGACCGTCGTCCCGGAGATGTTCTTCTGGATGGTCTTCTTGACCGCCGCGATCTGCTGGGAGTCGGCCGCCTTGACGTAGATCGTGGTGACCTTGTCCTTCGCACCGGCGAGGGACTGAGCCTGCGTCAGCGGGATGTAGAGGTTGGCCGCGGAGTCACCGCTGTCGGCCGTGGCGATGCCGATGATCTGGTACGTGACGCCCTTGACGGTGACCGTGCCGCCGACCTTGAGCTTCGCCTGCTCGGCGTACGCCGAGTCCACGACCGCGACCTTGGCGTTCGTCTCGGACGTCTTGAACGTACGGCCGCTGGTGATCTTCGAGGAGGTCAGCGGGCCGAGGGCCGGCTTGGTGACGTCGGTGCCGTAGACGGAGTAGTTGTCGACGCCGAAATTCGCGCCGCCGCCCTCGACACGGCCCTGCGCCCTGCCGCCCCCGAAGCCGCCCCGGCCGCCCTGGCCGCCACCGCTCTGGTCCTGCTTGAACTGGCCCCGGGTGAACTGACCGCTGATCTTGATGACCCGGAGGCTGAGTCCGCCCACGGCGTCCGAGACCCCGCTCTGCGAACCCACCTTGGCGACCGTGCTGTCGGCCAGGGTCTCGAAGCCCTGGACCATGACACGGTCGCTGCTCTGCGTCTCGCCGGAGCCGTTGTCACGGGCGCCGAAGCTGAAGCGCGGCCCCTGCGAGCCGCCGGACGCGGGCGGGGTGGCGGCCTTGGTGACGGTCATGTCGGTGCCGAGGCCGTACAGCGACTGCAGGACCTTGTCCTGCGCCTTCCCCATGCCGGAGGACACGGAGTTGACCACGATGACGAGGGCGATGCCCAGCGCGAGCCCGGAGGCGACGACGAGGGCCGCCTTTCGCCGGCGGCGCAGTTCGCGCCTCAGGTAGGTGAAGAACATGCCCGCAAGCTAGGGAGGAACCCTGATGAACCCATCAACCGGTCATAAGAGAAGCATGAGAAGGCTGTCCATGGCCTCGGACCGACGTGAGAAAACCCCTGAGCAGGCCCCCCGAGCAAGCCCCTGAACAGGCTTGCGAGGCGGTCTCAGGGACCGCCGATGACAGCACGGCCTCAGGCGCAGGAAACGGCACGGCGCCCGCATCCCCCGAGGGGGTGCGGGCGCCGTGGTGAAGTGGTGGGGGCGTCCGGGGATGTCAGACGGCCGAGCCCGCCTTCCACTGGGCCCAGCTCATGTTCCAGCCGTTGTAGCCGTTGTCCGGGGCGACGGTCTTGTCACCCGTGTTGGAGACGACCACGACGTCACCGATGAGCGAGTGGCTGTAGAACCAGGCTGCCGGGGTGTTCGGGTCGCCCGCCCCCTTCTTGTCCTGGAGGCCGACGCAGCCGTGACTGGTGTTCTCGCTGCCGAACACGGACGGCGCGCCCCAGTAGTTGCCGTGGATGAAGGTGCCGGAGCTGGTCAGGCGCATGGCGTGCGGCACGTCCTTGATGTCGTACTCGCCCTTGCCGTCGTCCTTCTTGAAGCCGACCGTCGCGCCGTCCATCCGGGTCTGGGTGAACTTCTCGGAGATCACCATCTGGCCCTGGTACGTGGTGTGCTCGGGCGCACCGGCCGAGATCGGGATGGTCTTGACGGTCCGGCCGTCCTGTGTGACCTTCATCTCCTTGGTCTTCGCGTCGACGTACGAGACCTGGTTGCGGCCGATCTTGAAGGTGACCGTCTTCTGCTGCACGCCGACAACGCCGCTCGCGCCCTCGACGCCGTCGAGGTTGAGCTTCATCGTGACGGTGGAGCCTTCCTTCCAGTACTGCTCGGGACGGAAGTCGAGCCGGTCGGAGCCGAACCAGTGGCCGACGACCTCCTGCCCGCTGCTGGAGGAGACGGTGATCCCCTTCTGCACGGCGACCTTGTTGGTGATGGCCTTGTCGAACTTGATCGAGACGGGCATGCCCACGCCGACGGTCGAGCCGCTCTCCGGCGTGAAGTTGCCCAGGAAGGAGTGGGCCGGGGCCACGGTCGTGAACGAGGCGTTCTCATGGGCGTCGCGGCCCGCGGAGTCCTTGGCGGTCGCGGCGACCTTGTACGTGGTCGAGCGCTGCAGCTGGCCGTCGGGCGCCCAGCTCTTCTTGTCCGCGGATATCTGCCCGGCGACGGGCGTACCGGACTCGGTCGTCATGGTGACGTTGGTGAGGGTCCCCTTTTCCACCGTCACCTTGGCCGCGTTGTTGATGGAGGCGTTGTCGGAGCCGTCCGCCGGTGTGATCTTGATCTGTGCCTCGGAGGTCTTCTTGGCGGCTGCCTCATCGACCTGGGCCTGCGACGTGGGGTCTCCCCCCGAGGCCGATTTGCCGCCGCCGCTGCACGCGGTGAGCACCAGCATTCCGCCGAGCAGAGCGGCAGCGGTCGCCAGACCATTGCGCCGCATACTGTCCGTCATCACACGATTCTCCATCGTCGCCGAATCCCCATGAACCCATCGGCCCCCGTAAGAAGCACCAACGGTAAGGCCGGGCGACCTGGTTCCGTATGCGGAGGTGATGTGGTCCACACCACCCCGGAAGGGCGGATACGCAGGGCGGCCTCCGCGTCGTGCGGGACGCCGGGGATCTCCCCATGAGACGACGGAACCCCGGGTGCCGGTTGCCACCCGGGGTCACGATTTCCCCAAGACACGTCAGCGAAGCACGGCCTCCTCCTCGTCCTCGTCGTCCTCGGCCTCGTCGTCCTCGTCGAGGGCCCAGTCCGGCGACTCGGGGTCGTAGTCGATCTCCTCGCTGCTCCATGAGGCCTGGGCGAGTTCGACGCCCGGCATCTCGCCGATCAGTTCGGACGGGTCGATCAGGTACGCGAGGGCCTCGGCGGCGTCCTCCGACACCGCGCTCTCGGTGTAGACGCGCTCTCCCTCGGGCATGTCCGGGTCGTTCTCGATCCGGTGCAGCGCGGCCTTGGTGACGACGTCCGGGTCGGCGATCTCGACGACCAGTTCCACGCGAAGCCGGACGAACCGTGATGTCTCAGAAGTGCTCATGGCGGGCAGCGTACGGCCCGCGGGGTGCGCGACTTTCCCGCGACCCGCGCCTTTCACTAGCATCGCCCCACACGGCCAATTCGCAAGCGCCACAAAGGGATCGGTATTTCGTGTCCGCCGCACGTCGATCGACGTCCACCGCACGCCGGTCATTGCTGACCGCAACCGCCGCGGGGACCCTGCTGGGAGCCCTGTGGTTCGTCCCGTCCGCCGACGCGACACAGCAGGCCCCCGGGCTGCAGGTGCCGACGTCCGCGCAGTCCTCCACGGACGCGAGCACCACCGCGGACTCCGTGGACGGCGTGGAGACCGCCACCCGACTGGCCGACACGGGAAGCGTGGACACGACGCCCTACGTCGTGGGCGGCACCCTGTTCCTGGGCCTGGGCGCGGGATTCGTGACGTATTCGGTGCGCAGGGAGCGCATGGGCTTCTGAGCACAGATGTCCTCTGAGCACAGATGTGGGGAGGGCCCCGCCGTTCGGCGTGTTCCGGGGCCCTCACCGCATCAGGAGGCAGTGCGACCGCTCCGCCTCAGCGCAGCGCCCCCGTGACCGTCTCGACCGCCTCGAGCAGCCTTCCGTAGCGCACGAAGGCCTCCGCCCCGGCCAGGTCGGGGGCGAGGAAGCGGTCGGGGCCGGGGCCCTGGACGCCCGCCCGGCGCAGTGCCGCGATGGCCGCCTGGCTGGCGGGAGCCGGGGTCAGGCCCTCGCGCAGTTCCACCGCCCGGGCCGCCGCGTACAGCTCGACGGACAGGACCCGGGTGAGGTTGTCCACCGCGGTACGCAGCTTGCGCGCCGCCGACCAGCCCATCGAGACATGGTCCTCCTGCATCGCCGAGGACGGGATCGAGTCGGCCGAGGCCGGTACGGCCAGCCGCTTCATCTCGCTCACCAACGCCGCCTGCGTGTACTGGGCGATCATCAGACCCGAGTCGACGCCCGCGTCGTCCGCGAGGAACGGCGGCAGGCCGTGCGAGCGGTTCTTGTCCAGCAGCCGGTCGGTGCGGCGCTCCGCGATGGACGCCAGGTCCGCCGCCGCGATCGCCAGGAAGTCCAGGACATAGGCCACGGGCGCGCCGTGGAAGTTGCCGTTCGACTCGACACGGCCGTCGGGCAGGACGACGGGGTTGTCCACCGCGGCGGCCAGTTCGCGCTCGGCGACGAGGCGGGCGTGCGCCATGGTGTCCCGGCCTGCGCCCGCTACCTGCGGAGCGCACCGCACGGAGTAGGCGTCCTGGACGCGCGGCGCGCCGTCCTGGTGATGGCCCGTCAAGCCGGAACCCTTCAGCACGGCCAGCATGTTGGCGGCCGAGTCGCCCTGCCCGGGGTGCGGGCGGATGGCGTGCAGCTCGGGCGCGAGCACCTTCTCCGTACCGAGCAGCGCCTCGAGGGACAGCGCCGCCGTGACGTCGGCCGACTTGTACAGCTTCTCCAGGTCGGCCAGCGCCATGACCAGCATGCCCAGCATGCCGTCGGTCCCGTTGAGGAGCGCGAGCCCCTCCTTCTCGTGCAGCTCGACCGCGGCGATGCCGTGCTCCGTGAGGAGTTCGGCGGCGGGCCGTACGACACCGTCGGGACCCTCGGCCTCACCCTCGCCCATGAGCGTCAGCGCGCAGTGGGACAGCGGGGCGAGGTCTCCCGAGCAGCCGAGGGAACCGTACTCGTGCACGACCGGGGTGATGCCGGCGTTGAGGATGTCCGCCATGGTCTGCGCGACCTCGGGGCGGACACCGGTGTGGCCGGAGCAGACGGTCTTCAGCCGCAGGAACATCAGGGCGCGCACGACCTCGCGCTCGACCCGGGGGCCCATTCCGGCCGCGTGCGAGCGGACGATGTTGCGCTGCAACTGGGTGCGCAGGTCCGCGCTGATGTGCCGGGTCGCCAGTGCCCCGAAGCCGGTGCTGACCCCGTAGACGGGCTCCGGCTTCGCCGCCAGCGCGTCCACGATCCCGCGGGCCGCCGCGAGGGCCGCCAGGGCCTCCTCCGAGAGCTCGATCCGGGCGTTCGCGCGCGCCACGGCCAGAACGTCGGACGCGGTGACCCCGGACGTCCCCACCACCACAGTGTGCATATCCATATTCAGGAGCGTACGCAGTGAATGCACTGATGTCACTAGTGGACGGCCGGTTGACCCCTTACCCGCCAGCGGAGGCGCCCGCCACCCGTCGGCTCGGCACCACCCGCCGGCTCAGCATCGCCCGCCGTCCGGCGACTCGGGGTGGCGCCCCCGGAAACGGCGGCGCTCCCCCGCGGCGGGCGGCGGCGCGTCGGCCAGGCGGAGCACAGGGTCGTCGGGCCCCTCCCGGCCCGCGACCACCGGCTTGGCGGCGTGCAGGGCCTTGGCGCGGTACTGGGCCGCGTCCGCGAGCCGGAACAGCCGGCGGGCCGAGCGGACGGGGCCGATCGGGTCCTGGGTGGAGGCGACCCCGCAGGCGACGCCGTCACCGAGTTCGAGTTCGGCGGCCCGGCGGCAGACCTCGTCGGCGATCCGCACGACCTCGTCGGCGCCGGCGCCGACCGCGAGGAGGCAGAACTCGTCGCCGCCGAGCCGGGCGACAAGGGCACCCGGCAGCATCGCGCCGCACAGCGACAACACCGACCCGAAGCGCTCCAGCAGCCGGTCGCCGACCGCATGTCCCTGGGTGTCGTTGACCCGTTTGAGCCCGTTGACATCGCAGACGACGAGCGAGACCGCGACCCCCTCCCCTCGATGCTGTTCGATGGCCTCGTCGAGGCGCACATCGACGGCGCGGCGGTTGGCGAGGCCCGTGAGGGAGTCGGTGAAGGCGAGTCGGCGGGCCTCCTCCAGACGTTCGGTCTGAGCGATGCCCGCGGCGACGACGGAGGCGAGGACGGTTGCGAAGTCGGCGTCGGCGGTGCCGAAGAGAGGGGCACCGGCCTCGCGGGCGACATACAGCTCCCCCCAGGCCCTGCCGTGCAGCACCACAGGCGCCACGACGCAGCAGCCGCGGCCACGGCGGCGCAGGGCGGCGACCCGCTGATGGCAGTACCCGGCGTGCCCCGCGGCCGTGCCCCGCGCGGTCTCCACCCAGGCGCTCGGCCCGCCCCCGCCCGCCCAGCGCTCGTGCAGGAACTCGGTGATCTCCGGGAACTGGTGCACGGGGTACGCCTCGTCCTCCGGGAACTCCTCCTCCTCAGCCGCGCGCTCCCCCACATTGACCAGGACCCGCAGCCGTCCGCGCTCACGCTCCCACACGGACAGCGCGGCGAAGTTACCGGCGAGCGCCCGGCATGCGCCGAGCGCCGCGGCCCGCCAGGACTCGTGCGGGCTGTGCGCCGCCGCCATCCCCTGCGCGAGCGCCACCACGGCCCTCAGCCGACTGTCCTCACCCATCACTCCAGGCTAGAGATGATCAGCGCGAGATGAGACATCGGTGCGGCGATCAGGTTGTGGTGCCAGGGTGTGGTGCCGCGGAACGCCCGATCGCTCACCCGGCCATGACGGACTCACTCACCCGGCCACTGCGGACTGCGCTTCTCGTTGAACGCGGCCACGCCTTCCGCGCGGTCCCCCGAGAACGCCACCGACCGCCAGGCCGCGTCCTCCACCTCGAGTCCGGCCCGCAGATCGAGGCCATGACCGAGCCGCAGAGCCCGCTTCGCCGCCCGCAGACCCACCGGGGAGTTCGCCGCGATACGGGCCGCGAGGGCGAGCGCCTCCTCCCGGTCCTGGCCCTCCGCCACGAGTTCGTCGACCAGGCCCAGCTCCCGCGCCTCGGCGGCCTCCAGACGGCGGGCCGTGAAGATCAGCTCGGCCGCCCGCGCGGCACCAACCCGGCGGGGCAGCAGCTGGGTACCACCGCCGCCCGGGATCACGCCCACGGAGACCTCGGGCAGTCCGACCAGGGCCGTACGGTCCGCCACGATCAGATCGCAGGACAGGGCCAGCTCGAAGCCGCCGCCCAGCGCGAAGCCGTGCACGGCGGCGATCGTCGGCATCGGCAGCTCCAGCACGCCGGTGTACGCGGCGCGCGCGACCGGGCGCTGGCGCACCAGGTCGAGGTCCGTGAAGGAGTTGCGCTCCTTGAGGTCGGCGCCGACGCAGAACGCGCGCTCGTGCGTTGACGTCAGCACCGTCACCCGGGCGTCCCGGTCGGCGGCGAGGTCCGCGCAGGCGGCGCCGATCGAGCGGGCCATCTCGGTGGACACCGCGTTCATCGCCTTGGGCCGGTCGAGCGCCAGCTCCGCGACATACCCGTGCCGCCGTACGACGACGAACTCGCCGAAACGCCGTTCGTCCGCCTGCTCCGCCATGACACCCTCCCGGTTAACGCGGGTTAACTAACGATGTCCCGATCATGGCAGCCGGAGCGGTCCCGCGGAAGGTGTTCCGGACCCGAGCCGCATGCGGGCCACCGACGGCCATCGCTCCCCGTTCGAGTGACATCCCGGCCGTCTCCCCGTCACCTGCCCCCAATCCGCACATAATCTGCGCACCGCTGGGGCGCATCGGGGGATCACGGGCATACCGGGGAGGCACGCGCAATGACGACAGAAACGACCATCACCGAGACCGAGGCGGCGACGCACGGCACCACGGGCGTCCTCTGGTTCCGTCCCGGCGGCCGGCACCGCAAGCCGCGCCGCCGGAGCACGGTTCTCGCCGTCGGCGGACTCGCATTCGCCGCGGGGGCCCTGACCCTCGTACGCCTGGGGCCGGACGCGGCGACGGGCGGGGGCGGGACCGCACAGGCGGATCCCCACATCCGCGCCACCGACACGGCCGCCACGATCACCACCGAGCCCCCGAAGGCCGGCGCGGACCGGCACTCCGTGGTCCCGGCACCGGGCACCACCCGGGCGGCGACGGCGGATTCGGCCGGGACGAGCCCCACGAGCCTGTCCGCGCACCCGCCCGCGTCGGCACCGTCCGCCACCGACCCGGCGACCGGAATCCCCGAGGCGCCGTCGACGCCGAGGGCACCCGCCGCGTCCGGCGCCCCGTCGGTCACGAGAACCGTGTCGCCCGAGCCCGCCCCGACCACGACGACGCCAGGCTCCACGTCCACGCACACACCCGCACCGGACCCGGCCCCGCCGGGCCTTTGCGTCCCGCTCATCGGACTGTGTCTCGGCGGCGGTTGAGCCGCGCGCCGAGCAGAAAGGATTCGGTAGGACGAGCAGTCATACGGTCATACGGCGATATTCCGTCGTGCTCCGCCCCGGTGCGCTCCGTCCCGCCCGGCTCTACGGCGATCCGTCGCGCCGGTTGAGGAGCCACGGCTCGATCACGCCGAGGCCGCGCACCGGGCGCTGCCACATCGGCTGGAGCGCGAAGCGGTACGAGGGCGGTTCCTCGCCCTCCTTCTCCGCGGCTGCCGCGGCCTCGGCGGCCTCGGCCTCGGAGGCGGGCGCCTCGGTCGTACGGATGAGCTCCTCCGCGAAGGCGCCGTCGACCAGGACCGCGTCCCGGGGCGCTATGGAGGTCAGGCGGCTCGCCAGGTTCACCGTCGTACCGAACACATCGCCCATCCGGGTGGTGACGGTGCCGAAGGCGATGCCCACGCGCAGCTCCGGCATGGTCTCGTCGTGCGCCATCGTCTCGATGAGACGCAGGGCGATCTCCGCCGCGATACCGGCGTCGTCCGCCGCGTACAGCACCTCGTCGCCCAGGGTCTTGATGAGCCGCCCTCCGTGGGCGGCGACCAGGTCGGCCGCGGTGGTCTCGAACGCCTCGACGAGTTCGCCGAGTTCCTCCTCCTCCAGGCGGCGCGTCAGCCGGGTGAAGCCGACGAGGTCCGCGAAGCCGACCGCGAGGCGGCGGTCGACCATCTCCTCGTCGTCCCCCGCCTGGACGACCCGGCCGGTGGCGGCGGCCAGCTGGCGGCGCCAGACGTAGACGAGGAACTCCTCCAGTTCGGGGAGGAGCAGCTCGACCAGGGGGTACGTCACCTCGGTGCGGGTCATGCCGGGCTCGGGGGGCTCGGTGAGCCCCTCCAGGAAGGAATCGATCTGCCATTCGGCCAGCCGGGCGGTGGTCTGCCCGGTCGACCGGGCCACCTGCACCGCCATCGCCTCGCTCAGCAGGCCCGCCTCGACCAGACCGGCGAGCCTGCGCAGCGCCAGTACGTCGGCCTCCGTCAGCGCCTTGGCCTGCCCTATGTCCGCGAAGCCCATCGCCCGCCAGAAGCGGGACGCCAGCTCCATGGACACACCCGCGCTACGGGCCGCCTGGAAGGGCGTGTAGCGGCGCTCCGCTCCCAGGATGAGCTGCTCCAGGCGCAGCGCCAGGGGGTTCTCCTCGGGCTCGGCGTCCGCGTCCCGCTCGGGTCCACCGTCGGGGACGGGGTGTACGCCCGTGCCCGAGCCCGTGTCGTCGACGGTCACGCGTGCTGCCCTTCCGATCTGCCGCGGTCAGGTATCGACCGCGGTCAACTCTACGGCAGGTGTGCGGTAGCTCACTCCTCAGCGGGTGCGTCCGGCGGGAGCCCGCGGGTGCCCGCCGCCGGAGGCCGCTTGCCAGGGGCCCCCGCCCCGGCCTCCGGGCCCGGGCCCGCGAGGGCGGAAGCCCCCGCCCGCCCCGGCGCCCGTGCCGCTCAAGCCAGGCGCAGGTGAACGATGTCCCCCGCCCCCACCGGCTCCTGCACCCCGTCCTCCGTCGCCAGCACCAGACGGCCGTCGCGGTCGATCGCCACCGCCTCCCCCGTGATGGTGCGGTCCCCGGGCAGCTCCGCCCGTACGAGCCGGCCCAGCGTGGCGCACCCGGCCGCGTAGGTCTCCTGCAGTCCGCTCGCCGCCGGGTCGCCGCCCGCCTCGCGCCAGCGGCCGTACCAGTCCTCCAGCGAGCGCAGCACCGCGCGCAGCACCGGATCGCGGTCAGTGGTCCGGGCGCCCGCCAGGGCCAGGGACCCAGCGGTGGGCACCGGCAGTTCGTCCTCGCGCAGGGTGACGTTGATGCCCATACCGACCACGACCCCGTCGTCCCCCGCGCGCTCCGCGAGGATGCCTCCGGTCTTGCGCTCCTCGTCGCCCACGGTGATCAGCAGGTCGTTGGGCCATTTGAGTGCCGTGTCGACCCCCGCGACCCGGGAGAGACCCGTCGCGGCGGCCACCCCCGCGAGCAGCGGCAGCCAGCCCCAGCGCTGGACGGGCACCTCGGCCGGCCGGAGCAGCACCGAGAAGAAGAGGCCGGAGCGGGCCGGAGCCGTCCAGGTGCGGTCCAGCCTGCCGCGCCCGGCGTCCTGCTGCTCGGCGATCAGGACGGCGCCCTCGGCAGCCTTGCCTGACGCGGCGAGGGCGACGAGGTCGGTGTTGGTGGAACCGGTGCTCTGCACGACATCCACTCCGGACCACAGGCCCCCGTCCCGCAGCAGCGCCCGGCGCAGCGCGGCGGCGTTCAGGGGCGGGCGGTCCAGGTCGGACCAACGTCCGCGCCCCTCGGAGGAGTCGTCGGAGGAGTCACCGGACCGGTCGTTCGCGTCTGAGGCATCTCGCGGCATCATGCAAGCCACCCTAGGTGTGGTAAACGCCGCACTGCCGACAGGTAGGCGCGCCACTACGCTACGGATGAGTAACCGTTCGTTCTTCTGAGCATTCGCTTGCTCGAAGCACCCTCGAAGCACTCACCCTCACGTCCCCACTGAGCAGGCAGGGAGCCGCATCCCGATGTCCGAGCCGGAAGAGATCGACATCCACACCACCGCGGGCAAGCTCGCGGACCTGAATCGCCGGGTCCAGGAGGCGACGCACGCCGGCTCGGAGCGTGCCGTCGAGAAGCAGCACGCCAAGGGCAAACTGACGGCCCGTGAGCGGATCGAACTGCTGCTCGACGAGGACTCGTTCGTCGAGCTGGACGAGTTCGCCCGGCACCGCTCCACCAACTTCGGCCTGGAGAAGAACCGGCCGTACGGGGACGGTGTCGTCACCGGATACGGAACCGTGGACGGCCGGCCCGTCGCCGTGTTCTCGCAGGACTTCACCGTCTTCGGCGGGGCGCTGGGCGAGGTCTACGGCCAGAAGATCGTCAAGGTGATGGACTTCGCGCTGAAGACCGGCTGCCCGGTCATCGGCATCAACGACTCCGGCGGCGCCCGTATCCAGGAGGGTGTCGCGTCGCTGGGCGCGTACGGCGAGATCTTCCGCCGCAACACCCATGCCTCCGGTGTGATCCCGCAGATCAGCCTGGTCGTCGGCCCCTGCGCGGGCGGCGCGGTGTACTCCCCGGCCATCACCGACTTCACGGTCATGGTCGACCAGACCTCGCACATGTTCATCACCGGCCCCGACGTCATCAAGACGGTCACCGGCGAGGACGTCGGCTTCGAGGAGCTGGGCGGCGCCCGCACCCACAACTCGGCCTCCGGCGTGGCCCACCACATGGCCGGGGACGAGAAGGACGCCATCGAATACGTCAAGCAACTGCTGTCGTACCTGCCGTCCAACAACCTCAGCGAGGCCCCGGTCTTCCCCGAGGAGGCGGACCTCGCGGTCAGCGGCGAGGACCTCGAGCTGGACACGCTCGTCCCGGACAGCGCGAACCAGCCGTACGACATGCACACGGTGATCGAGCACATCCTGGACGACGCCGAGTTCTTCGAGACACAGCCCCTGTTCGCGCCGAACATCCTCACCGGCTTCGGCCGCGTCGAGGGCCACCCGGTGGGCATCGTCGCCAACCAGCCGATGCAGTTCGCGGGCTGCCTCGACATCGACGCGAGCGAGAAGGCCGCGCGCTTCGTGCGCACCTGCGACGCCTTCAACCTCCCCGTCATCACCTTCGTGGACGTCCCCGGATTCCTGCCCGGCGTCGACCAGGAGCACACCGGCATCATCCGCCGCGGCGCCAAGCTGATCTACGCGTACGCCGAGGCCACGGTCCCGCTGATCACGGTCATCACCCGCAAGGCGTTCGGCGGGGCCTACGACGTCATGGGCTCCAAGCACCTGGGCGCGGACCTCAACCTGGCCTGGCCCACCGCCCAGATCGCGGTCATGGGCGCGCAGGGCGCGGTCAACATCCTGCACCGGCGCACCATCGGCGAGTCGGACGACCCGGAGGCGACCCGCGCGCGGCTGATCCAGGAGTACGAGGACGCCCTCCTCAACCCCTACGTCGCGGCCGAGCGCGGCTACATCGACGCGGTGATCATGCCGTCCGACACCCGCCGCCATGTCGTGCGCGGTCTGCGTCAGCTGCGCACCAAGCGGGCATCCCTGCCCCCGAAGAAGCATGGCAACATCCCCCTGTAAACCCCGGACCCGACCCCTGGAGCGGATATGACGATCAAGGTCGTACGGGGCAATCCGACCCCGGAGGAGCTGGCCGCCGCACTGGCGGTGGTCCGAGCCCGCGCCGCGGCGGCTGCCGCGCAGCCGTCCGGCGCGGCGCGGCGGCGCGACTCCTGGGCCGATCCCGCCCGTATCGCCGCCCACCGGCTGCCCCAGCCGGGCCCGGTGACCTGGTCCCGGACCTACTGGCCCGGCTGAGGGTTTCCCGCAGGAGAAGCCCCCTGGATCGGGGAGCTGGTGCCGCGGCAGGCACTGGAGCAGCACAAGTGACCGCGGGTCCGTCCACGACGGGCCCGCGGTCGTTCATGGGCGATATCGACCGGCATAGTTGAGTACGCGTACTCAGGCGGCGCGGCGGGCCCACGGCGCAGGATCGAAGGCATGCTGTGGTCCGACCCCGACGACGAGCCGCCGGAGGAACTGCGCGAGACGCAGGAGATGTTGCGGCGCCTGGGGGTTCTCATGGCCCTGGCGGTAGTGCTGGCGATGCTCGTCGTCGGCATCAGGTGAGGTGCGCCGATACGCTGAGCGCATGACCGTTCAGCCGCGTCGCCGCCTCGTGCTCGCCTCCCAGTCCCCCGCCCGGCTCGGACTGCTCAGGCAGGCCGGACTCGATCCCGAAGTCATCGTCAGCGGCGTCGACGAGAACGCCGTGACCGCCCCCACCCCCGCGGAGCTCGCGCTCGCGCTGGCCGAGGCGAAGGCGTCGGTCGTCGCGGCCCGGCCCGAGGTCAAGGGGGCACTGGTGATCGGCTGCGACTCGGTGCTGGACCTGGACGGCCAGGCCCTCGGCAAGCCCGCGGACGCCGAGGAGGCCACGGCCCGCTGGAAGTCGATGCGCGGCCGGGCGGGCACGCTCCAGACCGGCCACTGCGTCTACGACACGGTCAGCGGACGGTACACATCCGCCACCGCCTCCACCGTGGTCTGCTTCGGCGAGCCCACGGACGAGGAGATCGCCGCGTACGTCGCCTCCGGCGAGCCCCTCTACGTCGCGGGAGCCTTCACCCTGGACGGCCGCTCGGCGCCGTTCATCGACGGCATCGAGGGCGACCACGGCAATGTCATCGGCATCTCGCTGCCGCTGATCCGCCGGCTGCTGGCGGAACTGGGGATCGGCATCACGGAGTTGTGGGCGCCGGTGAAGAAGTGAGCGCCGAGGCCTCTCGCCCGCAGCGCCCGCCGGACCCCTGGAGCGCCTCGTAGGCCCCGTGGAGCGCCCACGCGGGCCCCGGCAGCTGCAGGGGCCCGCAGAGCGCCGTGGAGCCCCTCAGGAGGCGGCCGGTGCGGGCGCTCCTCCGCCCTCCGGGGCATCCCCCTGGGCCGTGTCCTTGCGGGCGCCCTCCGTGTCGCCTCCCGGGGCACTGTCCGCGGGCGGCGCTCCGGCGGGGCCCTGCCCGCGGTCGTACATCATGAGGGTGAGCAGTATCAGCCCGAACACCACCATCATGTACGCGAACGCGCTCCAGCCCACCAGGCCGACCGTGAGCGCGCCGAGCAGACCGTGCACGACGGCGGCGCTGATCAGGACGATGCGCCAGAAGCCGGACGGTGCGCGGTCGCGCAGGGCGATGAGCAGGGCGGCGACCCCGCACAGCGCGAAATAGAGCCCGAAGACGACACCGCCCGCCTTCGAGGACGTCGCCATCGTGTCCGGGTCGATGCCGGCCAGGGACATGTCCTGCCGGTCGGCGATCACGCCGAGGAACCAGTTCAGGAGTGCGATGCCGATCGCCTCCCCGAACAGAACGATCGCCACCACTGCTGCCACCGGTCTGCGGACCACCGGCCCCCACCCACCTTCTAGCGCGCTTGCTGGTTACTCGCAGTACGTTCGAGTCGTCGCGAACGCTACTAACGGGTAAAGCTGGGGACAAGAGTCCTGGCAGGGGCAAAGATTCGTTGGGCCATTAGTAGGGACTCCACAAAGAAACACGACCGGCGGCAGGACGACTTCATAGAGACCTTGACCACATCGGAGGGCTAGGGTTTTCGGGTGGATTCCCCTGTACGGCGATGCGACAAGGGATTTCGCCGGTGGAGTGAGCCTGGTTTCACGCTCCGTGTGGGCAAGCTCACCACTGGGGACGGGTCGAAACGTCGTGTCGGCAGTCCCTAAACTCGGCTTGTTTCAAGGAGAGGGAGCCAACGTGCGCAAGGTGTTGATCGCCAACCGTGGCGAAATCGCTGTCCGTGTCGCCCGGGCCTGCCGTGACGCCGGGATCGCGAGCGTGGCCGTGTACGCCGACCCGGACCGGGACGCCCTGCACGTCCGCGCGGCGGACGAGGCGTTCGCGCTGGGCGGTGACACACCCGCGACCAGCTACCTGGACATCGACAAGGTCCTGCAAGCCGCCAAGGACTCCGGCGCCGACGCCATCCACCCCGGCTACGGCTTCCTCTCCGAGAACGCCCACTTCGCCCAGGCCGTCCTGGACGCGGGCCTGATCTGGATCGGCCCGCCCCC
>NZ_JBEYVV010000015.1:0-148737 GCF_040644155.1 Streptomyces sp. NPDC047022 | reverse complement strand
GCCGGGCCCTCAACCTGCCCAGCCCCGAAATGACCCCACCACACAGACACAGAATCCCCGTCAGCAAGCTGACAGGGACTCATGAACGATCGAGGTTAACGGCATTCCGGGACACAAAACCGATCCAAGCCGACGTTGCTCGCCCGAGCAGACCTCTCCGGGATAGTGAGGCTTCGTTCGTCTCTGTACGTGAGACACCGCATCGAAATCGTGTGTGCGGCAGGACAGCAGGCCCAGTGCCTGGAGAAGAAATTGGAGGATGCCGCCGTGAGGCTTAGCTCGGTGATCAGCGACATCACCGGAGTGGTCAGCTGCACGATTCCCAGGCAGCGGGGGCTGCTGCATCCGTGTGGCTTGCTGCTACCCAGACGCGGATCAGGTTCGCCGCATGTAGCACCGAGATGAAGCTCGTGTCGATCCAGGTCATGGGTGGCCGGTTAAGCGGCCGCATGTCAGGATCGGACCGTGCATGTTTTCCTGGACGCTGCCGAAAGTTCGGGGCGCCTTGCCGTGCCGCCTCCCAGGATGCGGCGGGTGGTGTTCGTCGCGTTGCTGAGCTCGGACGGGCGGCTTGCCCTGGTGGCAGACGACCTGCCTGGAGCTGTTCCCCGATGGGTGCTCCCTTCAGGATCCGTCCGAGCCGCAGAGCCGTACCGTGAGGCGGCAGTGCGCGTACTCCGCGATGCGGGCGGCGCGATGCCGGTGCGCGGGGGCACTGTTGAAGGATGCCGCTGGGCTCAGGTGCCTGTGCCCGTAGGCCGAAGCCGTCGAGAGGCACACGTGTTCATCTTTCGTCTCGCTGCGGCTGGTGCTCCGCCGGAGCATCTGCTCTGGAGGGGAGCGACACGCTGGGCGGGGCCTGAGCAGTGGCAGGAATTGTGCACACTGTGCGATCTGCCAGATGTGGATGTGCTGTTGACGGGATACCTGGAGGGGTGGATCCCGGACGGGCGGATCACGTTGGGGCCTTGAGTCCCGGCACCTCGGCCACGCACCCGCTGTCACTCTGCCCTGGCGATCGTGGTGGCGGTCTCCTGCAGGGCCGTGGCAACCGCTGGCATGTCCTGTTCACGCAGACGTACGGCGGGTGCGTACACGGAGATCGCGGCGAGCGGTTCCCCGATGCGGTTCCGGATGGCCACGCCTACGCCGTGCAGGTCGTGTGCACTTTCCTCGAGGTCTGCCGCCCATCCCCGGACTCTGACTTCCTCCAACTCCACCTCAAGTAGCGGCCACTCAGTGATGCTTCCCGCCGCCGTGGCAGGGAGCGCGGCCGGGAGTGCCGCGCGGACATCTGCCGGATCGCGCAGTGCGAGCAGGGCCTTGCCCGCCGCTGTGACGTGGGCGGGGAGCTCCTGTCCGAGCGGAACGCTTACGCGCAGGACATGCCGACACTCGACTCCGTCGAGTAGTCGGACGACGGCCGCATCCAGGGAGTACAGGCACACCGTCTCCTGCAGCTTCTCGGAGAGCTCCTCCAAGGGTCTGCGCGCCTGTCGTCGGACGTCCAGCTGGACGATCGCGGCCAGGCCCATACGTACGAGCTGCGGCCCCGCTGAGTATCCGTGCTGGCCAGGATCGTGACGCAGGAAACCCGTGCGCTGCAGGGTGACCAGGATGCGGTGTGCGGTGGAACGTGAGATACCGAGCTCCCGGGCGGTTTCGGTAACACCGATCTCCCCCCGGTCATACGCCAGGACTAGAACATCCAGGGCCTTCGTCACCGACGCCAAGGCCTCTGTCGCCGACAGATGCTTGCCATCCACCATGAAGGAACCGTAACCCCCAAACGTTCCCGGAGACCGGGAGCTTCGACAGAATCCACACGTCAGGATTCTGTGGTGGCACGTCTCAAAGTTCCGGAGCGGCATCGCACGAACCCGGCGAGCCAACTCTGCGCCAAGACGGGTCGAGTCCTGCGATAAACCCGACCAGACTTGCCGTGCTTGAGCGCACTGCTGACCGTTTGATAGCGCCTCAAAGGAACTGCGTGCGTGCCACAGTGTGCCGTCCCTACACTGGCAGCGGCCTTCCTTAGGAGTTCGCTATGGCGGGATACCGGACAAGCGCACCTGCGTCAGACAAGGGTGTCTACATCGGCCTGGCCCGGCATGCCGTGGAGGAACTGATCACTTCACTGCGAGGCGAGTTGGCCACGTTGGAAGCTGTGTACGCGATGATGTGCCAGCGCGTCGAATCCACCGATGTCCGCGAAGAGCGGCCGGACGCTGGCGAGGACGCGGCAACCGCCCAGCCTTCCCGGGAGGGTCTGTCTGAAGTTTCTGTCGCCGACGAGGATCCTTCGTCCGAAGACGCGCGCCCGGGCATTGGCACTCGGGCCCTGGGGCCACCGCGTAACGGAAGCATGCGCGATGCGATCCTCACACTCCTGTGCGCCGCTCAAGAGGCAATGTCCATCACCGATATCGCGGCGGCGGTGCGCCCGGGAGCGGACGCGACGGTCCGCTCATCCGTAGGAAAAACCCTCAACCGCATGAAGCAACTTGGTGAGGTGGAAAACGTAGCACCGGGAATGTTCCGGGCCGTGCTTTCATCCCAGGCTGCTTGATCCATCCGAGAACGCCCCCAACCCAAAAAGCCAGCCTCCCTCGATTAACGGTCGAGGGAGGCCGCCCAGACACGCGAACAGACCCTTCTCCTACCACGGTTCTGGTCCGTCGCGCACGCTCACTTTAGCGCTCCCACCGGTGGCGCTATAGGGCGTCTGCGCCATTCCGCGCTTGAGCGTGCACGACTGACCTCAAATAGGCAATTGGGGATCAGTCATGAGCACATTGGGTCGCATTCGATCCGGGCCAGAGCGCCAGGCCCAGGGCACGCTCCAGTCGGCAGACCGTCAGGACATCCGGCCAGGTGGCGCCCGCCAGCAGATCGCCGATGGTCTGTCTGCCGACGTTGCTATGGGCGGCCAGTGCACGCAGCGAGAGCTCCGGCCTCTCACGCAGGGCGGCGGCGAGGCGGCGGGCAATCGTCTGGACCACCGCCGCGGCGGGCTCCCCGGTGATCCTGGCATCCGGCCACTTCTCCGGATCGACGGCGTAGCTCCATGGCGGCGTCGTGCGCGCTCGGCCTCCGGTCATAAAGATGCGTTCCTTCAGATCGTGATCGACACTGACACCAGTGGCCGGTTAACCGGCCACCTGTCATGGGCCTTGTGCCTGGAGGTCGCTGTGTCGAATCGCCTGCTGGCCTACGTACCGAAGGCGGAGACGGTGCCGCCCGCCCAGTGGCGCCGCATCGCGCCGGTCGTCCGCTCGCTGGGATTCATGGCCGTCGCCGCGGGACCCTACGGCCCAGACGTGATCATGACGCCGCTCACACGGCTGGTCGCCTGGGTCGAGGCCCAGGGCCTCCCGCTCGAACCCTCGGTGATCCTTGACCAGAGCACCGTCGAACGGTTCATCCTCGTCGGCTGCCGCGACATGGCCGCCAACAGCCGCCGAACCTGCAGCAGCCAGCTGCGCCGGGCCTCCGAAGCACTCCTGCTGGACCAACTCGGACAGCATCCGCCGATCCGGCTGAAGGCCACCGCCGCCCCAGTGGCCCCCTACCCGCCGGCGGAAATCGCCTACTGGCTGATCTGGGCGCAGAGCCTGCCCACCCCCGCCCAGCGGCGCAACGCCTGCCTTCTGTTCTGTCTCGCCGTCGGCTGCGGGCTCGCCGTTGAGGATCTTGTGTACGTTCAAGGGCGGGATATCCTCGCGGGCCCCACCGGCCGGGCACTGGTCAAGGTGCACGGGCGCCGTCCGCGTACTGTCGTATGCCGGTACGCCTACGAGGAACTGCTGCTGGCGGAAGCCGCCCACGTCCCGGCAGACGCGTACGCCTTCCGGCCGGACTGGCAAGACCGCACCAGCAAGCACATCGCATCGGACTGGCTGGCCAGGTACCCGCGGATCATCGGCCGTTGTGATGGTGCAGTGCTGCAGACCCAGCGGCTGCGTACGACCTGGCTCGTCGAACTGCTGAATGCAGGTATTCCGCTGAAGGTGATCCTCAAAGCGTCGGGACTCGGGACCCTGCACAGCCTCTCGCGCTACCTCGTCTTCCTCCACGACGTGCCCGAAGCGGAGGCATCCGATCTGTTGCGGGGGGCGGCATGAGCAGGAAGAACCCAGAGGACAAACCCTGCCGACGTACCGGCCTCGCTCTACGCCCTGCACCGCAGGCCCCCGGCCGTACCCTCAGCGACCGCGTTGTGAGGCAGGTCTTCGACCTCGTGCGCCACAGCGGAGTACTGGAACGCCTTCCCTCCAACGAGCACCGGCCAGGTCCGAAGGGCTTCCCGTTCCGCACAGTGCTGATCGGTCTGATCCTGTCGCAGTACATGGGCAAGAGCGCGAACATCAACGACGCATGGGAGACGCTCTTCTTCGCCCTGTCTCCAGGGTCCAAAGCCCTCCTTGACGTCCCCAACGTCGACCTGCACATCCCCGAGGGTGCAACCCGAGAAGAGATCGACCGCGTCGCGCACCACCAGTCCGCGACGTCGAAGCGCGTCTACCGGTCCTGGGCCTCGATGACCCGGCGCCTCGACCCGGCACCACACGACCGCCGCAAGCGGCTGTCGCTCAGCGAGGCCAAGAAGATCCGACGGAAGTGGAATGCCCGCGCCAATCAGGACACCGTGCGCAATCTGGAGGCCATCGCCCAGGATCTGGTTCTCGCTCCGGTGATGGCTTCCTACCGGCGCGGCGACTTCGCTCGGTGGCCTGGCCACATCGCGGTCGATGACACACCGGTTCAAGTCTGGGGCAAAGAGCCGGACTACCACCAGGACCGGGCCTCGCTTGAGATCACCGCCGGGATGTACGTGAAGGGAGGAACGCAGAAGAAGTCGGGGCCCAGCGGCAAAGCTGCGGCCTCCACGAACACTGGCACCCGGCGCGGCACGACAAACAAGCCAGCGACTCGCAAGACCAAGTCGGCACAGGAGGAGAAGGCCAAAGCGCCGGAGAAGAGAGAGTTCCGCTACGCCATGATGGCCGCGTTCCCGGGCCATGGCCATGGCGACCTCGCCGGCGCCTACCCGGCGGTCTGCCTCGGCATGATCCTTCACACCCCGGGCACCGAGCCCGGCCCGGCCGCCCTGCGCGCGATCCAACCGGCCTTCGAACGAGGCCTGGTCAAAGACCTGTTCTGCGCCGACCGGGGCATCACCCAGGCCAAGCCTCACAACCTGCATCTGCAGCTGCTCAAACTCGGCCTCAACGCGGTGAAGCACTACAACGACGACAAGGTCGACCGGCAGGGAGAGTTCCGCGGCATGCAGCTGGTCGGCGGCGAGTTCTACTGCCCGCTGATGCCCACCCCGCTCATCACTGCGGGCGCCACATACATCGACAGCCGCACGGACGAGGACCGCGCCCACGCACTCAACCTGATCCAGTCCCGGAAGGACTACCAGACCAAGATCAAGGAGTACGGGCCCGCAGGGGACCAGCGTCGACAGTGCCCCGCCCTCGGGTCCCACGCCACGGTCACCTGCTACCGCCGGCCCCAGCCACGCCCGTCCACCGTCGTCGACCTCGACGCCCCCACTGTCCGTACCCCGCCAGCCCTGCCCACCATCCCCAGGCCCAAGCGGGACACCCCCGTCTACCCCGACATCTGCACAGGGAAGAGCATCACCGTCCCGGGCACCGTGTTGGCCAAGTGGCGGCAGAAATACCCCCTGTTCACCCCTCTGTGGCAGGAAGCATGGTCCGGACTGCGCAGTCAGAACGAGGGCGGCAACGGCAACCTCAAGAAGTCCGCCCTCGACAGCATCGACAATCCCCAGCTCCGCCTGCCGCACGGACGCGTCGCACAGACCCTGCTCAATGCCGTCATCATCTTCGTGGCGAACCTCAGAGCCATCCGACGGTTCCTCCGCGACCAGGGCGTCCAGCCCCGCAAAGCCAGCACGCAGAACGCCGCAACCCAACCCGGTGAGCCCTCCGACCCGCCCCAGGCGCGACCGCTTCCGACCGAGCAGGCCGAGCCTCCGCCACGCGAGTGACACACCTCCACCGCGCTCCGCCCCCTGAAAACCCCACATGCCTGCGCCACGGCTACCAGCCGTCACGCAGGCATGTCCTGTTTCCGCAGGTGAGAGGCGCAGTACCCGGACTGCCACCGCCTCACCCCCTCATCGAGCCGATCACGACGCTCAAGGCCCCAGAAACGACGAAATACCGGTGAGTCACATGACTCGACCGGCAATTCGTGAACGCTTCGGGACGATCTCGTGAACGTCCCTGGTTGTGTCCGAGGGGGGACTTGAACCCCCACGCCCGATAAAGGGCACTAGCACCTCAAGCTAGCGCGTCTGCCATTCCGCCACCCGGACTAGGTGTGTGTCGCCCGGCCGGGGATCTTCCCCGCGGCGACAGGACAACAATACCAAGCTTTCGGAGTGCCTTTCACCTGCGTTTCCGCCCGGTGGCCAGGTGCTCGTCCGCCTGCGCGTCCCGTCGGTCGCGCGGATCGCTTCACGGTTCCGCTCGCGCGTGGTACGACCGGCGCGTGTGCTCGGTGTGGTCGTGCATGAGCAGAGTGGCGTGCTGCTCGTCGCGGTCCGCGATCGCCGCCGCCAGGTCGCGGTGCTCCGCCCAGGACCGCTTCCCGGCGGCCGGCGCGCTGTACCAGCGCGCCCGGCGGTCCACCTGCGCGGCCAGGGCCGCGAGGACCGCGTTGCCCGCCAGGTCCCTCACCTTCGCGTGGAAGCGGGCGCTCAGGGAGATCGACCCCTCCTGGTCGCCGACCGCCGCGGCCCGCTCACCCTCGGTGCAGAGTTCTCGCAGAGCCGCCGCCCCCGCGCTGTCCGCGTTCGCAGCGGCGAGCCGGGCGGCCTCGGATTCGAGCAGGGTCCGCACGGCGAGGAGCTGGTCGGCGTCCTCGTCCGTCGGCATGCGCACGAACGCTCCCTGGGCGGGCCGCAGGTCGACCCACCCCTCCCATTTCAGCCGCTGCAGTGCCTCGCGCACCGGCTGCCGGGAGACGCCGAGGCGTGCGGCGAGTTCGCTTTCCACGAGATGGTGTCCGGGCGGGAGGGTGCGCGTGGTGATCAGGTCGAGCAGCGCCTCGTAGACCCGTTCGCGCAGCGGGCCGGGGCGTTCGAGGCCGGGCACCGCTTCCGGTGGCAGGCCGGTCGAGGACATCGCGCTTCCCCTCCCCCTTCAGAGCGGCGCCGGCACGGCAGCCGGGAATCCCGTGTGGATCGCTCTCCCCTGTAGACGTCTTTTTCCTCTGCTGACGTTCACTGGCTTTCGCCGGAGACGCCCGCGGACTTCCGGGGGCGGCTACGGGCAGCGCACGACCTGGCCGGCGTACGACAGGTTCCCGCCGAAGCCGAACAGGAGCACCCGGTCGCCGCCGGAGATCTCCCCGCGCTCCACCAGCTTCGACCACGCGAGCGGGATGCTCGCGGCCGAGGTGTTCCCGGACTCCGCGACATCGCGGGCGACGACCGCGTTCACGGCGCCCAGTTTCTCGGCGAGCGGCTCGATGATGCGCAGGTTCGCCTGGTGCAGGACGACGGCCGCGAGGTCCTCCGGCGCGGTTCCGGCCCGCTCGCAGACCTGCCGTGCGATGGGCGGCAGCTGGGTGGTCGCCCACCGGTACACGCTCTGTCCTTCCTGGGCGAAGCGCGGAGGGGTGCCCTCGATGCGCACCGCGTGGCCCATCTCGGGCACCGAGCCCCACAGGACGGGCCCGATCCCGGGGTCCTCGCCGGGCGGGCACGCCTCGACGACCGCTGCCCCGGCGCCGTCACCCACCAGCACGCACGTCGTACGGTCACTCCAGTCCGTGACCTCGGACATCTTGTCCGCGCCGATGACCAGGGCGCGTGTGGCCGCGCCCGCGCGCACGGCGTGGTCGGCGGTGGCGAGCGCGTGGGTGAAGCCGGCGCAGACGACGTTGACGTCCATCGCCGCCGGTGACGGGATGCCGAGCCGGGCGGCGACGCGGGCGGCGGTGTTCGGGGAGCGGTCGACGGCCGTGGAGGTGGCGACCACGACGAGGTCGATGTCCTCCGGCGCGAGGCCCGCCGCGGCCAGCGCCTTGGCGGCGGCGTGCGCGGCCAGCTCGTCCACGGGTTCGTCCGGTCCCGCGATATGGCGTGTGCGGATGCCCACCCGGGAGAGGATCCACTCGTCGCTGGTGTCGACCATGCCCGCCAGGTCCTCGTTGGTGAGTACCTTGGCGGGCTGATAGTGGCCGACGGCGGCGATGCGCGAGCCGTTCATGAGTGGGTCCCCCTCGGTACGGTGCGGAGCGTGATCCACCAGTCTGAACAGTGACTCGCGGGTAGCACGGCAGGTGAAGCGACAGGAATGGGGCGCCCGCATTGTCGGCTTCCCGCAGACCTTCGGACGCCCGAACACCTCCCGTACCATTGTTCGACTACGGGGTGGGGGCGGCAGAGTGGGCTGTCGCGTGTGTTCCCGCGCGTGCGGGGCGATCACGTACGTGCAGGACAATGAGATCAGGACAATAGGACCGTCGAGGCGGGGCTGATCGGAACATGGGACGAGTCACGGAACGACGCAAGGTGATCCGTGTCCGGGACGGGGCGGTCTCCACCCGGCCGGACACGCTCGTCGCCGAGGAGCCGCTGGAGATCAGGCTCAACGGCAAACCACTGGCGATCACCATGCGCACACCGGGCGACGACTTCGCGCTCGCCGCCGGATTCCTGGTCAGCGAGGGTGTGCTGGCCGGGCCCGACGACCTGCAGAACATCGTGTACTGCGCGGGCGCCACGGCGGACGGGTCGAACACGTACAACGTGGTGGACGTGCGGACCGCGCCGGGCGTGGCGATGCCCGACATCACGCTGGAGCGCAACGTCTACACCACGTCGTCGTGCGGACTGTGCGGCAAGGCCAGCCTGGACGCGGTCCGTACGACCGCACGCTGGCCCATCGGCGACACTCCCCCCGTGCGGGTGAGCCCCGAGCTGCTCGCGAGCCTGCCCGACCGGCTGCGGGCGGCCCAGCGGGTCTTCGACCGGACCGGAGGACTGCACGCGGCGGCCCTGTTCACCGAGGACGGCGAGCTGCTGGACATCCGCGAGGACGTGGGGCGGCACAACGCGGTCGACAAGCTGGTCGGACGCGCGGTCCAGAGCGGTGCCCTCCCGCTTTCCCGGGCCCTGCTGCTGGTCTCGGGCCGGGCCTCCTTCGAGCTGGCGCAGAAGGCGGTGATGGCGGGCATCCCGCTGCTGGCCGCGGTCTCGGCGCCGTCGTCGTTGGCCGTGGACCTGGCCGCGGAGACCGGTCTGACGCTGGTGGGGTTCCTGCGGGGCAGCTCGATGAACGTGTACGCGGGTGAGGAGCGCATCGCGCTGCGGGCCGCGACCGCCCAGGGCTGACCGACCCCGGGGGGACCGGCGCCGGTGCTGGGCTTCAGCCGGATGTCAGACGCATCCGGGACGCGGTCACGACCGACCCCAGCCGGGGGAAGTCCAGCCTCACCGACGCGTCGTGCTCCGCCGCGGTGAACGCCGCCATGGCGTCCTCGACGAAGACGAGGTCGTAGCCCAGGTCTGCGGCGGCGCGGGCGGTGGACTCGACACCCAGGTTGGTGGCGATACCGCCGAACACCAGGGTGGTGATGCCGTGTTCGCGCAGACGGCGGTCCAGATCCGTGCCCTGGAAGCCGCCGATGGTCCGCTTCACCACTTCCACATCGCCGTCCCTCAGCAGGCCGGGCACCAGCCCGCTGCCGGGCGGCTGCTCGGCGACTCCCGCGCGCTCGACTCGGACGAGTACGACGAGAGCGCCGGCCGATCGGAACGTTCCCGCCAGTTCCTCGGCCGTGGTGAGGACTTCGGTGCCCTTGCGGGGCTCCAGGGGCAGGGCGACGATGCGCTCCATCAGATCGACGAGCACAAGGGCGGTGCGCGCGGCATCGAGCGCGTGGGGTGCGTCCATGACGGAACGTTATCCCCAGTGGGCCGTCCGTACCGGAAATCCGGATCAACACTTCCGTGAACCCGTCGCGTTCGGCCACCGGCGGGGCGATGAGCGGCCCTACGGGGGAGGTTGACCGTGTCACCGTTCCGGAGAGGCGAAGTCCCGCTCTGCGGAGGGGCGTTGAGCGGCAGCGAGCTCACCGCGCTCGGCATGGGTTGCTGTGTGCCGCCAGACGGCACCGTCCCGTGACTGCCCATGGACCGGGTGAGCGGCAGCCACTAACGTCCCGGGTGTGCCCGGCGACGCACACGCACGCGTCCACACACGACGGCGGGCCGGAGCCAGGCTCGGGCTGGCCCTGGCTCTGGTCTGTGCGGCCGTGCTGGTCACCGTCCTGCCGCGCCACGGCCTGCAGGACGGAGGCACCTGCACGGCGCGCACCGTACGGTCCTGGGGCGCCGACAGCGGTCTGGACTCAGAGTTCGCGCGGTACGGCGACGACCCCGCGCGAACCGACGACTGGACCGGAGGCGACGGCACGCACTCGGTGCGGCTGCCGGACGGGCGGGTGCTGTGGCTGTTCTCGGACACCTATCTCGGCCGGGTGCACGGCCCGCCCAACCCGTTCGGCGAACCGTACGCCTGGCGGGACGTCTCGACCCCCCTGGTGCGCAACTCGGGTGTGGTGATGTCCCCTTCGGGTTCCCTTGTGGGCACGCTGCCCGCACCGCTGTTCCCCGACCCGGGGCCCGGGCGGTGGCGCTGGCCGGTGGCGGCCCGCGTCGAACCCCGCTCCCCCGGCTCGACCCAGCAGGTGGTCCGGGTGCTGCTGTGGAACCGTGCGACGGGCCCGTACCCCTGGATCTACGGCGTTCCCACCGCGACGGAGGTGGCGACGCTCTCCCTGCCCGGCCTGCGGGTCGAGAGCGTCGTGCGGGTCCTCGACCAGCAGCGGGTCCCGGACCCCTCCCGGCGCGTGCTGTTCGGCACGTCCATGGTGCCGGAGGGCGGCTGGACGTATGTGTTCGGGGGCGACGACGGCCGGGCCGCCGGACGTCCCGCCGCAGGGGCCTATGTGGCCCGGGTGCCGGACGGCCGGCTCGACCGTCCCTCGGACTGGCGGTACTGGGACGGCTCGGCCTGGACCTCGCGGCCCGGAACCCGCGCCGTGCTGGGCGACGGCCGGCACACCGGTGTCGGCAGCGCGTTCACCGTGGTCCGCGACGAGGGTACGTACGTCCTGTTCACCATGGCGGCCGGGACCCGGGGGCTGACCACGCTCACCTCTTACTGGGCGTGCGCGCCCAACGGTCCCTGGCACGGTCCGGCACCCGGCCTCGTCGCGCCGCTGCCGGGGGGCGAGGTGGCCGCGTACAACCCGCAGGCGCACCCGGAACTGGGCGGTGGCGGCGGCCTGGTGCTGAGCTACGACGTCAACTGGCTGACGGCCGCGGGGGCCTCGGCGCAGGAAGCCCTCAGCCGGAATGTGGCGCTGTACCGGCCGCGCTTTGTGACGCTGCGGCTGTCCCGGGGCCGGGAGCCTGCTGCAGCGCGTCGTGCGAGCGGCGTTTGGCGATCACCGCGCAGACCATGAGCTGCATCTGATGGAAGAGCATCAGCGGGAGCACGGCCAGTGAGGCATGCGTTCCGAACAGGACGCTCGCCATGGGAAGTCCGGAGGCGAGGGACTTCTTCGACCCGGCGAACTGGATCGCGATCCGGTCCTCCCGGCCGAAGCCAAGGGCCCGGCCGCCGTACCAGGTGAGGGCGAGCATCACGGCGAGCAACGCCGCCTCGACGGCCAGCAGACCGCCCAGCCTGAGCGGGCTCACCTGATGCCAGATGCCCTGGACCATGCCCTCGCTGAAGGCGGTGTAGACGACCAGCAGGATCGAGCCGCGGTCGACCAGCCCGAGCACCTTCTTGTGGCGCGTGATGAATCCCCCGATCCAGCGGCGCAGTACCTGTCCCGCGAGGAACGGCACCAGCAACTGCAGCACGATCTTGACGATGGAGTCGGCGGAGAACCCCCCGCCGCTGCTGCCGAGCAGCGCCGCCGCGAGCAGCGGGGTGATGACGATCCCGGCGAGGGAGGAGAAGGAACCCGCGCAGATCGCGGCGGGCACGTTGCCGCGCGCGATCGAGGTGAAGGCTATGGACGACTGGATGGTCGAGGGGACGAGCGTGAGGAAGAGCAGGCCCGTGTAGAGGTTGTGCGTCAGCAGCACCGGCACCAGGCCCCGCGCGGCGAGCCCCAGGAGCGGGAAGATCATGAACGTGCAGGCCAGGACGGTGGTGTGGAGCCGCCAGTGCTTGAGCCCCGCCAGTGCCTCATGCGTCGAGAGCCGGACGCCGTACAGGAAGAAGAGGATTGCGATCGCGGCCGTGGAGGCGCCCGACGCCACATCGGCGGCCGTGCCCCGCGCCGGGAACAGGGCCGCGACCCCTACGGTCCCCAGCAGCAGGAGGATGTACGGGTCGATGGGCATCCATCGCGGCCAGTGCAGGCGTTTCACAGTGCTCCACTACTTCGCTGTACGTCTTCGTGCCTCTCCATCGTGTTCCCGGGGGCAGCCATCGGGAATCCCGCATACCACTCTGACTGTCATCATGAAACACGATAGCCTGAGGGAGTGTACGACCCCTCCCAGCTGCGTACTTTCCTCGCCGTGGCCCAGACGCTGAGCTTCACCCAGGCCGCGCGGCGGCTCGGTGTGCGCCAGTCGACCGTGAGCCAGCACGTACGGCGGCTGGAGGACGCGACCGGGCGGCAGCTGTTCTCCCGGGACACCCACTCCGTGGAACTGACGGAGGACGGCGAGGCGATGCTCGGCTTCGCGCGACGTCTGCTGGAGGTGCACGAGCAGGCGACGGCCTACTTCACGGGCGCGCGCCCGCGGGGACGGCTGCGGTTCGGCGCCTCGGAGGACTTCGTGCTGACCCGGCTGCCGGAGATCCTGGAGGCGTTCCGGTACGACCATCCGGATGTGGACCTGGAGCTGACGGTCGAGCTCTCGGGCACGCTGCACGAACTGCTCACGGCGGGCCGGCTCGACCTGGTGCTCGCCAAGCGGAGGCCCGAGGACCCGCGCGGCGAGCTGGTCTGGCACGACAAGCTGGTGTGGATCGGCGCGGAGCGGCTGCGCCTGGACCCCGACCGGCCGGTTCCCCTGATCGTCTATCCCCCGCCGGGCATCACCCGCGCCCGCGCCCTTCAGGCCCTCGAGGAGCAGGGCCGTCCCTGGCGCATCGCGTGTACGAGTGGGAGCCTCAACGGCCTGATCGCCGCGGCCCGCGCGGGTCTCGGCGTGATGGCCCACTCCCGGGGGCTGGTCCCGCCGGGCCTGGTGCGCGTTCCGGAGCGGGCGGGGCTGCCGGAGCTGGGCGAGATCGACTTCGTCCTGGTCCACGGGCAGCGCCAGGCCCAGAGCGCGGGCCGGGCCCTGGCGGCGGCGATCCTGGCGAGCGGGGACCGGCTCCACCGGCAGTGACCGGCCGGTCGGCTCCACCGGCAGTGACCGGCCGGTCGGCTCCACCGGCAGTGACCGGCCGGTCGGCTCCACGGGCAGTGACCGGCCGGGCCCGTGTATCGCCGAAGGAGTCCGGCGCCACGCCATCGACCGGGTCGGCGCCGGGTTCAGGCGTATCCCGGGGCGCGAAGACCGGTGTTCAGGCACTCGCCGCCGAGAGCCTGCCGCGCTGCGCCACGTGCACGATGGCCGGCCCGGCGGTGATCCTGTCGAGGCTGAAGACGGCCGCGACACAGAACACCACCCAGACGGACAGGATCGTCACACCGTCGGCGACGCCGTCGTGGTGGAAGTACGCGAGTCCGTCGATCGCCCTCACCCCGACCCCGGCGGGCATCACCGAGGCCAGCGGTTGCAGCCAGCTCGGCAGGAAGGAGGGGGGCAGCACCCCTCCGCTCGTGGCATTGCCCATCACCAGCATGAAGATCGACCCGAGCGGCACGCCCAGCGGTCCGAAGATCCGGATGAGCAGGACGGTTCCGGCCGCCACGGCCCCCGCCATCAGCGTGACGATGCCCGCGAGAGCGAGGAAGGAGCCCGGGACGGCCTCGAAGACGGTGCCCGCGATGAGTGAGGTGGCCAGGCCGCCCACCACCGCGAAGATCACCAGACTGACCATGCGCTGCACGAAGGAGAGGCGCGGCGCCAGTTGGTATGTCATCTGGCCGAACAGGAATCCCGCGAGGACGAGGCCGAACGAGGCGTAGAAGACCGACAGTCCGCGGCTGTCCCCCTTCGACAGGGGGAGGATGTCCTGCACCTTGATCGCATGGCCCCCGCCCGGCGTGGCGTGGCCGAGCTGGGTGACCACCGCGGTGACGGCGAGCCCGTTGGCGCCGGCGTACACAAGGCGGGGTGATCCGGTGATGTCCAGATAGGCGGCGTACGCGGCGCGGTGCTCGACCGCCGACGTGGCGGCCGACTCGTCCCGGTAGCGCTCGACCTGGAAGGCGTCCGGGGTCATGCGCTGCAGCCGCACGTCGAAGAGCGCCGCCGAGCGGTCCGAGGCGGCGACCGCGATCGGCAGTCGATGGGCCTTGGGCGTATGGAAGGCGGCGAGGAACACCGAGACGAACACCAGCCCGATCGTGAGCACGGTGACGACCGGCGTCAGCACCGCCTTGGCACCGGTCAGTCCGGGCCCCGGGGGCGCGGCGTCGGTACGCGCACGATGCCGGTGCCGGTCCGCATCCGATTGCGTGCCGGAGTCCTCGGGCCTGAGTTCGTCCTGCTGCACGAGCGCGTCTCCTGGTCAGTCGCGGCAAGTCAGCAATTGCTGACATGGGAACTGTAGAGAACCGCGCACATCGATGACCGAGGTGCCTCTACGACGACACCTAGTACTGGGGAGTGGGGGTCGCGGTGGCGGAGTGGTGCAACCCCGGCGCACGACCGCGCGCTCCGGCGTCCGTATTACTACTTCGGCTAGTAGTGCTCGCTGTGGACGTGACGGGTCTCACCCGCGCGAGCCCCGCGCGCGTGAAGCCGCGCCGCCATGGCAGAGTCTGCGAAGGAACGTACGGCGGCAGGAGAGAGCGATGACCAGCGCCGAGAAGCCCGTGCGCCGGCGGGACTCGGCGCGCAGCAAGGAGCGGTTGCTGCAGGCCGCGGCCGAACTGCTCGCCGAGCGCGGGTTCGAACGCACCACCGTGCGGGACATCGGGGAGCGGGCGGGAGTCGACCAGGCCCTGATCGCCCGCTACTTCGGCGGCAAGACCCAGCTCTACATCGCCGTACTGCACGCCGAGACCGGGGACGGCGTGCCGCCTGACCTTCTCGACTCCGAACGCGTGCTCACGCTGTTCGAGCGTGTCGGTCAGCGCGGTCCGGGCCCTGTCTTCCAGGCCGCGGTCCAGCGGCCCCGGGACCCCGCGGTTCAGGATGCGGCGCGCGAGGAGCTGCAGACCCGACTGGTCGCTCCCCTGCGCGAGCTCTTCGCCGAGCAGGGCCTGGATCGGCCTCAGATGCGGGCCGAACTGGCGACGGCGGCGTTCATCGGGGTTCTTCTGGGCCGCTGCTCCGGCACGTTCGGCGAGCTGGCGGGGGCGGACGCGCGGGAGTTGCTGCCGCTGGTGCGGGGCCTCTTGAGCCAGTAGGGGCCTGCCCTGCGCGCGGGTCGCAGCCCGCCCTTCACCCGCGACAAGTGTGCTTACGGTGCGTCACGACCCGCGCGTGCGTCGGGGCTTGTCGCGCCCGCGCGGCGGAGCCGCAGATCGCCAACGCCCCGCGCCCCTGAACGGCGCGCTTCGAGCGCATCCCCGTGGGTGGACGGAGGCTCGTATCCGCGACGCCCCACGCCCCTGGCAAAGGGTGCCCCAGAGGACCTCGATTCCGCCTGAGGCGAGTCCGAACGAGTAACCCAGGGCGTTTTCGGGCCGTCTGCCGCGCGCAGCCTCCGGTGGCGACAGCGGTCGCCGGTCTAGCGTGTCGGGGAGGTGGGATTCCATCTCCATGCCACGATCATCCGTCAGAATTCGGCGCTCGGACATCCGCTTCCACTGGAATCGGCTAGGAGCCACTCATCGCACGGAACAGACACAACCTTCACGCACGGGAGTTGGGACATGCGTTCATGGGGTCCGCTCACAGCGGTGTGCCTGAGCACGTTCATGTTGCTGCTGGACGTGACGATCGTGGTCGTCGCGCTGCCGGACATGGCACGGGCGTCGCACGCGACGCTGAGCGATCTGCAATGGGTGGTGGACGGGTACGCGCTCGCTCTGGCGGCGCTGCTGCTCGGCGCCGGGGCCGCCGCCGATGTCCTGGGACGGCGTCGGGTCCATGTCATGGGCGTGGCGGTGTTCGCGACGGCCTCGCTGCTGTGCGGGCTTTCTGAGGGACCCGGCGCCCTGGTGGCGGCCCGGGCGATGCAGGGGGTCGGCGCGGCGGCGATGTTCTCCAGCACGCTGCCGCTGCTGGGCTCGGTCTACCAGGGGCGGCAGCGGTCGGCGGCGCTGGGCGTGTGGGGCGCGGTCAGCGGCTCTGCCGCTGCGGTCGGCCCCGTGCTCGGCGGAGTGCTCACCGAGGGCCCCGGCTGGCGCTGGATCTTCTTTGTGAACCTGCCGGTCAGCGTGGTCTCCGTGTGGCTGACGCTGCGGAAGGTGCCGGAGTCCCGGGGGCAGCACGCTCGGCGGATCGACTGGGCGGGCACGTTCTACTTCGCGGGGTTCGCCGGAGCGGCGACCTACGCGGTGGTGCACGCCGGGGAGGACGGCTGGGCGTCGTCGATGACGCTGGGCGCGTTCATGCTGGCGGCGCTGGCGCTGATCTGCTTCGTGCTGGTGGAGCGCCGGGCGACGCATCCGCTGCTTGATCTCTCGCTGCTGCGGGAGCCGGCTTTCGTGGGCGTGATGGCGGGGTCTCTCGCCTTCAGCGGCGTGGCGTTCGGTGTGACGCCGTACTTCGCGATCTGGACGCAGACACTGCTGGGCATGAGCCCGGTGCGCGGCGGGCTCATCCTGCTTCCGCTGACGGCCGCCGCCATGGTGGTCGCCATCCTGGTCGGCCGGCTGTTGCACGGGGTCCCCGCGCGGCTGACCGTGGGCGGCGGTCTGCTGCTGATCGGCTCGGGCTCCTTCTGCGAGGCCGTGCTGAACGCGGGCAGCAACTGGACCGCACTGGTTCCGGGGCTGGTCCTGGTGGGCATCGGTACCGGGTTCGTGTCACCCACGGTGGCCGGGGCGGCGCTGACCTCCGTGCCGCCGGAGCGGGCGGGCATGGCGGGCGGCGCCGCGAACACGGTGCGGCAGCTCGGGTACGCGCTCGGGGTCGCCGCCTTCGGCACCGTACTGACCTCGCGCATGCGGGACACGCTGCCGTCCGACGCGGCAGACACCCTGGCGGGCGGCGGTGCCGGGGCGCTGCGCTCCGGCTTCTCCGAGCAGGCGCTGCGCGGCGCCTTCGCCGCGGGCCTCGACGCGGCCCTGGGCGTGGCGGGATGGGCCGGGCTCCTGGCGGGCGCCCTGGTGCTGATCCTGGTGCGGTCGCCGCGGAACGCGGGGACGCCCACGGCACCCGGGGCACCCGGCGCGCTGAGGGAGACGGCTACGCGGGGCTGAGGAGCGGACGGGAGTCGACCAGCGGTCGGACCACAGGTCCGGCCGCCCTTCTGACCTCTGCCCTCCACACGGTCGCCACATATGGCCACCCCACACGCCCGCCACCACGATGCTACTGACCAGTAAGACTGGTGTCGGGGTAATCGCACCGTACAGATTCCGTGGAGATTAGGGGCTCGCAACCTACGGCGCCGTAGCGAATTCTGTCCGACCCTTCCCGCTATGCGGCAATTTCCCGCTGCGGCCCTGCGTGTTTGCGCGAAGTGCCCGGGATTTCTCCCCCCTCCCGCCCGGCTCTGCGGTGGGGTAGCTTTCACGGCGCTGTGCGGAGTGCCACAAGGAGCCGGGGATTGCGCGAGTTCACCAACCCTCCATTGGCGTCGGCGCCGCCGGTGGGCGGTCTGGCCGATGTCGTCTTCGAGTATGCCCAGGAAGATCCACTACATGTCACCCTAGGTCGGAAGGACGAGGAGGGCCGATGGCGTGACGTGACCGCCGCCGAGTTCCGCGACGAAGTGCTCGCCCTCGCGAAGGGCCTGCTGGCGCAAGGTGTCCGGTTCGGCGACCGCGTCGCGATCATGTGCCCTACGCGCTACGAGTGGACCCTCTTCGACTTCGCGCTCTGGACCATCGGCGCCCAGGTGGTGCCGGTCTACCCCACCTCCTCCGCCGAGCAGGTCTTCTGGATGCTGCACGACGCGCAGGTCTCGGCCGCGATGGTGGAGCACGAGGACCACGCGATGACGATCGCCACGGTCATCGACCGGCTCCCCCAGCTCCACCGGCTGTGGCAGCTCGACACAGGCTCCCTGCAGGAGCTCTACGACGCCGGCGCGCACATCGAGGACGAGGTGGTGCACCGGCACCGCCAGGCGGTCACCCCCGACTCGACGGCGACCGTGATCTACACATCCGGCACCACCGGCCGTCCCAAGGGCTGCGTCCTGACGCACGGCAACTTCATGTTCGAGGCCGACACCATGCTCGAACGCTTTGATCCGGTGTTCCGCTCCAAGAAGGACGACGTCACCTCCACCCTGCTGTTCCTGCCGCTGGCCCATGTCTTCGGGCGGATGGTGCAGGTCGCGGCGGTCCGGGGCAAGGTCAGGTTCGGCCATCAGCCCCAGCTGAACGCGGCGGCGCTGCTGCCCGACCTGGCCTCGTTCAGGCCGACGTTCTTCCTCGCCGTGCCGTACATCTTCGAGAAGGTCTTCAACGCGGCCCGCCGCAAGGCCGAGAAGGAGGGCCGTTCCGGCCCCTTCGAGAAGGCGGTCGAGGTCGCCGTGAAGTACGCGGACGCGGTCGAGGCGAAGGCATGGGGCACCGGGCCCGGCCCGTCGGCGAGCCTTCGCATGCAGCACCAGTTCTTCGACAAGGTCGTGTACACCAAGATCCGTGCCGCGATGGGCGGCCGGGTGCGGCACGCGATGTCCGGCGGCTCCGCGATGGACCGGCGGCTGGGACTGTTCTTCGCGGGCGCCGGTATTCAGATCTACGAGGGATACGGGCTGACGGAGACGACGGCCGCGGCGACCGCGAACCCGCCCGAGCGCACCCGGTACGGCACCGTGGGCCAGCCCATCCCGGGCACGAGCGTGCACATCGCGGACGACGGCGAGGTGTGGCTGTACGGCGGCCATGTCTTCCAGGGCTACCTCAACAATCCCAAGGCCACGGACAGCACCCTGCACGACGGCTGGCTGGCCACCGGGGACCTGGGCGCGCTCGACGAGGACGGCTATCTCACCATCACCGGGCGCAAGAAGGAGATCCTGGTGACCTCGGGCGGCAAGAGCGTCTCGCCCGGGGTGCTGGAGGAGCGGGTGCGGGAGCATCCGCTCGTCGCCCAGTGCATCGTCGTCGGCAACGACCGCCCCTACATCGCCGCGCTCGTCACCCTGGACACGGAGGCCGTCGAGCACTGGCTGCAGATGCGCGGGAAGCCCAGCATGGCCCCCGTCCAGCTGGTGCGCGATCCGGACCTGGAGACCGAGGTGCGGCGTGCGGTGGTCGCCGCGAACACGCTGGTCTCGCAGGCGGAGTCGATCCGGACGTTCCGTATTCTCGGGCACCAGTTCACCGAGGAGCACGGACTGCTCACTCCGTCGCTCAAGCTGAAGCGCAAGGCGATCGAGAATGCGTACGCGAACGAGGTGGAGGCGCTGTACCGGGCATGACCGGGTCGGCGTGCCGGGCATGACCGGGTCGGCCGGACATGCGCGGCGTTCCCCGATCGATGACCATGACCTTAGGAGTCACAGTCATCAGTCAGCAGCACCCCGACGACCGAAGGATCACCAGCTCGTGAGCAGCAAGGTCCCCCCGATCATCCTGAACAACGGTGTCGCGATGCCCCAGCTGGGCTTCGGGGTCTGGCAGGTGCCGGACGACGAGGCGGAGAACTCCGTCGCCACCGCTCTGGAGACCGGGTACCGCAGCGTCGACACGGCCGCGATCTACGGCAACGAACGGGGCGTCGGCAGGGCGGTGGCCGCCTCCGGCATTCCGCGCAAGGACCTCTTCATCACCACCAAGCTCTGGAACAGCGACCACGGATACGATTCCGCGCTGCACGCCTTCGACGTGTCGCTGGGCAAGCTCGGTCTGGAGTACGTGGACCTCTACCTGATCCACTGGCCACTGCCGAACCGGAGCACGTTCGTGGAGACGTACAAGGCCCTGGAGAAGATCTACGAGGACGGCCGCGCGCGGGCGATCGGCGTCTCCAACTTCGAGCCGGAGCATCTGGCCACCCTGATCGACCAGACCTCCGTCATCCCGGCGGTCGACCAGATCGAGCTGCACCCGCACTTCCAGCAGCACGCGGCGCGTGCGTATCACGCGGATCAGGGCATCAGGACCGAAGCCTGGTCGCCGCTCGGCCAGGGCAGGGGTCTGCTCGAGGTCCCGGCCATCGTCGCCATCGCCCAGAAACACAACCGCACCCCGGCCCAGGTCGTGCTGCGCTGGCACGTGCAGCTCGGCAACGTCGTGATCCCGAAGTCCGTGACCCCGTCCCGGATCAGGGAGAACATCGAGGTCTTCGACTTCTCGCTGGACACCGAGGACCTGGCGGCGATCAGCGCGCTCAATGAGGACCGCCGCCTCGGCCCGGACCCGTCGACCTTCGACATGGGCTGACGTACCACGCTCGCCCCCGGCGCCCTTGAGCGTCGCGCCCTTGAGTGTCGGCCCAGCGGCGCGTCAGACGGCCTCGGCTGCCTGTTCCTCGGCGCTCAGGGGCGCGCTCCGGTCGCGTGGGAGCAGCAGTGGGGTGAACAGGAGGAAGACTCCGGCGGCGGCGATCGCGATGCGCGGGCCGGTGACGACGGCGAGCAGACCCCACAGGGCGGTCATGGCGGCGATGGCAAGGCTGCTGCTGACCGACCAGGCGGACAGGGTGCGGGCGACCCGGTCGGGGGCGGTCTGTTCGAGGCGGCAGGTGGCCAGCACGGGGTTGAACAGGCCGCAGAAGGTCACCAGCCCCAACTGCACGGCGATGATCAGGATCATCCCGGGGACACCGGGCCGGACGAACGCCAGTCCGATGGGCCAGCAGGCCCGCAGCGCCCCGGCGGCGCGAAGCACCGTGTGCTGCCCGAACCGCGCCACGAGCGGGCGCGCGAGGCGCGAGCCGACGAGGCCGCCGACACCGGAGGAAGTGGCGAAGACGAGTCCGTACTGCCAGGGCGCGAAGCCCAGGCGGCCCAGCAGGAGCACGGCGAGCAGCGGTTCGGAGGCCATGATCAGGCCGTTGACCACGATCGCGTTGAAGAACAGCGGGCGCAGCGTGGGATGGGCCAGGATATGGCGCCAGCCTTCGAGGAGATCCCGTGGGCGCAGCCGCGGTGCCCCGGTCCGCCCGGGGCGCGGTTCCGTTCCGCCGATGGCGCGGATGCCCAGCGCCGAGAGCAGGTAGCTGACGGCGTCGGCCAGCACGGTCGTCACCGGTCCGAACACCCCGATCGCGGCGCCGCCGAGCGGTGGGCCGATCACGATCGCGGTCCATGTCGTGGACTCGAACCGGCCGTTCGCGACGAGCAGGTCCTCGGGTGGCACGAGCGACTTCAGATACGCGCCACTGGCCGCGTTGAAGGCGATGCCCGCCGCCGCGACGACGACGGAGACGACGAGGAGCTGGCTGAAGCCGAGCAGGCCGAGCGCGTACGCGGCGGGCACGCTCGCCATCGCCCCGAACCTGGTCAGATCCATCGCGATCATGACCGGCCGCTTACGGCGGAATTCCACCCACGGGCCGAGGGGCACCGCGAGCACGGCACCCACGGCCCGCCCCGCGGCGGCCAGCGTCGCCACCTGGGCGGGGCCCGAGTGCAGTACGAGCACGGCGATCAGGGGGAACGCGCCGAACCCGAGACCGGTGCCGTACGAGCTGATGGCGAACGCCGCCCACAACCACCCGAACCGCCGCCCCAGCGCCCGCCTGCCCGGCATACCCCTGCGCACCTCTTCCCGCCGCTGTGAAACAGAGTCGGACCACTGGGCGCCCTTCACCCTCGGTCCGGTCGCCTCGCAGAATATGTCCACCTCCGGCCTCGCCGTGCCGGGCGTCGCCGGTCACGGTGACCCTCAGGAGGGGTTCGGGGCTCAGGCGGGGCGTACGGCCGTGTACACCGTGTGGGCCTTCAGCACGAACACATCGCCGCGGCGGTACACGCTCGCCTCGTCCTCGGGGTCGAGGAGGCGGTCGAGGGCGGCGGTGTCCTCGGGGTCGAGGCCGTCGCGGAGAGCCTCGCGCAGCCGGGTCAGGGAGGCGGCCACATGGGCGCGGGCCTCATCCGTGACCGGGGCCGGCAGGTCGAGCAGGAAGCTGCGGGTGCCGGTGTGCTTCAGGCCGGCCCCGGACAGCAGCGCGGGCCAGTCCTCGGTCTCCGCGACGGTGCCGGGCAGTTCCTCCCGCATCTGTGTGAACCACTCCGCTTCCACGGCGTCCAGCCGCGATTGCAGACCGGGGCGGCCGATACCGATGTCCCGGGGCAGGAAGCGCGCGGGCAGACCGCCCTCCAGCAGGGCGAGGGTGCCGCCGGGCGCCAGCCGCGCGGCGAACGCGGCGAGGGCCGCCCGCTGGTCGCCCAGGTGGTGCAGGCTGTTGCTCGCCCACATCAGGTCGGCCGGGTAGTCCAACGCCTCCAGCGCGCCGGGCAGTTCACCGGTGACCGTGCCGAAGCGGTCCTCGAAGCCGAGGCGGGCGGCACGTGCACGGGCCCGCTCCAGCAGAGGTGCGGAGCCGTCCACCGCGACGACCCTCGCGCCCGGGAACGCCTCGGCGAAGAGACAGGAGACCACTCCGGGACCACTGCCCGTGTCCACGATCAGGCCCGGCTGCGGCAGCTCGGCCGCCAGCCATCCCGTCACCGCGCGGTACAGGGGCGCGGACAGTTCCGCCTGGGCTTCCAGCATCGGGGCCATCACAGCCCAGTCGATGTCGGTGCCGGTGTGGTGCTCGCGGTGATCGTGGTGGCCGTGATGCCCCTGGTGACCCTGGTGGTCCTCGTGATGCTGCTGCTCGTACGCCATGGTGATCCGCCTTTCTTCCCGGTCCGGTTCAGCCTGCCCGGTTCCGGTCAGCCTGCGCCGACTCGCGACGGCGGAGCAACCGACCTTGCCGAGGCGGCAAAAACGAGGTGCGACGGGGAAGGCCGGTCGCCGACGATGAGCGCATGGACGACGCACTGGTACAGCGATTCCTCGAGGACGGCTTCGTGAAGATCGCGGGCGCCGTTGCGCCACGTGTCGCCGAGGACTGTGCGCGGCGGCTGTGGCAGGAGACAGGCTACGACCCGGACGACCCCGCCACCTGGAAGGACCCGGTGCACTGGGTGGGCGGCATGGCGCAGGGCCCTTTCGCGGCGGCGGCCAACTCCCCCGCGCTGCACCGGGCTTTCGACGCGCTGGCCGGTGAGCGCCGCTGGGAGCCGCGCTACTCGCTCGGGACCTTCCCGCTGCGCTTCCCGCACGAAGAGGAGCCGGCCGACGCGGGCTGGCACATCGAGGGCAGCTATCTGCCCGAGGGCGCCGCGCACTGGCACACGAACCTGCGGTCGAGGGAGCGCGCGCTGCTCATGCTGTTCCTGTTCAGTGAGATCACCGAGGACGACGCCCCGACCCGCATCCGCGTCGGCTCGCATCTCGACGTGCCCTCGGTCCTCGAACCGTATGGCGAGGACGGCGCCTCGTTCCTGGAGCTCGGCCCCAAGGTCGACGCGGCCTCCGCACACCGCCCCCTCGCCTTCGCGACCGGACGTCCCGGTGACGTCTACCTCTGCCATCCGTTCCTCGTGCACGCCGCGCAGCCCCACCACGGCACACGCCCCCGCTTCATGGCGCAGCCTCCGCTGCACCCGGCGGAGCCGCTTCAGCTGCGGAGGGAGGACGGCGACTACTCCGCCGTGGAGCTGGCGATCCGCCGGGGCCTTGCGCGCGACAGCTGAGGGCGGCGAGCCGCTGCCGTCCTTGCGGCCGGCCCCGGCCGAGGCCGCTCACATGCTCCTGCGGAACGCCCGCAGGGTGAACACCGGGTCGGCGCGCCGACGGTCCATGTCCGGGAGCTCCTCGAGGCGGGCGGCGAAGCGTTCGGTGAGAGGGTCACCGGACGGGAGGGCGGAGAACCATCCCCGTCGCAGGTTACCGATCGCCTGACGGGGGCTGCGGCCCTGGCCGAGGCCTGGGAAGCGGGCCTGACCCGCGGGGGTCAGACCGCATGCGGCGGCGTACGCGTGGACCTCCTGGGCCGCGTCCGGGGCCGGATGAATCGGACGCCCGGCGAGAACGGCGTCCACGTCGCTGCCGACGTCATGGGCGGCGGCCTTGTCGACGGTGGTGATGTACACACCGCCCGGCCGCAGCACCCGGGCACATTCGGCGACCACGGCCCGGGCGTCCTCGGGGCGTTCGACCAGGTGGAGCAGCCAGATGCTGGTGACCGCGTCGAACGTCTCGTCCTGAAACGGCAGTCGGCGGCTGTCCGCGAGGACGACGGAGCCGGGCAGCCGGGCGTGGGACCTCCGGGTCATCTCGTACGCCAGGTCCGCGCCCGTCACCCGCAGCCCGGGCCGACCGGCCGCGAGCCGCCGGGTCACGATGCCCGTGCCGCAGGCCACGTCGAGCAGCCGGACGGCGCCCTCCGGTATCAGTCCGAGGACGGCGTCGGCCGCCGCGGTGGCCCGGGGCTCGCCGCCGCGCGTGGCGTCGTACTGATCGGCTTCCCGGTTGTAGTCGAGCACGCGGCTCGTCCTTTCAGTGCGCGCCGTGTACGGCTGCCAGCTCCTCCACCCGGCGCGCGAGGTCGAAGTCCAGTTCGGTGACCGCTCCGCCCACGCTGTGTGTGTTGATGGTGAGGGACACGCTGTTGTACCCGAGGGTGAGGTCCGAGTGGTGGTCCAGCTCCTCCTGCACCTGCGCGATGTGCACGACCATCGCGGTCGCCGCGAAGTGGGAGCGGAGCCGGTAGGAGCGGGCGATCCGGTCGCCGTCCAGCGACCAGCCGGGCAGCTCCGCGAGCCGGTCCTCGATCTCCTTGTGCGACAGCGGTTCGACGCTCATGACCTCGCTCCTTCCGTACGCCGTGGGGTTCGCCCCACCCTGTCACATCCCCGCCGCACGCCCCCGTAACGCACGGTCGCGCCGTGCCGCTCCGTTCCGTTCCGGGCCCGGTGGACCGCCATCGCCCCAGCAGGAACGCGTGCGGCAGGTCGTCCACGCACCGCTCCTCGACTACGGTCCCCCTATGACCATTGTCCCGTCCGGCACGTCCGCCCCCGCACCTGCCGCTTCCGACCAGGGCATCGGCCCTCTGCTGCGAGGCTGGCGGGAGCGGCAGAGGGTCAGCCAGCTGGAGTTGGCGCTGCGGGCCGGTTCGTCGGCACGGCACATCAGCTTCATCGAGACGGGCCGCTCACGCCCGAGCGAGGAGATGGTCCTGCGGCTGGCCGAGCATCTGGATGTCCCGGTGCGCGAGCGCAACGCGCTGCTGCTGGCGGCCGGCTACGCCCCGCACTATCTGGAGACGCCCCTGGACGATCCCTCGATGGAGGCGTTGCGGGCGGGAGTTGAGCGGCTGATCCAGGCCTACGAGCCCTTTCCCGCTCTGGTGGTGAACGCGACGTACGACGTGGTGGCGGCGAACCGGGGCATCGCGATGTTCCTGGAGGGCGTCCCGGAGCGGCTGCTCGCCCCGCCGCTGAACGCGATGCGTCTCACGCTGCACCCCGAGGGCATGGCACCGCGCATCCGCAATCTGCGTGCGTGGCGCGGCCATCTCCTGGCCCAGATGGACCGGCAGATCGCGCTGCGGCGCTCGGACGCGCTGCGCGCACTGCATGAGGAGGTGGCGGCGTATCCGGTGCGGGACAGGCCGGAAGACGGGATCGAACCGGACGAGACCGTCCATCATTTCGCGCTTCCGATGCGGATCGAGCACGAGGGCCGGGTACTGTCCTTCATCTCGTCCATCGCGACGTTCAACACCCCGATGGATGTGACCGTCGCCGAGCTGGCCATCGAGACGTTCCTGCCCGCGGATCCAGCCACGGCCAAGTACCTGCATTCGACTGGATCTTGACGGCACATCAACCCCATCCGCCTCACCGGCTCCGCCGATTTACGCTCTGTCCGGCCATCACCATGAGACATTCACTCGAACATGCCACACTGCCCACAGTCTTCGAGGCGCAGGGGAGGCGTCGCGTGAGTGAGCGTCGGGCTGCGCCCACCGTGGGGCAGGTAGTGCTGGGCCGGCGGCTGGCCGAGTTGCGGGAGGCCGCCGGGCTCAAGCGCGAGGAGGCGGCGCAGGTACTGCGTGTCGCGGCGGCGACCGTACGGCGCATGGAGACCGCCGAAGTCGCGCTGAAGATCCCGTATGTGCAGGTGCTGCTCGCCACGTACGGCGTGCCGGAGGCGGAGATCACCTCCTTCGTGCGACTCGCGGAGGAGGCCAACCAGCCCGGCTGGTGGCAGCGTTACCACGATGTGCTGCCCGACTGGTTCAGCCTGCACGTCAGTCTGGAGAGTGCCGCCTCCATGATCCGCTCGTACGAGCCGCACTTCGTGCCCGGGCTGCTGCAGACCGAGGACTACGCTCATGCGGTGCTGGAGGCCGGGACCGTGGGACGGGTCCGCCCCCAGGACATCGAGCGGCATGTGGCGCTGCGCATGACGCGGCAGGAGCTGCTGACCCGTCAGGATCCGCCGCACTTCTGGGTGATCATGGACGAGACGGTGCTGCGCCGCCCGGTCTCCACCCGCCCGGGAGTGATGCGCGTGCAGCTGGAGCGGCTGATCGAGGCCACGGAAAACCCGCGGATCACCCTGCAGATCGCCGAGTTCGCGTCCGGACCGCACCCGGGGACCTACACGCCGTTCGTGCTCTTCCGCTTCGGGGAGCCCGAGTTGCCGGACATGGTCTACAGCGAGTACCTGACGGGCGCCCTCTATCTCGACTCGCGCTCCGAGGTAGCCATGCATCTGGAGGTGCTGGACCATATGTCCGCCAAGGCGGCGTCCGTCCAGCACACCAGGACGATCCTCCGGCGGTTCCGTGACACCTACTGATCCGCCATCGACGCTTGATGCCTCATCCGGCAATCCACCAGCCGCTATCCGACTCAGGAGCATCCGCATGACGACCGGCCGCGAATCGGCTCCCCTGCACGTCGACACCAGCCGTCCCCACCCCGCACGGGTCTACGACTGGTGGCTCGGGGGCAAGGACAACTACCCGGTGGACGAGGAGCTGGGCCGGAAGATCCTGGCCGTGGACCCGAGCGTGCGGCGCGGGGCACGCGCCAACCGCCGGTTCATGCACCGGGCGACACGGGCCCTGGCGCAAGCGGGTGTGCGCCAGTTCCTCGACATCGGCACCGGCATCCCGACCGAGCCGAACCTCCACCAGGTCGCGCAGGGCGTCGTCCCCGATGCGCGCGTGGTGTACGCCGACAACGACCCGATCGTGCTGCGGCACGCCCAGGCCCTGCTGCACGGCACCGCGGAGGGCACAACCGGCTATGTCCACGGCGACGTCCGCGACCCGGACACCATCCTCGCCCGCGCCGCCGAGTCCCTGGACCTCGGGCAGCCGGTCGCCCTGTCGCTGATCGCGCTCACCCACTACCTGGGCGAAGAGGCCCACGACCTGATCGCGCGTTACGTCAAGGCGTTGGCACCCGGCAGTCACCTGGTCCTGTCCCAGGTCACGCCCGACCTGCTCCCGGAGGCCGTCCGGCAGGCCGCGGCCCTGTTCCAGCAGAGCGGTACGCCCTTCTTCCCTCGTTCGCTGGCCGAGTTCTCGGGGTTCTTCGAGGGGCTGGAGCTGCTGGGCCCCGGGGTGATACCCGTCACCGGCTGGCGGCCGGAGCCGGATGACGTGGCTCTCCAGGCGGAAGGCATCGTGACGGTGTACGCGGGAGTCGCCCGCAAGCCCTGACCCCGGAAACGGTGGTGCCACGTCCCGGTGCCACGTCCCGCGGAGAGGGACGCGGCACCAGTGGGCGTCCGCTGGACCTTTGCCCGCGTCAGACGAGCTTGGCCGACAGCGTGATGGTGGTACCGGCCAGTGCCTGGCTGACCGGGCAGTTCTTCTTGGCGTCCTCGGCGGCGGCGACGAACGCCTCGTTGTCGATGCCGGGAACGGTGCCCTCGACGTTGAGGTGGATGCCCGTGATGCCCTCGCCAGGCTGGAATGTGACGTCGGCCTTCGTCTCCAGCTTGGTGGGCGCGTTGCCGGCGCCGGCCAGGCCGTGCGACAGGGCCATGGAGAAACAGCTGGAGTGGGCGGCCGCGATCAGTTCTTCCGGGCTGGTCTTGCCGTTCGCCTCCTGGGAGCGCGAAGCCCACGTGACCGGCTGCCGGTCGATGCCGGAGGAGTCGAAGGAGACGATGCCGTTGCCCTCGAGCAGGTCGCCGTCCCACACGGTGTGTGCGGTGCGCGTGGTTGCCACGGTTCTTCCTTTCGTGTGGTCCCGTTGCCGGGGCCGGGTTCCGTCGCCCCCCATCCGACCACATCGCACCCGGTGCGTCCGGCGCACCGCGCCATGACATCCGGGTCGGCACGCCGGGTCGCACGGGGTCGGGCGGGGTCAGGCGGCGCGCTCGTCCCTCTCCTCGTCCGCGTGTGCGGGTGCCGCCTGCGCCAGCGGCACCTGAGGGCCGTCGCACTCGCGCAGCCAGCGGCGGAAGACCTGGTGGAGCCGTTCGGCACCGACGAGTTCGGTGCCGTCGCCCGTGGGGTCCGACAGGGACAGAGGTGACAGCAGGAAGGGCCGTCCCTGGGCGCCGCCGAGTCCGCCGTGCGAGCCGACCTGCTCCTCGAACGCCAGGACTTCGCCCGATGCCGGGCCGTACCAGGAGTTGACCATGATGTCGGCGGTGCGCGGGAAGGAGTGGGTACGGCGTACGGCGTCGGCGGCGCCGGGTCCGAATCCGGCGAGCGGCCCGGAGCCGTCCTCGAGCAGCCCGACCGGGATCTGCTCGCCGTCCGCGCCCAGGACCACCCCGCCGTGCTCCTCGCTGCCCACGAGAAGGAAGCCGATGCCCGGATGCCCGGCGAGCATCGGCAGCAGCGCCGGGTACCGCCGGTCGATCTCCTCCCTGCTCATCCGGTGCGGCACGTCGGGGAAGGAGACGAGTCCGAGGTTGCCGGACGCGAGGACGACCGGCTCCGAGCGGCGCCGCGCGGGGCGGTGCCCGGGGCCGTCCTCCTCGAGGGGGCGGCGCAGCGCGGCCCGCACCGCGGCGCGAGCCTCGGTCCCGCTGCGGGTGCTCTCCCACGTCTCGTCGTGTGCGCCGGCGCCCGCCGCGGTGTCCGGAACGGCGAGTCCGCAGCCGGTCCTCACCAGGTCGCGGAGGCTGCGGCCGTAGCGGGTCCGGAACGTCTCGCCGGGGCTTTGGCCGTGATCGGAGAGTACGACGATCCGGTAGGAGCGCGGGGCGTGTGCGGCGACGTGCTCGAGCAGTGCGAGGGAGCGGTCGAGCCGCCGCAGGACCTGCTCGGCGTCGCGGCTGTGCGGGCCGGAGTGGTGGGCCACTTCGTCGTAGGCCACCAGGTCCGCGTAGACCGCGTTGCGTCCGGCGAGCATGTCGCCGATGACCGCGGCGACGACGACGTCCCGTTCGACAACGGTGGCGAAGGCCCGTACGAACGGGTACAGGCCACCGCGCCCGACGCGGGGCCGCTGCCGGCTGAGGCGGGCACGGGTCGACTGGGCGATCTCGCGGCCGACTTCCGCGAGGAACGACAGGGCGGTCCGTACGGCGTTCGCGGGATCGCTGAAGTACGCGAAGTACCCGGCCCGGGACCTGTTCTCCCGGCCCCTGCGGACGGAGACGGACAGGACGAGCGCGATCTCGTCGGCGCCGCCGCTGAAGAGGTTGCCGCGGCTCGCGCCGTCGACGGTGAGGAGGCCGCCGTCGCCGGTCCGTTCGATGGCGCGGCGCTGGAGTTCGGCGGCGCCGGCGGGCCGGTTGCAGACCATGACCTCGTGGTTGTCCTTCTCGTACCAGCGGAACGCCGGAACGTCATGGTTGGAGCCGTGCAGGATGCCGAGCTGGCTGGCGCCGGTCTGGCTGGACCAGTCGGTGCGCCAGGGGGTGAGCCGGTGACTGGGTCCGTCGCCGTCGCGGGGGCCGAGCCAGGACGCGACGGTCGGCATGAGGCCCTTGTCGACGGCCGCCCGCAGCACGTCGTGGCCCACGCCGTCGAGCTGGATGAACAGGGTCCCCGGGGTGGCGGGCTCGCGGCTGTGCGCGCCGTGGCCGCGGCGGCGGGCGGCGAGCCGGTACAGCCTTCTGCGGTACGCGTCGTCGTCCCGTACGGCCAGGGAGCCGCCGGTGGCCGAGGCGACCGCGGACATCGCGGCGGCCACGACGACCGCGGTCTCGGGGGCCGCCTCGCCGTGACCGGAGGGGGTGACGCGCAGGGCGAGCAGCAGCAGGGAGCCGTTGAGAAAGAAGACCAGCAGCCCGAGCACGAGGGCGGGCACGAGCAGCAGCAGCCTGACGAGCCGGGGCCACACGAGCGAGGACAGCAGGCCGAAGACTCCGGCTCCGGCGGCGGCGGTGAGTGCGACCCGGGTGAGGCTGTCGCCTGCCGCGGACTCCAGCCGGAAGTCGGGCAGGAGTGCGGCGAGTACGAGCATGGTCGCGGTGGACGCGACCCACACGGTGATGCTGCGCCACACTCCGCTGACGAGTCGCCGCCAACGCTCCTGGCTCACGCCTGCGCCTGCCATCGCGCCCGGTCAGCGGCCGTCGTAGCCCGCGGTCGGCATGGACAGGCGACGGTGCACGCAGGCCTTCATCTGGGCGTCGTACGACGGTTCGGCGTGCCCCACCGTCTCCAGCCGCACGCCCCGCCGCGCGCACTCCTCTACGAACTCGTCCACGGAGGACAGGGCACGTTCCAGAACCCGGCGGCTCGGGGCCACGAAGACATCGACCAGGCCGGCCTCCACATCCGACCACAGGACACTGTGGTCGGGGCGCAGGGCCCGGACCAGAAGCTCGCGCGTGACGACATACCCCTGCTCGGCCGCCCAGCGCGCGCACATCGCGTGCTGGCTGCGGGAGTCGACGAGGAAGGGATCCGCGTCGAGCTCCTCCAGCGGGGTCAGGCTGGCGATGGCCGTCACCCGGACCGTTCCCGGCCCGCCGGAGGGCTCGTGTGTGACCGGGGCGCCGTACGCGTCTCCCATGGGGTACCCCCTCACCTCAGGGTTTCGCCGCTGACCCTACTCCTGCCCGTAGGCTCGAGGGGAGTCGCACGAAGGAGGCATCGGAGTGCCGGCGGAGATCACCTGGTGGGGTCACGCCACCTGCACGATCGAGGACTCCGGGACACGGGTCCTGACCGATCCTGTGTTCGCACGCCGCATCGCGCATCTGCGGCGGCGCGGCGGGGCCCTGCCGCCGCCCGGGGCCACCGTCGCCGACGTGGCCCTCGTCTCGCATCTGCATGCCGACCATCTGCATGTGCCCTCGCTCGCGCGCCTGGCACCGGGCACCCTGCTGCTGGTGCCGCGCGGCGCCCCGGGGCAGGTGCCCGGGTTGCGCCGGCTGGAGCGTCCCCGGCTCGCGGAGGTCGTGCCCGGCGACCGGGTGCAGTTCGGTGACCTGGTCATTCGGGTGACAACGGCGCGGCACGACGGGCGCCGGCTGCCGCTGGGACCGCACCGCTCGCCCGCCCTCGGGTTCGTCATCGAGGGTGCCACGCGCACCTACTTCGCCGGGGACACCGGGCTGTTCGGGTCGATGGCAGAGGAGGTCGGATCCGTCGATGTGGCACTGCTGCCGGTCGGCGGCTGGGGACCGTTCCTCGGGCCGGGGCATCTGGATGCGGAGCGCGCCGCACGGGCGCTGGAGCAGCTGAGGCCGCGCAGCGCGGTGCCGGTGCACTACGGCACGTACTGGCCCATCGGCATGGATGCCGTGCGCCCCCATGAATTCCATGCGCCGGGTGATGAGTTCGTGCGCCGCGCCGCGCAACGCGCGCCAGGGGTGGCGGTGCATCTTCTGCGCCACGGCGAGAGCGTCCGTCCTGAGGTCGCCCGGTGATACGCCCGGGGATGTTCCTGGCCGCCGCCGGTGGCGGGGTGCCGCCGGAGTCGACCCAGCAGGCCCTGGGTTATCCGTCGCTGTTCCTGCTGGTGCTGCTCGGCGCGCTCGTGCCGGTGGTGCCGACGGGCGCGCTGGTCAGTTCGGCGGCGGTCGTGGCCTTTCATCAGACCGCGCCGTTCTCTCTCGCGGTGGTGTTCGTCGTCGCGGCGTTCGCGGCGTTTGCCGGGGACCTCGCGCTGTACTGGCTCGGGCGGCGCGGTATGAGGTCGAGGAACGGCTCCAGATGGCTGGAGACGATCCGCGAGCGCGCTCCCGAGGAGCGGCTGGTACAGGCCCAGCGGAAGCTGAGCGACCACGGCATCGCGGTCCTCACACTGTCACGGCTCGTTCCGGCGGGGCGCATCCCGGTGATGCTGGCATGCCTGCTGGCGCGGATGCCGCTGCGGGATTTCGCCCGTGGCGACGCCCCGGCGTGCCTGGCCTGGGCCGGGACATACCAGTTGATCGGGATCCTGGGCGGGTCCCTGTTCCCCAGGCCGTGGGAGGGGGTCGCGGCGGCGGTCGGGCTGACGGTGGTGATCAGCGCGGGGCCCGGGGTCTGGCGGCGGGTGAGGAGGGTTGCCTCACCTGACGGTACGTCCTGACGTGCGCGCGTGCGATGGTGATGCGCGCGGTTCCCCGCGCCCCTGAAGGGCGCGCTATGCGCGTAGGTCCTTCCCGCGGGCTGGCTGCAGTACCCGGGAGGCTCCGATCGGCAGATCCCACAGGTTCTCGCGGGGCAGGCCCGCCCCCTCCCATGCCGTTCGCACACGTGTCAGGGGTTCCAGTACGGGTTCCGCCGACAGTACGAACGTGCCCCAGTGCATGGGGGCCATCCGCTGCGCGCCGAGGTCGACGGTTGCCTTGACCGCCTCCTCCGGGTCGCAGTGGACGTCGCTGAGCCACCACCGCGGCTCGTACGCGCCGATCGGCATGAGCGCCAGGTCGATGCCGGGATAGCGCAGGCCGATCCGCCGGAACCAGTGGCCGTAGCCCGTGTCCCCCGCGAAGTACACGCGCTGCCCGTCCGGCGCGGTCAGCACCCAGCCGCCCCACAGGGAACGGCAGGTGTCGGTCAGGGTGCGCTTGGACCAGTGGTGGGCGGGGACGAAGTCGAAGCGGACACCGTCCAGTTCGGCGCCCTCCCACCAGTCCAGCTCGGTGACACAGGTGAACGCGCGCCTGCGGAACCACGCGGCGAGGCCGGCCGGTACGAACACCGGTGTGGCTCGGGCGAGTCGGCTGAGGGTGGGGGCGTCCAGATGGTCGTAGTGGTTGTGGCTGATGACGACCGCGTCGACCCCTGGGAGGTCCTCCCAGGGAAAGCCGACGGGGGTGATCCGGGCCGGGGTGCCGAGGATGCGACGCGACCAGACCGGGTCCGTCAGGACGGTCAGCCCACCGATCCGTATCACCCAACTGGCGTGCCCCGCCCAGGAGACGGCGACGGTGTCCGTGTCGACGCGGGGCAGCGGCGCGGGCTCGTACGGAAGCAGCGCGATGTCCCTCAGGCCCTCGGGCCCGGGCCGCAGCGCCCCTTCACGGGCGAAGCGGGCCAGCGCCTTGATGCCGGGCAGCGGCGCGGTCAGCCGGTCCATGAAGGAGCGGGCCCAGATGCGGCGCTCGCCGAGCGGGCGGGGCGCGGCGAGCGGCGGGTGGGGAGCCGGCGCGGCGATCCCGCCCTTCAGCAGCGTCCCGGGCGTGGGCCCGGCGGCGTATCGGCACGTGGACACGGTGCTCGTGGTGGGCTCCTGCTGCTGCGTCATCGAGGAGTCTCCCATCGCTGAGCGTCGGCGCGCAGATCGTCGAAGACCGATCCCAGAAGGCTCAACGCGCGGTGCACGTGTGGCAGTTCCAGCGGCTGAGGTGAAAGGAGGCACTCGTAGCGCTCCTCGTCGTTCGCGCCGAGGAAGGGCCCGGTGGAGAGGCGGACGCGCAGCGCCGCGAGGTCGTCCCCGAAACGGTGTCCGCCGGGAGCGGGCATGCCGAGACGGGTGGTCAGGAAGTCCTCCAGATCCTGTGCGTCACCGACTCCATGGCCGTTGAGCGCGGCACGCAGCGGCTCGAGGTCGGCGTACAGGTGCCGGCCGGCCTGCGGGGGCCGGGCCAGGACACCCGCGGCGACCACGGCCCGGTGCGCGGCGGCGGCCACGCGCGCGTGCAGGGCGGTGCCCGCGGTGAGGTGCTCGACGACATCGGCGGGTTCGTCGAGGGCATACGCGGCCGCCGCGGCGACCGGGTCGGCGACTCGGGCACCGAGCGCGGTGAGCACGTCGAGTACGCGCGCGTGCAGCTCGGCGCCCTGCCCGGTGGCCGGGAAACGAGCGACGGCCGCGGGCCAGCCGGACGGGAGCAAGGGGCCGGCGAGATCGGTGACGACGGTGACCCGGTCGGGAAGCATCTCGGCGGGGCTGAGCAGCACGGTCTCGTGCGGCCGGTGCACCGTGTCCCGCCAGGTCTCGTCGCTGACCAGGTGGAGCCCCTCGCCGGCGGCGGCCTCGGCGGTCTCGTGCACCACCTCTGGCGGTGCCACGGTGGCGGTGGGATCGTCTGCAACCGCGAGCACCAGCAGACGCGGGTCCCCGCCCTCGGCACGGATCCTGCGGACGGTCTCCAGGAGGGCGTACGGATCCGGGACGCCTCCGCACTCCGCGGTGGTCGCAACGTGGTAGACGGACCGTCCCAGCGCCCGTATCTGAGGCGCCCACCAGGCGGGACACGGCCGCGGAATCAGTACGTCGCCGCCGAGCGCGGCGGTGATGGCGACCAGCAGGGCGGGCGCGCCCGGTGCGGCGGACACGGAGCCGGGTTCGGCGGGCAGTCCCCGACGCGTGAAGTAGCCGCAGGCGGCGTCGAGCAGGTCGGGCATACGGTCCCAGGACCCGGTGCCGTCGTGCTCCGCTGCCTCGGCGAGCGCGGTCGACAGGCCCGGCAGGAGGGGCAGCCCGTGGCCGGGAAGGGCTGGACCGTAGCGGACAGGACCGTGACCTCCCTGATCCGTGCGACGCATACGTGCCTCCGCGCAGTCCCTGGTGCGGGTCGTATTGTTGTTCGCCTACGGTGCCGATGGTGCCCTTGTGCCCTGAGTACCCAAAGAACCGGTCGGTCATGGGCGGGCGGCTGCGCCGGTCACGGATTCAGCGACGGAACGCGACGCCGCGCCGGCACACCCGGTGGACGGCCGCGCCGAGGGCGACCGCGATCAGTGCACCGCCCGCGACCGTCGTCGGAACGGACTGCCTGAACGCGCCGCCCTCGCCCGCCTCCGCGCCCTTCTGCACCCCGGCGGGCGGCTGCCCGTCCTGGTCCCGCCCGCCCCCCTGCTGCCGGCCCCCTTGGCCGCCCTGATTGTGGTCACCGCCGCCCTGCTGTTTCCCCGGCCGCTGGAACTGGCCGTTGTCCCGCCCGCCCTGCCCATGCGACGCCCCGTCACCCGGCGGCGCGCCCGACTGCTGGTACTGCCCACCGCCCGACTGCGAAAACCGGCCGTCGCCTCGCTGCGAGTACTGACCGCCGCCGGACTGCGAGTACTGCCCACCGCCCGACTGCGAATACTCCCCACCGCCCGACTGCGAAAACCGGCCGTCGCCTTGCTGCGAGTACTGATCGCCGCCGGACTGCGAGTACTGCCCACCGCCCTGGTACTGCCCACCGCCGGGCTGCCCTCCGGGCGTCTGGGCTCCACTCGGCATCTGGTCTTCCCCCGGTGACTGCTCCTGGCTCTGGCTTTGCCCTTGGCCCTGGCTTTGCCCCTGGCCCTGGCTTTGCCCCTGGCCCTGGCCCTGGCTTTGGCTCTGGCCCTGCCCCTGTCCCCTGCCGTCCCGGTTCACGGTGAACGAGGTGTCCCACCGCTGATCACGGCCGCCGGGAGCCGCCGGGCAGCGGCCGTCGACCCCCCATTCGGCGTCACGGCCTGCGAGGTCGGTGACGCTGTTGACGGCGCCCGCCGGGACCCGGGCCGTGCCGCTGTACACCACGGCGGTCGGGTCCCCCGTCCGGGAGCCGCTGTCGTCGACCCGGACCAGCCGGACCCGGCCCGCCTCGAGCCCCTCGGAGGCGGCATCGATGTAGTCGGGCACGGCGCCGCCCGTCGCGTCGCAGGCCACCGAGACGGTGACCGTGCCACCGGGCACGACGAAGCGTGGGCTGACGGCCGCGCTGGGATCGGCGTTCGCGGGGACGGCACCGACGCCCAGGGCGGTGCCGGCCAGAGCGGCGGCGGACAGGACACGGGCACTGCGGCGCATGCGGGGGGCTCCTTCGGCCGGCTTACGGTGGGGCACGACGGCCGTGCCCTCGAAAGCCCATGACAGCCCGTCCGGCCCGGCCTCGCGCGCGGCCGGACCCCATTCGCGCTACGAGCGCCCCCGCCCGAGTGACAAACGCAGGCCCTGCGTGCCGGACGCCGCGACGCCGCGAAGATCCAGAGGAACCCCTACGCCACGTCTCGCATCACTTGGTCCTTCAGCCTGTCACAGCACCGGCTGATCAGCCGGGACACATGCATCTGCGAGATACCGAGCCGCTCCGCGATGCTGCTCTGCGTCATGTCGTCGAAGAACCGCATGTAGAGAATGGCCCGTTCGCGCTCGGGCAGCGCCCTCAGCCGGGGTTTGACGGCCTCGCGGTCCACGACGGTGTCGAGCGCGGGGTCGGCCGAGCCCAGCGAGTCTCCGAGGGAGTACCCGTCCTCGCTGCCCGGCAGTTCCGCGTCCAGCGACAGCGCTGTGAAGCTCTCCAGCGCCTCGAGTCCGACCCTGACGTCGTCCTCGGTCATATCGGCGTACCGCGCGATCTCCGCGACGGTGGGCGCGCGCCCCGAGATCGTCTGAACCAGCTCACGGCGCGCGATCCTCACCCGGTTGCGCAGGTCCTGGACGCGGCGCGGCACATGGACGGTCCACATATGGTCACGGAAGTGGCGCTTGATCTCTCCGGTGACGGTCGGCACGGCATAACTCTCGAAGGCGTGACCGCGCTGCGGGTCGTACCGGTCGACGGCCTTCACCAGGCCGAGTGCCGCCACCTGGCGCAGATCCTCGAAGCTCTCACCGCGGCTGCGGAAACGCCCCGCGAGCCGTTCGGCCATGGGCAGCCACGCCTCGACGATCTCGTCACGGAGCAGGTCGCGCTCGGGTCCCTCGGGAAGGCCGGCGAGCCTGCGGAAGGACTCCGCGGTGTCGGGGGCGTCGTCGTGCGGGTGGTGTTTCACGCTCGCTCGGTTCTGCATGATGGGTCGCAACTCCCTTTAGGGGTGCCTTGGGTGGACGGTCACCGTGGGAGGGTGCGCGAGCGGACGGGCACACCCGTGGCGGTCTCCACCGTTCCCACGGACGTGCCTCCTGTCCGAAGCACTGGGCTGCGCCTGCCCCGGCGCCCCGGCGGCAAACACCGAGATGTGCGAAACGACCACGGAGCGTTCACGAAGGACCTCGGACCGGTTACGCCGCGGGCACGTCCCGGACGCGCTCGTGACCCTGCTGGAGCGGCTGCCGCGCTCGGCCGGCACACCAGCGCGCATGAACTCGCCGAGGCCGTCGTACGGCCGAAGGAGGACCTGTCACCGCAGAGAACGAAGAAGAAGGAGCGCACGGCGAGAAACAGCAACCGCCCGCGTCCACGCCGCCCGGCGCCGGGCGCGGGCGGGGAAGGAGGGGGCCGGGGTCAGCGGACGGGTTCCGTGCCTTCCCGGTCTCCGTGCCCTCCGTGTTCTCCGCCGGTGAGTTCCGTCAGGACCGTTCCCCGGTCACGTTCCCGGGCCCCGTCGCGTGTGCGGCTCGCCGCCACCCCCCGCCGCGGATGGCGCCGCAGATACTCGCCCTCCAGCTGGGCCATACGGTCGTTGTGCGTGCGCAGCGCGTCGCCCGAGCCGTACAGCAGGGTGTCGTGGCGCGTGCGGTGGATCGTCTCCAGCTCCTTCATGAGCTGTTGGTCGGTCAGCCGGCCGGGCTCGACTCCGGTCATGTGCGACCCCGTTCGTCGTGTTCCTCCGGTGCGGTCCGGGTACCCGCCCGGCAGCAACACGCCCGAGCGGCAACCGGGAGGGAGCCATGGATCTCGCCTTCTCCCTCCACTGTACGAACATCTCGGCCCCTGGGCCTCCGTACACATCGTGCCCCGGGCGGACCGCTACCGCACGCGCTCCACCCGGCGCTCGTCCCACACCGGCTCCGCCGACTCCCGCACGCGGCCGTCGCTGCCGAAGACCAGGTACCGGTCGAAGGACCGGGCGAACCATCGGTCGTGCGTGACCGCGAGGACCGTCCCCTCGAACGCCTCGAGCCCCTGCTGGAGCGCCTGGGCGGACTCCAGGTCCAGGTTGTCCGTCGGCTCGTCGAGCAGCAGCGCCGTGACACCCTGCAGCTCCAGCAGAAGGATCTGGAAGCGGGCCTGCTGCCCACCGGACAGCCGTTCGAAGTTCTGCTCGGCCTGTGCGGTCAGCTCGTAGCGTCGCAGCCGGGACATCGCCGCTCCCCGGTCCTGGGCATGCTCCCGCCACAGGATGTCGAGTAGCGTCCGGCCCTCGAGCTCGGGATGCGCGTGCGTCTGCGCGAAGTGCCCGGGCACTACACGCGCTCCGAGCCGCCACTGCCCCGTATGCGCCACGTCGCCGCCCGCGAGCAGCCGCAGGAAGTGGGACTTGCCGGAGCCGTTGGAGCCCAGGACGGCAACGCGCTCGCCGTAGAAGACCTCCAGGTCGAACGGTTTCATCAGGCCGGTCAGTTCGAGTCCGGCGCAGGTGACGGCCCTGACCCCGGTACGGCCGCCCTTGAGCCGCATCGTGATCTCCTGCTCGCGCGGCGGCTCGGGCGGCGGTCCGGCCTCCTCGAACTTCCTCAGCCGGGTCTGGGCGGCCTGGTAGCGGGAGGCCAGCTCATGGCTGACGGTCGCGGCCTGACGCAGGTTCAGCACCAGCTTCTTGAGCTGGGCGTGCTTCTCGTCCCAGCGCTTGCGCAGTTCCTCGAAGCGGGCGAAGCGCTCCCGCCGCGCCTCGTCGTACGTGGCGAAGCCGCCGCCGTGCACCCAGGCGTCCGCCCCCGCCGGGCCGGGCTCGAGGGACACGATCCGCTGTGCGGCACGCGCCAGCAGCTCCCGGTCGTGGGAGACGAACAGCACGGTCTTCCGGGTCTGCGCGAGCCGCTCCTCCAGCCAGCGCTTGCCGGGTACGTCGAGGTAGTTGTCGGGCTCGTCCAGGAGCAGCACCTCGTCGGTGCCGCGCAGCAGCGCTTCGAGGACGAGCCTCTTCTGCTCGCCCCCGGACAGTGTGCGGACCTCCCGCCACTGGGCCTTCTCGTACGGGACACCGAGCGCGGCCATGGTGCACATGTCCCACAGCGTCTCGGCCTCGTAGCCGCGGACCTCGGCCCAGTCGGCGAGGGCCTGCGCGTACCTGAGCTGGGCCGCCTCGTCGTCGACGGTCATGACGGCGTGCTCCGCGGCGTCCACGGCGCGCGCCGCCTCGCGCAGGCGCGGCTGGGAGACCGAGACGAGGAGCTCCCGAACGGTCGTCTCGTCCCGCACGGACCCCACGAACTGGCGCATCACACCGAGTCCGCCGCTCGTGGTGACGGACCCTCCGTGCGGCTTGAGCTCACCGGACAGCAGCCGCAGCAGCGTGGTCTTCCCGGCCCCGTTGGGCCCGACGAGGGCGACGATCGCGCCGTCGCCGACCCGGAAGGACGCATCGCCGAGCAGCGCCCTCCCGTCCGGGAGGTAGTACTCGAGGTGTGCGGCTTCCAGGTGTCCCATGCGGCGCATTGTCGGCGGACGCGCCGGGGCCGGGCAAGCGAATAGTCGCTCGACGACGCCCCCTTGTCGCCCGAGTGGCGATATTGCGCAATTTGGGTGACATTGGCGAAGACCCCCGTTTCTCGTCAGCTCCCGGAGGTCGGCACGCTGGAGGAGCTCCTCAGGCGACGGCACGACGCCTGACCGGGCCCGGCGCGCCGGCGCACAGCGGTGGCCGCCCCTGCTCGGCGGGGCGGCCACCGCGACGCCGCTTCCGGACGGCCACTGCGGGGGTCGGCGGTAGGGCAGTCGGCGGTCAGGGGTCACACGCTCCGGTGGCGGCCCGGCAGGGTTCGGTCTTCCCGGGGTATTCGCCTCCCATGACCCCAGATGTCGACCTCACCCTGCGCCCGGCGGGCCCCCATCCCCTCCGTGACCGTCTGCTTTCCTTCGACGGCCGCCTGTTCCAGGCCGTCGCGGCCCGGCACTGGCCGGGGGCCGACGAGTTGCTGCCGCGGCTCAGCCGTACAGCGAACCACGGTGTCCTGTGGTTCGCCACGGCCGCCGCCGTCGCCTCCGCGCGCACCCCGCGTGCCCGCCGGTCCGCGCTCCGCGGTGTCGCCTCCCTGGCGCTCGCCTCCGCCACCATCAACACCGTCGGCAAACGCACGGTCCGCCGCCCCCGCCCGGTGCTCGACCCGGTCCCCGCGGTCCGCCGGCTCAAGCGCCAGCCGATCACCACGTCGTTCCCCTCGGGGCATGCCGCGTCGGCCGCCGCCTTCGCCGCGGGGGTCGCGCTGGAGTCGCGCGGCTGGGGTGCGGCGGTCGCGCCGCTCGCCGCCGCCGTCGCAGTCTCCCGCGTTTACACCGGCGTCCACTATCCGAGCGACGTCGTGGCGGGCGCGGCCCTCGGCGTCGGCGCCGCGTACATCACGCACCGCCTGGTACCGACCCGGGATCCGGTGCCGCCGGCGGGACGCCCGCGCGAGGACGCGCCCGCGCTGCCCGACGGGACAGGGCTGGTGGTCGTCGTGAACAGGGCCGCGGCGACCTCGGAGCGGGTGCGTGCCCTGCGGGACGCCCTGCCGGGCGCCGAGACCGTCGAGTGCGAACCGGACGAGCTGGGCACGCAGCTGGAGAACGCGGCCGTACGCGCCCGGGTGCTGGGGGTGTGCGGCGGCGACGGCACGGTCAACGCTGCCGCGGGCGTCGCCATGCGCCATGGCCGGCCGCTCGCCGTCGTCCCGGGCGGCACCCTGAACCACTTCTCGCTCGACCTCGGGATCGAGGAGGTCCGCGATGTGGTCCGCGCCCTGGAACGGGGCGAGACGGCCACCGTCGATGTGGGCTTCTTCTCCTCCGGCGCGACTCGTGGCTGCTTCCTCAACACCTTCAGCCTCGGCGTGTACCCCGAACTGGTGCGCGAGCGGGAGCGCTGGTCGCACCGGATCGGCGGCTGGCCGGCCGGGGTCCTCGCCGCGCTGCGCGTCCTGCGCGCGGACCGCCATCCGCTGCGCGTGAACCTCGGCGGCGAGAGCCGCCCGCTGTGGCTGCTGTTCGCGGGCAACGGGACGTATCACCGGATGGGCCTGGCCCCCGCGCGCCGCCGCGACCTGGCGGACGGGCGGCTCGACGTACGGGTCGTGCACGGCGGGCGCCGCCCGGCCTCCCGTCTGCTGGCCGCCGCGTTCGCGGGCCCGCTGTCCCGCTCCCCCGCCCACGCGGCCGTCCGCGTACGGCGTCTGCGGCTGGACGGACTGGCCGCGGGGACGCCGCTCGCCTACGACGGCGAGGTCACCGAGGTTCAGGGCACGGTGACGCTCGAAAAGGTCCCGCGGGCACTGACGGTCTACCGCCCGCTGCCGTCCCGCTGAGCGCCACCGGGACGAGCACCAGATCCTCTGGTTCTCACATGGCAAGACGCCTGTCTCATGATTCGACATCAGGGTCTAACCTGTCATGTACCGCGCCGCGGCCTCGCCACGGGATACGCGTGACGGGAACACGACACAGGGAGGCAGGCGAACCATGCCGAGGGAGCCAAGGGAGACGGCCGTCTACACCCACGGCCACCATGAGTCCGTGCTGCGCTCACACACCTGGCGGACGGCCGCCAACTCGGCGGCCTACCTCCTCGGTTCACTCAAGCCGCACATGGCGGTCCTGGACATCGGCTGTGGTCCGGGCACCATCACCGCGGACCTGGCGGAGCTGGTCCCGCAGGGCCGCGTCACCGGCGTCGACCGCGCTCCGGGGATCCTGGAGCAGGCCCGCGCCACGGTCGCCGCGCGCGGCCTGACCAACGTGGACTTCACCGTCGGCGACGTGCACGCGCTGGAGTACCCGGACGACACGTTCTGCGTGGTCCACGCCCACCAGGTGCTCCAGCACGTGGGCGACCCGGTGCGGGCGCTGCGCGAGATGCACCGGGTCACCAGGCCGGGTGGTCTCATCGCCGTACGGGATGCGGACTACGCGGCGATGACCTGGCATCCGGCGTCCGAGGGCCTGGACAGCTGGCTGGACCTGTACCAGCGGGTCGCCCGGGCCAACGGCGGCGAGCCGGACGCCGGACGCCGTCTGAAGTCATGGGCGCTGAGCGCGGGCATCCAGGACGTGACCGCCACCTCCAGCACCTGGACCTTCGCCGACGACGAGGAGCGGGCGTGGTGGAGCGGGCTGTGGGCCGACCGCACCATCGCGTCGGCGTACGCGGACCGAGCCGTGGAGGGGGGCCATGCGACCCCCGGGCAACTGCGAGCCGTTTCTGACGCATGGCGGGAATGGGGAGAAGAACCGGACGGCTGGTTCTCGGTTCTGAACGGTGAAATTCTCTGCCGGAAGGATGTCTGAATCCCGCCGTGCGGGCAACACGATGAGCAGGAGGTTCACACATGGTTCCCATTCTGCTCGTTCTCCTGCTGGTGCTCGTGCTCTTCGGCGCCGGCTTCGCGATAAAGCTGTTGTGGTGGCTGGCCCTTGCGGTCCTAGTGCTGTGGCTGCTGGGGTTCCTGGTACGGGGTACGAATGCGACCGGCGGCAGGGGCCGATGGTATCGATGGTGACCGGCCGATAGGCCGGCGGCCCGGAAACCGCTCGCGGCCCGAGGTCCTGATCGAGGTCCTCGGGCCGCGGCGCGCGCAATGGCATGCGCCTATACGGCTGTACGGCGCTCATGCGGCCGTGCGCCGCTCCTTGCCGCGCCTTCTGCGGTTTTGGCGATTTCCGCGCTTTCCTCGTTTTTCGCGTTCACCGCGCTTCCCGTGGTTTCCGTGATTCCCTCCAGCCCGGTGAAGGAATAGACCGCCCACGGACCTGTGAGCTCGACACGTACTCCCTGAATTCCCACCTCGGCCCGGTCCACGCGCTCCACGCGTTCCACGAACTCCTCGGAACGAGAGCGTGGCACCAGATAGACCGCGTCGAGAACACCGCGACCGGGCATACCGGAAGGCACCATTTTCCGTGATGTGTGCAGCCGGGAATCCTCTGCCTGTCCCGAGAGTGCCTCATGCAGGCGGCACGCGAATTCCTCGGCCTTCTCCCGCGTCCGGCCCGACTCTGTCTCCGAGGCCCGGGCTGCCTCAAGACAAACCCTGACGCCCCATTCGACGCGCCCTTCGAGCCGCTCCAGGGCGCGCCGGAAGTCCTCCTCGTGTTCCTCGATCATCACGCGGACGGCGCTGTCGTCCGGGAACACCATGCCGGGCGGCAGCGGCAGCGGGGTGGTGACGCCGGTGAGCGCGTCGACGATGTTCTGGTGGGCGCGGGACATGACGGCGCTCCGCTCCGGATCCCGCGAACGCGCCCCGAGCCCTTCCTCGCCGAACTCCCCGGCCGGGACCAGGCTGACGACGGCGACGAGGCCGTGATGCTCCAGCTGCCGGGCCGGAGCCCCGGCCACCCCCGTCAGCTGCGCCTGCAAGGGCGCGCAGAGGGGGCGGCAGACCGCGTAGACGTAACGGAGCGGGGTCACGGTGGCTCCTTCCTGCCCTCCGGTCCCGGACGTCCTGCCGCGCTCGGTCACCGGACGACGGCCTGCTCCACCAGCAGCCGGGCCGCTGCGGCGATGGACTCGGCGTCGATGCCCGCGGCGTGCAGCTGCTCGGCGGGGGTCGCCGAGCCCGGCATCGTACGGACTGCGAGGCGCACCAGGCGCGGTACGGGGCGCCCGTCCACGAAGGCGTCGAGGATCGCGTCACCGAGGCCGCCCTCCTCCCGGTGGTCCTCGACCGTGAGCAGGCAGCCCGTGCGCTCGGCGGCCTCCAGCAGGGTGGCCTGGTCGACAGGCTTGACCGAGTAGAGGTCGACGACCCGGACCGGGATGTCCTGCTCCGCGAGGTGATCGGCGGCCTTCAGCGCCTCATGGACGGTGACTCCGGCGGCGACGATGGTGAGCCGGTCCTTCGACGAGGCACGCAACACCTTGCTGCCGCCGACCGGGAACTCCTCGGTGGGGCCGTAGATGACGGGGGTCTTTCCGCGCGAGGTGCGCAGATAGCGGATGCCCTCCAGCGGGGCCATGGCGGCGACGAGGCGCGCGGTCTGGTTGGCGTCGCACGGGTACAGCACCGTCGATCCGTACGCCGAGCGGAACATCGCGAGGTCCTCGAGACCCATCTGGGAGGGCCCGTCCTCGCCGATGGAGCACCCGGCGTGCGAGCCGACCAGATTGATCCCCGAACCGCTGATCGAGGCCATGCGGATGAAGTCGTGGGCCCGGGTCAGGAAGGCGGCGAAGGTCGAGGCGTACGGCACCCAGCCGCGCGTCGCCATGCCGACTGCGACCCCCACCATGAGCTGTTCGGCGATGTAGCACTCGAAGTAGCGCTCGGGGTGTTCCTTGGCGAAGTACTCGGCGCGTGTGGAGTCGCCGACCTCGCCGTCGATGGCGACGATGTCACCGCGGGCGGTGCCGAGCGCGGCGAGCGCCTGCCCGTAGGCGTCCCGGGTGGCGATGGTGTCGCCGATCTCGTAGCGGGGCAGGTCCAGGTGGCCGCTCTGCACGGCGTGCAGCGTCCTTGCGGCGGGCGGCTGCCGGACCTCGACGCGCAGGTCCCGTACGCCGCCGAGTTCCGCGACGGCCTCCTGCGCGTCGGGCAGCGGCTTGCCGTGCATGCCCTCCCGGTTCTCGACGGAGCTGACTCCCTTGCCCTTGAGGGTGCGGGCGAGGATCACGGTGGGGCGTCCGGTGGCCGACTCGGCCTCGGTGAAGGCCTGGTCGATGGCCTCGACGTCGTGTCCGTCTACTTCCACGGTGCGCCAGTCGAAGGCCTTGAAGCGGCGTGCGTAGGCGTCCAGGTCATGTCCGTGGCGGGTCGGTCCGCGCTGCCCCAGCCGGTTGACGTCGACCATCAGGATCAGGTTGTCGAGATGCTCATGGCCGGCGTGCTCGGCGGCCTCCCATACGGAGCCCTCGGCCAGTTCGCTGTCGCCGCACAGCACCCAGACGCGGTATCCGGTGTGGTCGAGCCGCTTGCCTGCCGTGGCGATGCCGACACCGACGGGCAGCCCCTGGCCGAGCGAGCCGGTGGCCGTCTCCACCCAGGGCAGCCGACGCGGCGTGGGGTGCCCTTCCAGACGGCTGCCCAGTTTGCGGAAGGTGAGCAGTTCGGTCTCGTTGATGGCTCCGGCGGCCTTGTAGGCGGCATAGAGGAGGGGCGAGGCGTGGCCCTTGGACAGGACGAACCGGTCATTGCCCGGGTGGCCCGGGCGGTCGAAGTCGTAGCGAAGGTGGTGGGCCAGCAGGACGGCCATCAGATCCGCGGCCGACATCGAGGAGGTGGGGTGCCCGGAGGCGGCCGCGTCCGCGGCGCGCACGCTGTCGACACGCAGCTGCTGGGCGAGTTCATGGAGCTGACGGGTCTTCATATTCCTTCCTCTTCCTTCCTCCGTAGCGTGTGGCGTCAGGGGAAGCACAGGGAGTAGCCGGGCCGTTCACGCCGTACGTTCGCGGCGCCGTGGACTTTCCGCGTCCCCCGGCTTCAGGCGCCCAAACGCCGGGACAGGTGCTCTTACACCGTACGGTTGATGACCCGGCCACGCAGGTGCCGGGCGCGGCTGTCGCCGCCGGCGCACCGAGCCCGCTCATCAGCGTGCCGTCGATGCTCCGCCCGGCACCACCGGACGTGGAGGGACGCCCACATACCCTTACCGGGCAGGGGTATGGCCGGGCAAGGGTATGGCCTTACCCGGTCGCGTACGTCTTGGGACCATCCAAGTGGCGTACCGATCCGCCCGAAACGATCTCCTGCCGTACCGGCCCCAATTAGGCTCGTGCCCATGGAGATTCTCGGAGCCTCGCTGCGTATCTGCGTCGACGACCTGGAGACCGCGGTCCCCTTCTACGAACGTCTCGCGGGCGGCAGAGCTCTCCGGTTCGAGCGCGGCGGTGTCCAGGTGGCCGCGGTCGGCTGCTTCCTGCTGATGAGCGGGCCCGAGTCCGAACTCGACGTACTGCGCAAGGTGGCGGCCACCATCGCCGTCCAGGACGTGGACGAGGCCCACCGGGTGCTCGCCGACCTCGGCGCACGGATCATCGCAGGCCCGGTTCCGACCCCGGCGGGCCGCAACCTGATCGCGGCGCACCCGGACGGGACGGTCTACGAGTACGTGGACCGCCGGCCCGCCGGCTGAGGCAGTGCACCGCCGCATCCGCGAACAGCACCTGCCGGTCCGGGTCGGTCGAGCGACACCGGCAGCCGATGGGCCCTGGTCCCCCGGTTCCTTCAGAGGCCGGAGACCATCTCGGCGGTGATGGCCCAGCGTTCGTGATCCCGCCATGCCCCGTCGATGTAGATCATCTTCGGTGAGTATCCCTCCAGGCGGAATCCGCCGCGCTGGGCCAGGGCGATGGAGGCGGTGTTGCCGGGCTGCGCGTTGATCTCCAGTCTGTGCAGCCCCATGGGCCCGAAGGCGTACCGCACCACGAGATCCAGGGCTTCCGACATCAGTCCGCGCCCGGCGGCGTGCGCGAAGACGCCGTATCCGAGGGCTCCGGACAGGAAGCCGCCCTTCACGATGTTGTTGACGTTGATGAACCCCGCGATGTCCCCGCTGTCCTTCTCGCACACCAGGAACCCCGTCCTCGAAGGGTCCCCGACGAGCCGGGCCGCGTACACCGCGTAGTCGTCGGCGGTCGTCGGCGGTGAGAGCCACGGGTGGTGCAGGTCCCGGCTCTCCCGGGCCCGGGAGGTGAACTCGGGCTCGTCCTCGTGGGTGAAGTGGCGTATGCCCACACGGGGGCCTTCGGCGAGATGATCACGGGTCACAGGCACCACGACACCCTATGTGCGCCGCTGTCACCCGCGTCGGCTCATGAAGATCGCACCGCACACCGCCCCGACCACCGCCGTCCCGAGCAGGGCCAGCCACAGCGGCATGGTCACCAGGGGGATCAGCAGCCGGATCCTGGTGTGCTGGGTGTTCTCGAAGATGAAGACCAGCACGAGCGCGGTCAGCACCAGGCCGACGATCCGGCGGGGTGTCAGCCCCTGCCGGTCCTGATACGCCCCCTTGCCCGTACTGGACTTGCGGGAGGTCTTCGGGCTCATGGAACCCAGCATGACAGCGCACACCGGCGCCGCCCGGCCGGTGCGGTCCGTACGGGTGACCGGGCCGGTAGCGCCCGGCAGCCGGGCCACGCGCCACTCCCGGCGGGGCGCGGCCCCCGCCAGGACCTCCCGTTTGGATCAGACCGGGCTCGCGGGGTCTGGCACCGCGCCCTGATGGGGCCTGATCCGGGCCTGATCCGAACAAAAGACCCTAGGCCAGCGCCGGTGCCTCCAGCCTCAGCGTCGCCGAGTCGGCGTCCAGCTCCGCTCCGACGCCGAGCGGGATCGTCAGCGCGCCCTCGCCGTGCCCGAAGCCGAACTCCTCCACGACGGGTATCCCGAGCCCGCCGAGCCGGTCGATGAAGACCTCGCGCAGCAGTTCGTACGGGCCGCACTCCTCCCACGAGCCGAGGACGATCCCGCCGGTCCCGTCGAGCCAGCCGGAGCGCAGCAGCTGGGTGAGGGTGCGGTCGATCCGGTACGCGTCCTCTCCGACGTCCTCGATCATCAGCAGTCCGCCCGCGGTGCCGCGCCGGGCGTACGGGGTGCCCAGTCCGGTCGCGAGCAGGCTCAGGCAGCCGCCCAGGGTGACACCGCGGGCGCGGCCGGGAACGAGTGGGGTGCCCGGGGAGGCGATGGCCATGACGGATTCCGGCTCGAAGAGCGTGGCGCGCAGGTGGTCCTGTGTCCGGGCGTTCTTGAGGAAGGTCTCCGCGGACACCATCGGGCCGTGCAGGGTGACCAGGCCGAGGCGGGCCGCGACCGCCTCGTGCAGCGCGGTGATGTCGCTGAACCCGACGAGCACCTTGGGTCCGGCGGCGCGCAGCGCGTCCCAGTCGAGCAGGTCCACGATGCGCTGTGCCCCGTATCCGCCGCGGGCGCACAGCACCGCGGACACATCCGGGTCGCACCATGCGGCCTGGAAGTCGGCGGCCCGGTCGGCGTCGGTGCCCGCGAAGTAGGGGAAGCGGGGATGCCGGTCGAGGACATGCGGGGCCATGACGGGGTCCAGTCCCCACGCGCGCAGGATGTCGAGCCCGGCGGCGAGCCGTTCCTCGAGCACGGGTCCACTGGGGGCGATGACGGCGACGCGGGCACCGGGGGCGAGTCTGCGCGGCCGTACGAGGTCCCTCATCTGCTGAGCTCCAGGGTGGGGACGGCGGGCGGGCGCAGCCCGAAGACCTGGGCGTACAGGGACAGTTCGGCTTCAAGAGCGCGCACCAGCGTTTCAGCGCGTCTGAAGCCGTGCCCCTCGCCCTCGAAGGCGAGGTAGGTGTGGGGGATCTTCCGCCCCGCGATCCGGGCCAGGAACCGCTCGCACTGGGCGGGCGGGCAGACGGCGTCGTCGAGTCCCTGAAGCAGCAGGAAGGGGGCGGTGATCCTGTCGGCCTGTTCGAGGGGTGACCGTTCGGTGTACCGCTCGGGCACCTCGGCGTAGGGGCCGACGAGGCTCTCGAGATACCGCGACTCGAAGTCGTGGGTTTCCTCCGGGCCCCAGTGGACCAGGTCCAGGACGGGGTAGCTGATCGTCCCGCAGGCGTACACGTCCGTCGTCGCCAGGGACGCAGCCGCGGTCCAGCCGCCCGCGCTGCCGCCGCGCACGGCGAGCCGCGCACGGTCCGCGGTGCCCTCCTCGGCCAGTGCGAGCGCGACGGCCGCGCAGTCCTCGACATCGACGACACCCCACTGCTCGCGCAGCCGGTCGCGGTACGCGCGGCCGTACCCGGTGGAGCCGCCGTAGTTGACCTCGGCGACACCGATGCCGCGCGTGGTGAAGTAGGCGATGGCCAGGTCGAGGACGAGCGGGGCGCGGCCGGTGGGTCCGCCGTGCGCCCAGACGACGTACGGCGGCAGTTCGCCGTCCGGGGCTTCGTGGCCGGGGTGGTGCGGCGGGTAGATGTGGGCGTGGATCTCGCGGCCGCCAGGTCCGGTGAAGGTGCGGATCCAGGGTTCGGGGTAGTAGGCGGGGTCCACCAGGTCTTCGTGGGCGGCGCCCACGACCCGTGCGCGGCCGGTGCGCGAGTCCAGTTCGAGGACTTCGACGGAGCTGCGGGGGCCGGCGCCGATGGCGGCGATCCGGCTGCCGTGCACGGCGAGCATGGCGTTGAACTCGGTCCAGGGTCCGGCCGTGTCGACCACCTCGCCGCTGTCCGGGTCGAGGATTCCGAGCACGCCGGCACCCTTGCCGTGCACGACGGCGATCAGCCCGTTGTCCAGGGGCGCGAACCACCGCAGCCCGATCTGCCACAGCGGCCCGCCGAACTCCTCCTCGCGGGGGCACAGCGGCACGCCGTCCCGGTAGAGGTTCCACCAGCCGGTGCGGTCGCTGACGTAGAGCAGGGAGCCGTCGGGTGCCCACTCCGCCTGCGCGATCGACTCCTGGAGGCCTCCGGCGACGGTGACCGGCTCCCGGAACGTGCCGTTGCCGGTCACCTCCGCGGCGATCAGCTCGGTGCCGTCCCAGGGCATGCGCGGATGGTCCCAGGCGATCCAGACCGCCCGCCGGCCGTCCGGTGAGAGGCGGGGCCCGGTGATGAACCGGTGGCGTGCGTCGGTGAGTTCACGCACGGCCTCCCGGTTCCCGGCCGCCGAGCCGTCCAGCGGTACCGCGGCGGCCACCCGCCGTACGTCGCTGGGCGCCGGGCCGGTGAACTCTTCCAGTACACACCAGACTTCACCGCGTTCGACCCGCAGCTGCGGGTCGGCCCAGCGCAGGCCGCCGCCGACCGGTGACACGGGCGTGAGCGGGCGCGGCCGCGCGCCCGGCTCGGCCGGCTCGTACGCGTAGAGCCTCTGGTCCTCGAAGTTCACGAACACCACCAGCGGACCCCCGGGGCGCATCCGGCCGGTCCAGGGGCGGCCGCCGTACTCCATGACCCGGCTGCGCACGTTCCAGGGCGACGGCAGCACCGGCGATGTCGAACCGTCCACAGCGCGTCGCACGAGCGCCCGGCGTCCGCCCTCGGTGGGGCGCGGCTCGGTCCACCACGTCTCGTCGCCCACGTGGTCGACCCATTCCGGGCGCCCGTCGTGGGCGGCGCACAGCGCCGCGTCGATGGGCGTGGGCCAGGCTCCGTACTCCAGGGTCCGCATGGTCTCCCCCTTGACCTTCGTCTCCGCATTACCGGCTGTCCGCACGTCCACGGCTGTCTCCGACATCCTCAGGCGGTGCGCAGAAATCGGTCGAGGACGTGGACGCCGAAGTGCAGCGCCTCGACCGGGACGCGTTCGTCGACACCGTGGAACAGGGCCCAGTAGTCGAAGCCCTCGGGCAGCTTCAGTGGTGCGAAGCCGTATCCGGTGATGCCCAGGCGCGAGAACTGCTTGGCGTCGGTGCCACCCGCCATGCAGTACGGCACCACATGCCCCTCGGGTGCGAACTCCTCCACGGCCGCACGCATCCCGGCGTACGTCGGCGAGTCGAGCGGTGCCTGGAGCGCGACCGACCGGTGCTCGAACTCCCAGTCCACGCCGGATCCGGTCAGTTCGTCCAGGGTTGCTCGGAACTCGTCCTCGCCGCCGGGCAGATAGCGCCCGTCGACGTAGGCCACGGCCTGTCCGGGAATCACATTGATCTTGTAACCGGCGCTCAGCATGGTCGGGTTGGCGCTGTTGCGGAGGGTCGACTCGACCAGCGCGGCGGCCGGCCCGAGCTTGTGCAAGAGACCGTCCACGTCGCCCAGGCTCGTGTCGAGGCCGTACAGCACGGCGAGTTCGGCGAGTGCCGCGCGCACCGTCGGGGTGAGCCTGAGGGGCCACTCGTACGCGCCGATACGGGCGATGGCCGCGGCGAGGCGGGTGATTGCGTTGTCGCGGTTGACCTTCGACCCGTGCCCCGCCCGGCCCCGGGCGGTGAGCTTCAGCCAGCCGGTTCCGCGCTCGCCCGCCGCGATCGGATAGATCTGGCGGCCCTCTCCGTCGTGGAACGTGAACGCACCGGACTCGCCGACGGCCTCCGTGCAGCCCTCGAACAGACCGGCGTGCCGGTCCGCGAGGAAGCCGGAGCCGTCCTCCGCGCTCGCCTCCTCGTCCGCGGTGAACGCGATGACGATGTCGCGCCGCGGACGCAGGCCCGAGCGTGCCCAGGAGTTGACGACGGCCAGGATCATCGCGTCCATGTTCTTCATGTCGACGGCGCCCCGGCCCCAGACCACGCCGTCACGCACCTCGCCGGAGAAGGGGTGCACGCTCCAGTCGTCCGCCTCGGCGGGCACCACGTCGAGATGGCCGTGGACGAGGAGGGCGTCGGCGGAGGGGTCGGTGCCCTCGATACGGGCGACGACGTTCGTCCGCCCCTCGGTGCGCTCCAGCAGGGTGGGTTCGAGCCCCGCCTCGGACAGCCGTGCGGCCGCGTATTCCGCGGCGGGGCGCTCCCGGCAGTCGCCTCCGCCGTGGTTCGCGGTGTCGATGCGGATGAGGTCCGAGGTGAACCGCACGACCTCGTCGAGTGCCCGCTGGTCAGCCATACTGCTCCTCCACTGCGGCGGAGACGATCGTCGTGACCGCCTTGAAGGTACGGATCCCCTCGTACATGGTGTCGCTCGTGTACACGACCTTCCGCTCCCCGATGCGGTCCACACCGGGTACGACGGTGGCGCTCGACGCCAGATGCTCCGCGTCGAACTCCAGCGCGATGGTGAACGGTCCGCCCGCGACGGGCTCGTGGCGTACCGCCAGGGATGCCGCCTCCTTGGCAGCGGCGCGGATGTCCGCGGCGGTCCTCGCGGGCGTGCGGCACACGGCCGCGTATCGCGAGACATGGTCCTTGACGGCGACCTTGAGCGCCTCGGGCGCGTACCCGAGCGCGTCCTCGCAGGCCACGTCGTCGCCGGTGACGAGGATGACGGGGACGCCGTACTCGGCGACGACTTGCGCGTTCAGCAGGCCCTCACTGGCGCGCCTGTCGTTCAGCCACACCCCTGTGATCGAGTTCGCGAGGTAGGTGTGCGCCAGCACCCCCTCCATGCCGGCGCCCGCGTGATAGCCGATGAACGCGACACCGTCCACGTCGCCGTGCTGCACGCCCTCCACCATGGACAGGGTCTTGTGGCGTCCGGTGAGCATCTGCGCCCGTTCGTCCAGTCGCTCCAGGAGCAGGTTGCGCATGCTCCAGTGGGCCTCGTTGATCAGCACGTCGTCGGCGCCACCTTCGTAGAAGCCGAGCACGGCGGCGTTCACATCCGAGGTGAACATCGACCGGCACCGCTCCCACTCGGGTGTCCCCGGCAGCACATCGGCCGGCCAGGTCACACCGGTGGCGCCCTCCATATCGGCGCTGATAAGGATCTTCATGCCTCGAAACCGTACGCGTTCGCGGCGATCCCTGCCCAGCCCTGTGGACAAGTGTCCCGGCAGGTCGGACAGGCTGTTCCCCGGGCTCCGGGTTCAGCGGTAGAGCGCGGGGCGCCGAACGAGTTCCACCTCGGTGCGCCGGCCCTCCGACTGGGCCCGTACGCCCGCCTCGCAGACCGCCGCGGCGGCATAGCCGTCCCAGACGTCCGGCCCGGTGACCTCGCCGCGCCGGGTGGCGTCCACCCAGGACTGCACCTGGCGGTCGTAGGCGTCCTCGAAGCGCTCCACGAAGTCCTGTGCGATGGTGCCGCCCCAGCGGGCCGCCGCGTTGGTGACCAGGGCGTGCCCGTCGCCGATCCGGGCGGTGCCCCGCTCGCAGACCGCCTCGGCCTGCACCTGGTAGCCGAACCCGCAGTTGACGAAGATCTCCACGTCGGCGAGCACACCGCCATCGGTCTCGAACACGGCGAACTGCGGGTCGGCAAGGTCCTCCGCCGCATGGTCCGACGGCCGCGGGCGCAGCACGTTCACTGCCGCGATCTCCTGGCCCAGCAGCCACCGTGTCACGTCCATCTCGTGCACCACTGAGTCGTTGATGAGCATCGCGTCGGTGAAGCCGGGCGGGCTCGCGACGTTGCGGTGGCGGTTGTGCAGCATCAAGGGGCGGCCGAGCTGGCCGCTGTCGAGCAGCGCCTTGAGCTTCATGTACTCGGTGTCGTAGCGCCGCATGAATCCGACCTGGACGCGTCGGTGGCCCAGCTTCTGCTCGGCCTCGAGGACGCGGAGCGCCGAGGCGGCGTCGGGGGTGAGGGGCTTTTCGCACAGCACCGGCAGATCCTGGTCCAAGGCCGCCAGGAGCGCCGCCTCGTGGGCGGGTCCTGGTGAGGCGATCAGCACGGCGTCGACATCGTCGGCGGCCATCGCTGCGGCGGGTTCGGTGTAGGCGGTGCAGCCGTCGATCCCCGCCGCGGCGCTCTTGGCGCGTTCCGGGTCGACGTCCACGACGGCGGTCACGCGCGCCCCGCTGGTCACTTCATGGATACGGCGCACATGATCCGCGCCCATCCGCCCGGTACCGATGACGGCGACCTGAAGCGCTCCACGCTGAGTCATCTGAGTCCTTTCGAGGCCGCGGCCGGTCAGGCGCCGCAGGAGCGGAGGAAGGCGCGGGTGCGCGCGGCGATCGGGAGCGGCTTGTCCGGCGGGCAGGGATACATGTCCTGCTCGACGATGGCGAACAGGTCCACGCCGAGGCGCTGGGCGGCGGCGAGGACCGGTTCGAGCGCGGGAACGCCGCCCGGAGGCTCGCACATCACGCCGCGCCGCACGGCGGGCCCGAAGGGGACCCCGTTCTCGACCACGCCCGCGAGGATCTCCGGGTCGACCTGTTTGAGGTGCAGATAGCCGATGCGCTCGCCGTACGTCTCGATGAGTTTGACGCTGTCGCCGCCGCAGTAGGCGTAGTGCCCGGTGTCCAGGCAGAGGTTGACGAGGTCGGAGTCGGTGGAGTCGAGGAAGCGCTCGACGTGCTGCTCGGTGTCGATGTGCGTGTCGGCGTGCGGGTGGACCACGATCTCGAGGCCGTAGGTCTCCTTGACCTCATGGCCGAGCCGCTCCATGCCCTTGGTGAGGTGCGCCCACTGCCCGGCGCCGAGTTCCGGGGGCTCGATGATCTCGGCGGTCTTGTCGTCCCGCCAGAAGGAGGGGATCACGACGAGGTGCCGGGCGCCCGTCGTCTGCGCGAGTGAGGCGACCTGGCTGACGTGCTCCCAGGTGGCCTCCCACACGGCCGGTCCCCGGTGCATCGAGGTGAAGACGGTGCCTGCCGACACGTTGAGGTTCCGCTTGCCGGTCTCGTCGGCCAGCCGCGCCGGGTCGGTCGGCAGATAGCCGTAGGGGCCCAGCTCGATCCACGAGTAGCCGGCTTCGGCGACCTCGTCCAGGAAGCGTTCCCAGGGCACCTGGTGCGGGTCGTCCGGGAACCAGACGCCCCAGGAGTCCGGGGCCGAGCCGACCCGGATGCGGTCCAGGGCAGTGGTCATGTCACACGTTCCCTTCGGGTGATGCCGTCGCGGGCGCCCGCAGGTCCCCCGCTTCCGGGAGCCCTTCGGTGTCGACACCGCGTACCTGCGCCAGCTCGTGCTTGAGTGCGGCCAGTTCGGCGCCGCCGGCCATGTGGTTGGTCAGCTCTTCGAGGCCGACCTGTGCGCGGCCCGCGCTCAGCTCCAGTGTGCCCAGGCGCAGCACGCTGAAGTGGTCACCGACCATGTAGGCGTGGTGGGGGTTGTGGGTGATGAAGATGACGCCGAGTCCGCGCTCGCGGGCGGCGGCGATGTACTTCAGGACGACACCGGACTGCTTGACGCCGAGCGCGGCGGTGGGCTCGTCCAGAATGAGGACCCGGGCGCCGAAGTGGACGGCACGGGCGATGGCGACGCACTGCCGCTGTCCGCCCGAGAGGGTTCCGATGGGCTGTTCGAGGTCGTCCAGGACGATGCCCATGGCACGCAGTTCGTCGTCGGCGGTCTTCTTCATACGGGGGATGTCCAGGCGGCGTACCGGCCAGGGGCCCTTGGTGAGTTCGGAGCCGAGGAAGAAGTTGCGCCACACCGGCATCAGGGGCACGGTGGCCAGGTCCTGGTAGACGGCGGCGATGCCGCGCCCCAGCGCCTCGCGCGGGGTGCCGAACCGCACCGGCTCACCGTCCACGAGGAACTCGCCCTCGGTGTGCTGGTGCAGACCGGAAATGATTTTGATCAGGGTGGACTTGCCGGCGCCGTTGTCGCCCAGGACGCAGGTGACCTTGCCGGGATGGACGGCGAGATCGACTCCGTGCAGGGCGCGGACCGTGCCGTAGGACTTGCCCGCTCCGCGCAGTTCTACGACGGGCGGCTGATCGGCGGTGGAGGACGGGACGTCGTTCGTGCCTGTGTCAGCGGTGGCCATGGGTGATCACCTCCGGGTCGCGGACTTCTGGACCCACAGATTGATGAGGGTGGCGCCGAGGAGCATCACTCCGAGGAACGCCTTGAACCAGTCGGGGTTCCAGCCGGCGTAGACGATGCCCTGGCTCACCATGCCGAACATGAAGGCGCCGAAGACGGGGCCGATCGCGGAACCGTAGCCGCCGGTGAGCAGACAGCCGCCGATCACCGCGGCGGCGATGTAGATCAGCTCCTGGCCGACGCCCTCCCCCGACTGCACGGTGTTGAAGGCGAACAACTGGTGCATGCCGACGAACCAGGCGCCGAAGCCCACCAGCATGAACAACGAGATCTTGGTGAACTTCACGGGCACGCCGACGGCGCGCGCGCTGTCCTTGTCGCCGCCGACCGCGAAGATCCAGTTGCCGTACTTCGTGCGCAGCAGCACCCAGGTGGCCAGGGCGGCGAAGAGCAGCCACCACAGGACGGTGACCTTGAACTGGACGCCGCCGACGGTGAACGACGACGAGAAGACGGCCTTGGCCTGGCCGAAGCCGTCCATGTCGCTGATGTCGTCGGTCGCCACATTGCTGGTGATCAGTTTGGTGACCGCGAGGTTGATGCCCTGGAGGCCGAGGAACGTGCCGAGGGTGACCAGGAAGCTGGGCAGTCCGGTGCGCACCATCATCCAGCCGTTGAACGCCCCGATGGCGAGCGAGACGACGAGCGCGACGATCACGCCCACCCAGACGTTCATGGTGAGCTGGAAGCTGACCATACTGGCGGTCAGCGCCGAGGTGACCACGGCGACACCGGCCGACAGGTCGAACTCTCCGCCGATCATCAGCAGGGCCACGGGCAGCGCCATGATGCCGATGGTGGACGACTGGTAGAGGACGGTGGCCATCGCGCCGCCGGTGCGGAACGTCGGAGCCACCGCGAAGAAGAACACGAACACCGCGGCGGCACCGAGGAAGACGCCGACCTCGGGCCGGGCAAGCAGCCGGAGCGCCAGGGAGCGCTGTGCGGTGCGCGCGTCGCGCCCCTTGGGGCCGGAGGCCGGCGGTGAGGTCACCGCCGGCTGGGCCTGCTGGGACATGGCCATCACCTGGTGCCCTTCGCGGCGAAGCCGGCGACCGCGTCGACGTTCGACTTGTCGACAAAAGCGGGGCCGGTCAGCACCGGCTGCTCACCGCCGCCGCTGGAGTTGCCGTTGTTCTTGTACAGCCACAGGGAGTCGACGGCGAGATAGCCCTGCAGATACGGCTGCTGGTCGACGGCGAACTGGATGTCGCCCTTCTTGATGGAGCCGGTGAGCTCCTTGTTGAGGTCGAAGGTGGCGACCTTGGCCTTGCTGCCCGCGTCGGACAGCGACTGCACCGCGGTCAGCGCGAACGGCGCGCCGAGCGTGACCACGTAGTCGATCGAGCTGTCCTGCTTGAGTTTGGCCGTGATGGTCGACTTCACCGACGGCATGTCTGTTCCGTTGACATAGAGGATCTGCGTCTTGCCGCTGAAGGTCTTCTTGACTCCGTCGCAGCGCTGGGTGAGCCCGATGTTGCCCTGCTCCTGGATCACGCAGACGGCGTTCTTGGCGCCGACGGCGTTCAGCTTCTTGCCGAGCGCCTCGCCCGCCACGCTCTCGTCCTGCCCGAAGAACTCCATCAGGCCGAGCCTCTTCCAGTCGCTCACACCGGAGTTGAGGCCGACGACGGGAATGCCCGCCGACTTCGCCTTGCCGACCACGTCCTTCATGGCGTCCGGTTTGGCGAGCGTGATCGCTATGCCGTCGACCTTCTGGTCCACCGCGTTCTGCACCAGGTTGGCCTGGTTGCCGGCGTTCGGGTCGGCGGAGTAGACGAGCTTTATGTTGTCTTTGGCCGCGGCGGCCTCGGCGCCCTTGCGCACGATGTCCCAGAAGGTGTCGCCGGGCGCCTGGTGCGTGACCAGCGCGACCGTCATACGGGGAGTGGTGGCCTTGCCGGCGGCGGCACCGGAGTTGTTCTCCTCGGCCTTCTTGCCGCCCGAGCTGCTGGAGCAGCCGGCGATCAGCAGCGCGGATACCGCGGCCACCACGATGAGCGGAGCGGTCCTGGGGGGACGGTATGAGAGGGGACGGCGGGCGAGGGAGCGGCGGGCTTGGGACGTGCGATCCATCTTTCCTGCACCTCACTGTGCGACCGGGCGACCGGGGGATGGGACGGGATACAAGTCCCTGCGGCACTCACCTGTCAATACTTTGTTAGGACATCATTTCAGGAATAGGTCCGAATGTAAGAACAAACTCTTGACAGTCGCGCGGCTCGCGGCTTAGACCTGTCAGGCATCCCCCCGCACGAGGAGCGACGCCCATGCCCGAGCCCGCCGGACGATTCGACCTGATCACCATGGGACGCATCGGGGTGGATCTCTACCCCCTGCAGACCGGTGTGCCGCTCGCGCAGGTGGAGACTTTCGGAAAGTTTCTCGGCGGCTCGCCCACCAACGTCGCCGTGGCCGCCGCGCGCCTCGGCCGCACCTCCGCGGTGATCACCCGGACCGGCAACGACCCGTTCGGCGCGTATCTGCGTCAGGCGCTGCGGGAGTTCGGTGTCGACGACCGCTTCGTCACGCCCGTGGACGGCCTTCCGACCCCGGTCACGTTCTGCGAGATCTTCCCCCCGGACGACTTCCCGCTCTACTTCTACCGCCACCCCAAGGCTCCCGACCTCGAGATCCACACCGACGAACTGGACCTCTCCGCCATCCGCTCGGCCCGGATCTTCTGGATCACCGGCACCGGTCTGAGCGAGGAGCCGAGCCGTTCCGCCACGCTCGCCGCCCTCACGGCACGCGACAGGGCCGGCACCACGGTCTTCGACCTCGACTGGCGGCCCATGTTCTGGCGCGGCGGCGGCTCCCGCAGCGCACCCGAGACCGCGCGGCCCTGCTACGCCGAGGCACTGCGCCACGCCACCGTCGCCGTGGGCAATCTCGACGAGTGCGAGATCGCCACCGGAGTGCGCGAACCGCGCGCCTGCGCCGAGGCATTGCTGGAGGCGGGCGTGGAACTCGCGGTGGTCAAGCAGGGGCCCAAGGGCGTACTGGCCGTGCATCGCGACGGTACGACGGCCGAGGTGCCGCCCGTGCCCGTCGAGGTCCTCAACGGACTCGGCGCCGGGGACGCCTTCGGCGGCTCGCTCTGCCACGGTCTGCTCGCCGGCTGGCCGCTGGAGAGGACCATGCGTCACGCGAACGCGGCCGGAGCTCTCGTCGCCTCCCGCCTCGCCTGCTCCACCGCGATGCCGACCGAGGCGGAGGTCGCCGGCCTCCTCGCACGCGACTGACCCCCGCGTCGGGGCCTGCGCCGCGGATTCCGCGGCCGGCCGCCGCCACCCCTGAACGGAGCCTGACGTGACCATCAGCATCCCCGACCTCGCCGCGGTGCGCGCCCGCCACCCGGAGGCCATCGCCGAGGCCGCCGCCGCCCGGGTCCGACGGCCGCTGATCGGAGAGAGCGGCCGACTCATGATCGTGGCCGCCGACCACCCGGCCCGCGGGGCCCTCGGGGTCGGCGACCGGCGACTCGCCATGGCCAACCGCGCCGATCTGCTGGAACGCCTCTGCGTGGCACTGTCCCGGCCCGGCGTCGACGGAGTACTGGCCACCGCCGACATCCTGGAGGACCTCCTGCTCCTCGGCGTCCTGGACGACAAGGTGGTGATGGGCTCGATGAACCGCGGCGGACTTGCGGGCGCCTCCTTCGAGATGGACGACCGCTTCACCGGCCATCGCGCCCAGGACATCGAACGGCTCCGCTTCGACGCCGGGAAGCTGCTGCTGCGCATCGACTTCGACGACCCCGGCTCGCTGCGGACCCTGGAGTCCACGGCCCGGACCGTGGACGACATGGCGGCGCGCGGACTGCCCCTGTTCATCGAGCCGTTCATATCGCGCCGCGTCGACGGCACGGTGCGCAACGACCTGAGCGCCGAAGCCGTCACCCGGTCCATCACCATCGCCTCCGGGCTCGGCGGCACCTCGGCCTACACCTGGCTCAAGCTGCCCGTCACCGACGACCCCGACGACATGGCCGCGGCGCTGGAGGCGTCCACACTGCCCGCCGTACTGCTCGGCGGAGAGGTCGGCAAGGACCAGGAGGGAGCGTACGAGAAATGGCGCAAGGCCCTGCGCCTGCCCACCGTCCAGGGCATGGTCGTCGGCCGGTCCCTGCTGTATCCCTCCGATGGCGGTGTGGAAACGGCGGTCGACACGGTGGTCGGCCTGCTGTGAACCCGTCCACGTCCGAGAACCTCCGGAGAAGGGCATCATGACCACTGCGCACCATCTGCCCGCGGGCAGGACCGCCGACGAGGCCCACACCGTGAACATCGGTCCCGGGTTCGCGGGCTGGGGCTACTCCGGGCTGCGCGTGCTGGAACTCGGGCCCGGCGCCCGGCACTCCTTCGCCACCGGCGACAGCGAGTGGATCGTGCTCCCGCTGTCGGGCTCCTGCACGGTGGCCGTGGACGACGACACGTTCCGGCTGCGCGGGCGCGAGAGCGTGTTCAGCGGAGTCAGCGACTTCGCGTACGTTCCGCGCGACGCCGAGGTCCGCCTCCAGTCCCGTGACGGGGGCCGCTTCGCTCTCGCCGGCGCCCGCTGCGAGCGCAGGCTCCCCGCCCGCTACGGGCCCGCCCCGGCCGTGCCCGTCGAATTGCGCGGCACCGGCTCCTGCTCACGGCAGGTCAACAACTTCGCCGCGGCGGACGTCTTCGAGTGCGACCGGCTCATCGCCGTCGAGGTGATCACGCCGGGCGGCAACTGGTCGTCGTTCCCGCCGCACAAGCACGACGAGCACCTTCCGGGCGTCGAGTCGCGGCTGGAGGAGATCTACTACTTCGAGTTCGCCGCCCACGAGGGCACGCCCGGCCTCGGCTACCAGCGAGTCTCCCCCTCCGGTCACGGCACCGGCACCGATGTCCTGGCCGAGGTGCGAGACGGCGACGTGGTCCTCATCCCGGACGGCTGGCACGGCCCGTCCATGGCGGTGCCCGGCCATCACATGTACTACCTCAACGTCATGGCGGGCCCCGACCCGGACCGGGCGTGGCTGATCCGGGACCACCCGGACCACGCCTGGATCCGCGGCACCTGGCCCGACCAGCCGGTGGACGCCCGCCTCCCCCTGTACACCGCCCCTGCCCCGTGACCGTCCGCCCCATCCCACACACGAGGTTCCGATGAGCCAGCCCACCCGCCGTCTGACCACCGCTCAGGCACTGGTGCAGTTCCTGTCCGCGCAGTACACCGAGCGCGACGGCGCGCGCCACCGGCTCATCGCCGGCATCTGGGGCATCTTCGGCCACGGCAATGTCGCCGGGATCGGCCAGGCGCTGCTGGAGGCCGGTGAGGACGCCATGCCCTTCCACCAGGGCCGCAACGAGCAGGCGATGGTGCACGCCGCTGTCGGCTACGCCCGTCAGCTGGGCAGGCTGTCCGCGCAGGCGGTCACCACCTCCATCGGCCCGGGCGCCACCAACCTCGTCACCGGTGCCGCGCTGGCCACCATCAACCGCCTGCCCGTCCTGCTGCTGCCCGGTGACTACTTCGCCGCGCGTCCGGCCGACCCCCTGCTCCAGCAGCTGGAACACCCCGGGCAGGCGGATGTGTCGGTGAACGACACGCTGCGCCCGGTCTCCCGGTACTTCGACCGGATCACCCGCCCGGAGATGCTGATCCCGTCCGCGCTGGGCGCCATGCGGGTGCTGTCCGACCCGGCCGAGACCGGTGCGGTCACCCTCGCCCTGCCGCAGGACGTGCAGGCGGAGGCGTACGACTGGCCGGAGGAGTTCTTCGCCGCGCGCGTCTGGCATGTACGCCGCCCAGCGCCCGACCCCGCGGAGCTGGCGGAGGCGGTGCGCGCGATCCGTGCCGCCCGCCGTCCGCTGATCGTGGCGGGCGGCGGCGTCCATCACAGCGGCGCCGAGGACGCGTTGAAGGCCCTGGCCGACGCCACCGGCATCCCGGTCGGCTCCACCCAGGCGGGCAAGGGGTCCCTGCGTCACGACCACCCGGCCGACCTCGGCGGCATCGGCCACACCGGCACCGCCGTCTGCGACGACATCGCCCGTACCGCCGATCTGGTGATCGGCGTCGGCACCCGCTACAGCGACTTCACCACGGCCTCGAACACGCTGTTCACGAACCCGGACGTACGGTTCGTCAACCTCAACATCACCGCCTTCGACGCCCACAAGATGGCCGCGCGCACCCTGGTGGCCGACGCGCGAGCGGGCCTCGCGGCACTCGCCGAGGGCCTGGCCGGTCACCGGGTGGAGGAGGCGTACGAGGCCGAGTACCGCGCGGGCAAGGAGCGCTGGGACCGGGTGGTGGAGGCCGCCTACCGCGCGGGGGACGACAACGCCGTGCCGACGCAGACCCAGGTGCTCGGCGCTCTGGACTCCGTCGTCGGCGACGACGACGTGGTGATCAACGCGGCCGGTTCGCTCCCCGGCGATCTGCACAAACTCTGGCGGGCCCGCTCGCCGCGCCAGTACCACGTCGAGTACGGCTACTCCTGCATGGGCTACGAGATCCCGGCCGGGATCGGCGTCCAGCAGGCCGCGCCCGGCTCACCGGTGTGGTCCCTGGTCGGGGACGGCACCTATCTGATGATGCCGACCGAGATCGTCACCGCCGTGCAGGAGGGCCTGCCCGTCAACCTGGTCCTGCTCCAGAACCACGGCTACGCCTCCATCGGAGGCCTGTCCGAGCAGACCGGCGGCGAACGCTTCGGCACCGCCTACCGCTACCGCGTCCAGCGGCCCGACGGTACGAAGTCCGGGCCGGGCGCGTTCACCGGGGCCCCGCTCCCGGTGGACCTGGCCGCCAACGCCGCGAGCCTCGGCATGGACGTGATCCGTGCCAAGACCGTACGGGAGCTGCGTGACGCGCTGGCCGAGGCGCGCGCCTCGGACCGCCCCACCTGCGTGTACATCGAGACCGATCCGACGCCGACCGCTCCCCCGGCCGAGGCGTGGTGGGACGTGCCCGTCGCACAGGTCGCCTCCCGGGCCTCCGCTCGGTCGGCCCGCGCCAGGTACGACGGTCACGCCGCCCAGCGGCGGCGCCATCTCTGAGCGGTCAGCGCACGGCGAAAAGCGCGCGCCGGTAGCGCACGCCGGGGCGCCCGCCGACGACGGTGTCCCCCATGACCTGAAAGCCCGTGCGTGCGAGGACGGCCATGGACGCCGGGTTGTCGAGCGTGGTTCTCGCGGTGAGTTCGGCGAGCCCGTACTCCAAGGCGGCGAGACGGCACACCCCTTCCACCGCGGCAGTCGCCACACCCCGGCCCGTGGCCCGCTCGGCGATCCGGTAGCCGAGTTCCGCGGACCCGTCCTCGGCGTCCACGAGATTGACGCGTCCGACCAGGTCACCCCGGTCGGACATGACCACGTGGAAATGGCACACTCCCGCGTCCTGCTCATCGAGCAGGGCCCTGTGGCGGGAGGCGAACTCGGCGAAGTAGGCGTCCCCTCGGTCCGGCACCGTCCTCGCGAAGTACGCCCGGTTCTCCCGCTCGAACTCCAGCAACGCCCGTGCGTGATCGGCCCGGAGGCGCTCCAGTCTCACCATGGGCGCGATCGTACGAACCGGCCACGGCTCCGGCCACGGAATAACCGGCGCTCTCCGCCGGGAAGCACGACCGTCGGCCGGACCGGGACGTGGCCGGACGTCGGCTCGATCCGGCCCGAACCCGGTTCTCAGTCCTCGTGGCCCAGTTGGAGGTCCCGCTCCGTGCGCCCGCCGCCCGCGACCTGGAGCACCGTCGCAACCGGCGGATAGCCTGCCGCGATCACCGTGTACTCGCCGGACGACAGATCGACGAACCGGAACGTTCCGTCCGCCCCCGTCGTGAGCGTGTCGACGACATTGCCCGCGGCGTCGAGCAGGGTGACCCGCGCGTCCTCCACCGGCCGCCCGTCGCCCGCGCGCACGGTGCCGCGCAGCACCGCGCCGCCCGCGAGCTCGACGTCCTGCCGGGTCTCGCGCGATGCCTGCACGCTGACCGGCAGTGCGGCGGGACGGAACGCGGGCGCGCTGGCGGCGAGCGTGTACTCCCCCGCCACCAGTTCGGTGATGACGTAGCCCCCTTCACGTCCGCTGCGGGTGCTCGCCACCACCTCCCCGTGCACATTGGTGAGCGTGACGGCGGCGTCGCGCACGGGGGTGCCGTCGGCCGTGAGCACGCTCCCGGCCAGCCGCCCCGCCCCGCCGAGTACCACGTCCAGTTCGACCGGCCGTTCTCCCACGGTCACGGAGACGGCCTGCGGCTGATGGCCCCCGGCCGCGGCGATCAGCACATACGAGCCCGAACCGGGCGTGGACAGCGCGTACCGTCCGTCCTCACCGCTGGCTCCGCGCCCGATCTGTACGCCCGCGACATCGATCAGCGTGAGCGCGGCACGTGGTACGACGGTGCCGTCGGGGTGCTGGACCGTGCCGCAGACGGGCACTCCGGCGGCGTACGGAGAACGCGAGTGCGGAACCTGGGCCGTCGTGGGCGGGCACTCGGCGGGAACGGCGTTGTGGGACACCAGTGGTTTCTCCTTGAGGAAGACGGCGAAGAGCAGGCCGAGGACGAGTACCGGTACGAGATAGAGGAAGATCCTCGGCATCGCCTCGGCGTATGCCGCGATGTACGCGTCGCGCTGCGTGGGGGGCAGCGCGTGGACGAGCTGCGGGGTGATGGACTCGGGGTCGGGCAGGCCTACGCCCGCGCGCGGCGGCAGGTGCCGGGCCAGGGCGTCCGAGAGACGGCCCGAGAACAGGGTGCCGAAGACGGCGGCGCCGACGCTGCCGCCGATCTGCCGGAAGTAGTTGTTGGCACTGGTGGCGGTGCCGAGGTCGGAGGGGCGCACGGAGTTCTGCACGGCCAGGACCAGTACCGGCATCACCATGCCGATGCCGGTACCGAGGACGGCCATCCAGATGCTGTACTGCCACCTCGGTGTGCCGGTGCCGAGCCGGGACAGCAGCCACATGCCGACCGACGACACGGCCGCGCCGAGCATCGGGAAGTGCCTGTAGCGGCCGGTGCGGCTGATGAGCTGTCCGCTGATGACGGAGGCGCCGACGATCCCGGCCATCATCGGCAGCATCAGCAGCCCGGACCCGGTCGCGCTCGCCCCGTCGACCATCTGCAGGAAGGTGGGCAGATAGCTGGCGGCGCCGAACAGGGCGACGCCGATGACCAGTCCGACCAGCGAGGAGACGTTGAAGACGGAGTCCCTGAACAGTCGCAGCGGGATGAGGGGTTCGACGGCGAACTTCTCGACGACCAGGAAGAGCGCGATCGCGAGGGCCGCGCCGGCGCCGAGTCCCAGGACGACGCGGGAGCTCCAGGCGTACTCCGTGCCGCCCCAACTGGTGAGCAGCACCAGGCAGGTGGAGGCCGCGGCCAGCAGCAAAGTGCCGAGCACGTCGAGACGGGCCTTGGCCACGGGCCTGGGCAGTCTCAGCACGGCGGTGACGACGGCGAGGGTGAGCAGGCCGAAGGGCACATTGATGTAGAAACACCAGCGCCAGGAGATGTGGTCGGTGAAGTAGCCGCCGAGGAGGGGTCCGGCGACGGACGCGAGGCCGAAAGCGGCGCCGATGATGCCCATGTACCGGCCGCGTTCGCGGGGCGGGACGATGTCCCCGATGATCGCCTGAACACCGATCATCAGGCCGCCCGCGCCCACGCCCTGGACGGCGCGGAAAGCGATCATCTGGTCCATGCTCTGGGCCCGGCCGGCAAGCGCCGAGCCGATGACGAAGACCGCGATCGCGAACTGGAAGACGCCCTTGCGGCCGAAGAGGTCACCGCACTTGCCGTAGACCGGCAGGCCCACGGTGGAGGTGAGCAGGTACGCGGTGATCGCCCAGGGCATCCGGTCCAGACCGTGGAGTTCACCTACGATCTTCGGGAGCGCGGTGGCCACGATCATCTGGTCCAGCGCGGCGAGAAGCAGCGCCAGCATGAGCCCGACGAAGACCAGACGCACCCGGCGCGGGGCGAGCGCCGCCGGGGCCCCCGGGGTCTTCGGAGCCCCGGTGTCCGTCGCAGCGCGGGGCGTGTCCGCGGCCACGGGCCGCATGGCCCGCTCGCTGTCCACGTCCACCGCAGTGATCCCGCCCACGTACCGCTCCCCTCGTCTCGTCCGCGCCGCCCATTTCTCGCATTGCACGACAACTGGGTTCAAGCGCGGCGAGTCGGCAACTGGAGGGGCCGAACGGGGGTATCCGCCGGTGGGACGCCCTACGGCGTACAGCCGCGTCGCACGGAGAACCACCCGAAACGGTGAGCGGAGAGATCGCCCGGAGGACGGTCCGCATGCACTCCGGGGGCTTGAGGCGGAGGGTTCACGCCCCCGGAGCGCAGGGGTGATGGCGAGGCACCCCGGGGCACCTCGACCGGGAGGACGGGGCGCTCACGGACCCGTGCCGCAAGCGCCCGGCGTCACTTCTCCACGTGGGCGGCCAGCTCGGCGAGCACCGCGTCGTAGATCCGGCCGAGCCCCTTGGGGGCGAAGGTCTTCTCGAAGAAGCCGCCGATGCCGCCGGCACCCTTCCAGGTGGTGGTCACCACGACCCGGGACCTGCCCTCACCGGCGGGCGTGACCCTCCAGGTGGTGACCATGCTGGAGTTGCGGTCCTTCTCCACGAGTTCGCCGTCGGTCGGCTCGCTCACCTCCAGCAGGCAGTCACGGACGCGCTTGCTGGTGGCCTGGAGCTTCCAGTGGACGAGGGTGCCCTGTCCGTCACCGCCCTCACGCACCTCGTACTCGCTGAAGTGCTCGGACAGCAGATTCGGACGGGTGCCGCTGTAGTCGGCGAGAGCGTCGAACACCGTCTCCGGGTCCGCCGCGATGATCCGCTCCGTCGTGGCCTCGACCTGCGCCATGACTTCCTCTTCCTGTACAGGTGATGGGTGGCGTGCGCCATCCCATCACACCCGGGACACGGCGCATGACGCGGTATCCGCTCCGGCGTGCGCGCCGGGGCCGGACAGCACTCACCGCCTGCGCAGTTCCGGCAGGCCCGCGAGGCATTCCTCGAAGAAGGCGAGGGCGCGCAGATGGTACGAACGCGCCGCCCAGCCGAGGCTGATGTTGTGTCCGGCGTCGGGCTGGTGCTCGACACGGACGAGGGGTGCCGAGGTCAGCCGGGCGGTGAGTTCGGCGATGTCCTGCTCTCCGTGCAGCCACCATCCCTCGTGCTCTGCGAAGGTCAGCCGGACGGGGATACGGACATTGGGCGCCAGTTCGTCGAAGATGCCGGGCCAGCGGACGACCTCGTCCGCCTCCCGCTCCGGCATGGGTGCCACCACGGCGCCGATCGAGCGGAAGGTGTCCGGCGGGTACAGCCGCAGCGGCCCCCAGGTGCGCCGCCTGTCGGAGCCTTGCCGGATCCGGGGCAGTTCGGCCGGTTCGACGCCGTAGCGGTGTCCGCAGCCCGACACGTCGAGGGCGAGCAGACCGGGGGCGCGCGCGGCCGTCACCAGGGCGAGTTTGCCGCCGTACGAGTGCGCCAGCAGAAAGAACCCTCTTCCCGTGGCGTGCCGCGCGGCGAACCGCTCCATGACCGCCTGGAGCACTTCGGACTGCTCGGCGAGGGTCAGCCCGCCGGGCAGCTGCCGCGCGGACAGGCCGTAGCCGGGGCGGTCGACGGCGAGCACAGTGAATCCGAGGCGGGCGCCGAGGGTCAGCAGGGAGAGATCGGGGTGCGCCTGCCCGTCGAAGTAACCCGCCGTCATGCCGCCGCCGTGCACGGCGATCACGACAGCCCGTGGTCGCCGGCCCCTCGGCTCGGCCAGGAGACACGAAAGGCTCAGGCCCGCGGCCTCCAGGGTGACGCGTCGTACGCCCGCGGACAGCACCCGGGACGGGGTCGGCTGGTGCACCACATTGTGTTGCATACGTCTGTTATGTCGCATGAGTCGGCATGGGGGCACTGGACGCGCCGACCGCCGGTGCGATGAACACACCGCTCGGAGCAGGTAATCGAACTGTCAATCGGATTCACATCGCGATCAAGGGAACGCATGTTCTATTCTGGCTCCAGTGCTACCGAGGAGGCGCCCATGCGCTGGGACCATCTGGCCGAGTACCCCGCCGCGGCCCGCAACGCCGCACTGTTCGACGCGGACACGGTCACCACCCGCACCTTCGACACTCCGGAGTTCCACGGCATCACGTTCCACGAGGTCCGGGCCCGCTCGATCGTGAACCGGGTGCCGGGCGCCTCCCGTATGCCGTTCGAATGGACGGTCAACCCCTACCGTGGGTGCACCCATGCATGCGTGTACTGCTTCGCGCGCAAGACGCACAGCTACCTGGACCTCGACACGGGCCTCGGCTTCGACAGCCAGATCGTGGTGAAGGTCAACGCGCCGGAACTGCTGCGCGCTCATCTCGGCTCGCGCCGCTGGCACGGCGAGCACATCGCGATGGGCACCAACGTCGACTGCTACCAGCGCGCCGAGGGCCGCTACCGGCTGATGCCGGGCATCATCTCGGCCCTGCGCGACCACGCGAACCCCTTCTCGATCCTGACCAAGGGCACGTTGATCCTGCGCGACCTCGACCTGTTGAAGCAGGCCTCTGAGGTCACCGACGTGGGCATCTCCGTCTCCGTCGGCTTCACCGACCAGGAGCTGTGGCGCACCGTCGAACCGGGCACCCCGGCGCCGCAGCGACGCTTGGACGTCGTGAGCGCCCTGGGCGAGCACGGGATCGGCTGCGGGGTCCTGATGGCTCCGGTGATCCCGTTCCTCGGCGACGACCCCGCCCAACTGCGCGCCACCGTACGGGCGATCGCCGCCGCCGGGGCCACCTCGGTGACCCCGCTGGTGCTGCATCTGCGGCCGGGTGCGCGCGAATGGTTCATGGCCTGGCTCGAACACCGGCACCCCTACCTCGTACGCCGTTACGAGCGGCTCTACGCGGACGGGGCGTACGCCCCGAAGTGGTACCAGCGCCGGATCACCCGTCAGGTTCACGAACTGGCCCAGGAGTACGGCATCGGGCCCACCCGCCCGGGCATGCCGCGCAGGCTCCCGGAGCCCGGGCCCCCGTCACCCGAGCCGGCGCTGGGGACCGGACCGACCCAACTCTCGCTTCTCTGAGGGGCCCGGGCATGGCCGCGCGCGGCTGTTCAGCGCTTCTTGGACCCCGGGTAGTCCGGGTCGTCCTCGGCGGACGGCAGCGGGGACGTCGAGTCGTCCCACCGGTTGACCCAGCCGCAGACCGTGCAGGAGAACCGGTTGTTCAGGCCCTCCACGATGGCTCCGCAGCCGGAGCAGGTGGTGCGGGTGAAGGGAAGGTCATGCGGCGTCGGCACGGCAGCAGCGTACCGCCGCGGAGGGAGCATCCGAGGGCTTCCCACGCCCCAATCGGGTCAAGTCCGGCCCGTGCGCCCACTTTCGGGTTGATCTTTCCGGGACGATGCGCTGGGACCCGGTACCCGCGGTCCGAATCCCTCCGTCCTGGGAGGACCTGATATGAGAAAACGCGTAACCGCGCTGTTCGGCGCCGCCATCACGGTGGCCGGGATGCTGGCCGCCGTCCCGGCCGACGCCAGCGCAGCGCACTCCGCGACCACCGCACCAGCGGCACAACCCGCCTGGAAACAGTGCGGCACGGCCGCCTATCCGACGCTCCAGTGCGCGTCCGTGGCGGTGCCGCTCGACTACTCGCACCCTGAGGGCCAGCAGATCACGCTGGCGCTGTCCCGAGTCCCGCACACCGCCCCGGCCTACCAGGGACCGCTGCTGGTCAACCCCGGCGGCCCCGGCGGAAGCGGCCTGAACCTCGCCGGATTCGTCGCGTCCGCGCTGCCCAAGGACGTGGCTGCGCAGTACGACGTGATCGGCTTCGACCCGCGGGGCGTGGGCAAGAGCACGCCCGCGCTGAACTGCAAGCCCGGGCACTTCAACCCCGTCCGCCCCGACTCCGTGCCCCTCCTCCCCTCCCTGGAGAGTGCCAACCTCGAACGGGTCGCCTCCTTCGCCGAGGCGTGCGCCACCAAGTACGCGAGCGTGCTGCCGTACATCAACACCATCAGTGCCGTGCGCGACATGGACGCGATCCGGCAGGCGCTGGACGCGCCGAAGATGAACTACTTCGGCTACTCGTACGGCACCTATCTGGGAGCCGTCTACGCGAAGTTGTTCCCTCATCGGGTACGCCGCCTGGTGCTCGACTCCATCGTCGATCCGACGGGCGTCTGGTACAACGACAACATCCAGCAGGACTACGCGTTCAACGACCGCCATCTGGCGTTCCTCGCCTGGGTCGCCAAACACGACTCGACGTACAGACTGGGCACCGACCCGGCCCGGGTCGAGGCCGAGTGGTACGCGATGCGGTCCGCGCTGTCCAAGGATCCGGCGCAGAACAAGGTGGGCGCCTCCGAACTGGACGACACCTTCATCCCCGGCGGCTACTACAACGGCTACTGGCCAAGGCTGGCCTCGGCGTTCGCGGCGTACGTGAACGACCACAACCCCGCTCCGCTGGTCGCCGCGTACGAGAAGATCGGCGCGGTCGACGCCGCGGGCGAAAACGGCTACAGCATCTACACCGCGGTGCAGTGCCGCGACGCCGCGTGGCCACGCAACTGGGCCCGTTGGCGCGCGGACACCTGGGCGGTGTACACCAAGGCACCGTTCATGGCATGGAACAACGCCTGGTACAACGCGCCGTGCGCCTTCTGGCAGCAGGCCCCGCTACAGCCCGTGGACATCTCCAACCGCGCGCTGCCGCCGACGCTGCTGTTCCAGGCCACCAACGACGCGGCGACACCGTACGAGGGCGGCGTGACGGTCCATCATCTGCTGAGCGGCTCCAGCCTGGTGGTCGAGGAGGGCGGCGGCAACCACGGCATCACGCTGAGCGGCAACGCCTGCCTGGACCGCTATCTGGCCGACTACCTCGGCAAGGGCACCGTGCCGCACAGCGGCGGTGACATCGACGCGGTGTGCCAGAAGATGCCCGACCCGGAACCGGAGAACACCAGGGCGGCCTCCGCCCCGGAACACGGTTCGACACTGCACGGGCTGCTCGGCTCCCGGGGGTAGGCGTCCCTCCGGAGCCCGTCGCGCCAGGCCTGTCGGGGGCGTTGTCACACCCGTGGTCCACCATGGGCACATGAGTGAACCGACCAGGATCCCCGCCCCCGACGGGGTCGCCCCCGCCGCCGCGTACACGCACGTCGTGGTGGGCAGCGGGCGGTTCGTCGCGGTCTCCGGCCAGCTCGCCCTCGACGAGGACGGCAAGCTCGTCGGCGACAACGACCCTGCCGCACAGGCACGGCAGGTCTTCGAGAACCTGCGTCGCTGTCTGGCCTCCGCCGGAGCCACCTTCGGCCATGTGGTCAAACTGACCTTCTTCGTCACGGACATGGCGCACATGCCGGCGATCCGCGCGGCCCGCGCCGAACACATACCGGACGACCGGCTGCCCGCCGCCTCCGCCGTACAGGTGGCGGCGCTGGTCCGCCCGGAGTTCCTGATGGAGATCGAGGCGTACGCGGTGCTGCCGGAATAACCCATGGCCCGTTGCTCCGCCCCCGACTACCGTGTCGCCATGAACGGGCCGCTCCGCATCCGGGACATGACCCTTGCCGACTGCCGAAGGGTCAGCGAGCTTCGCATCCGCGGGTGGCGGGCGGCCTACCGGGGACTGGTGCCCCGGCCGTACCTCGACGCGCTCGACGTGGACGCGGACGCCGAGCGGCGACGCGCCCGTTTCGCCAGGGGCGACGGCAGTGTGGTGAACCTGGTGGCGGAGCGGGACGGTGTGCTCGCCGGCTGGGCGGCGCACGGGCCGTACCGGGACGGCGGCCTGCGCACCACGGACGGCGAGTTGTACGCGATCTATGTGTCCCCCGATCTGTTCGGGGCCGGCATCGGACACGCCCTGCTCACCGAGGCGGTACGGCAGTGCGCGGCGGCGGGACATGAACGGATGTTCCTCTGGGTGTTCAAGGAGAACGCGGGCGCCCGGCGTTTCTACGAACGCGCCGGGTTCCGGGCCGACGGCGCGGAGGAACCGTTCGAGGCGGACGGGGTCGCCGTGCCCGAGGTGCGCTACGGGGCGGCGCTGCCGCTTCCCGCTGACGCCTCACCGCTGACCTCTCACCGCTGACGCCTCTACCGCTGGCCGGGGATGCATGCCAGAGCGCGCACCGCCGCCTGTGCGAGCACCGGATGCGCGAGGGCCTCGTTGAGCACGGGTCCGGCCCGGCCGTCCCCGAGCACACCGAGACCTTCCACACAGGCGAGCGCCACCCTGCGGTAGGGATCGTGGGGCCGCAGCCTGCGCTGGAGGGTGACGATCAGCGCGGGTACCGCCTCAGGGGCGCGCAGTTCGACGAGCAGGCGCACGGGGTGGAGGGCGTAGGCGACGCGCAGTTCGTTCGTGGCGAGAGCCGCCGCCGCGCGGGCGGTGCGCGGATCGCCGAGCCGGGCCAGGGCGTGGGCGGCGGAGGCACAGCGCTGCGGCTCGCGGTGGTTGAGCAGGAGCACGAGCGCCTCGAACGAGCGGCGGTCTCCCGCGGTGCCCAGGCGGAAGGCGGCCATCTCGCGGGCCCACAGCGGCTGTCCGGGTTCCGTCAGGACGGCGGCCAGTGCGTCGAGGTCTTCGGTTGCCGACAGCCGCTCGAACGCCGGGGAGTCACCGGACTCCGTCCGGATACGCTCCGTCAAGGATCGCAACGCTTCGTCCATGGGACGAGGGTAGGGGCCCGCGAGGTGCGCTGCAGCCGCGTACGCATCTCGGTGGGGATGTGGATCACAGACGCGGGACTGGCGCGCTCGTTACTCGCGGGTTAAGCTCAATCGAGCGAGTTACCCACTCGCGAGACCCGTGGCGGCCTGGTGACGCAGCCGTCGCGGAGTGCCGGCCGCTCCCTCGGGGCAGTGGCGGCACTGGTCGGTTCGGTACCTCGTGTACCTCAGTACGACCCGGCTCCGGGACAGGGCCGGTCGGAAACATCGTTCCCGGGCGTGTGCTCGCCCGCGGACGACGCCGGGCGTGTGCGTTCATCAGCCCGGCAGACACCCGCACCTACCGCTCCTTCCGCACCGTGTGCGCCTCCAGGCGCATCCGGGCGCGCTCCTCAGTCGTCACCCTCATTTCTGGAGTCCGCGATGGCCACTCCCCTGTCCGACACCCCTCTGTCCCCGATCAAGACCGTCGCCGTCGTCGGCCTCGGCACCATGGGCACCGGTATCGCCGAGGTCCTGACCCGGGCCGGCCGCGTGGTCGTCGGCATCGACGTCGACGAGGCCGCCGCCTCCCACGCCGTCGCCGCCCTGGAGGCCGCCACCGCCCGCGCCGTCAGCCGGGGGCGGCTGACCGAGCAGGAGCGCGAGGAAGCCCTCGCCCGCTTCCGCACCTTCACCGACCTCCAGGCCGCGGCCGACGCCGACCTCGTCATCGAGGTGGTCCCGGAGTCGTACGAGATCAAGCAGCAGGTGTTCGCCACCCTCGACGGGATCGTGCGCCCGGACACCATCGTCGCCACGGGCACCAACGCCCTGTCCGTCACCCGGCTCGCGGCCGACTCGGCCCGCCCCGAGCGGGTCCTCGGGCTGCACTTCTTCAATCCGGCGCCGGCCATGAAGCTGGTCGAGGTCGTCTCGTCCGTGCTGACCGCGCCCGCGGCCGTCACCGCCGTCACCAACCTCGCCCTGGACCTGGGCAAGGAGCCCGTCGCGGTGGGCGACCGCCCCGGATTCGTCGCGGACGGCCTGCTGTTCGGCTACCTCAACCAGGCCGCCGCGATGTACGAGGCCAAGTACGCCTCGCGCGAGGACATCGACGCCGCGATGAAGCTCGGCTGCGGGCTGCCCATGGGCCCGCTCGCCCTGCTCGACCTGATCGGCATCGACACCGCGCGTACGGTCATGGAGGCCATGTACGCCGCCTCCCACGACCGTCTGCACGCCCCCGCGCCCATCCTCAGGCAGCTCAGCGAGGCGGGCCTGACCGGCCGCAAGTCGGGGCGCGGCTTCTACACGTACGAGGCTCCGGGCAGCCCGACGGTCGTGCGGGACGCGCTGACGCCCCTGGAGGACGCCACCCTGGCCCAGGGCCGCACGGTCCGCTCCGTCGGCGTCGCCGGTTCCGGCACCATGGCGTCCGGGATCGTGGAGGTCTTCGCCAAGGCCGGGTTCGACGTCGTCCTCGCCGCCCGCAGCGAGGAGAAGGCCCAGGCCGCCAAGGCCAGGATCGGCAAGTCGCTGGCGCGCTCGGTCGACAAGGGCCGGATGACGGCCGAGGCCGCCGCGCAGACGCTCGACCGCATCCGGCCGACGGGCACGTACGACGACTTCGCCGATGTCGACCTGGCGCTGGAGGCCGTCGCCGAGGACCTGGAGATCAAGCAGCAGCTGTTCGCCACGTTCGACAAGGTCTGCAAGCCGGGCGCGATCCTCGCGACCACCACCTCCTCGCTGCCCGTCGTCGCCTGCGCCCGCGCCACCTCGCGTCCGCAGGACGTGATCGGCATGCACTTCTTCAACCCGGCGCCCGCCATGAAGCTGGTCGAGGTGGTCCGCACGGTGCTCACCGCCGACGATGTGCACGCGACGGTCCGTGAGCTGTGCACGAAGGTCAGGAAGCACCCGGTGGACTGCGGTGACCGCGCCGGGTTCATCGTGAACGCGCTGCTGTTCCCGTACCTCAACAACGCGATCAAGATGGTGCAGGAGCACTACGCGACGCTCGACGACATCGACGCCGCGATGAAGCTGGGCGGCGGCTACCCGATGGGTCCGTTCGAACTGCTCGACGTCGTCGGCCTGGATGTTTCGCTGGCCATCGAGAAGGTGCTCCACCGGGAGTTCCGCGACCCGGGCCTGGCCCCCGCGCCGCTCCTGGAACACCTGGTGGCCGCGGGCTGCCTCGGCCGCAAGACCGGCCGCGGCTTCCGCGAATATGCCAAGCGCTGACCCGCACGGCGACCGGCTGGCAGACGGCGCCGACTGGGGCGGACTGCTCGATCCGGCCGGTGACCCCCCGCCCTCCTGGGGCGGGGGTGACCCGGGACGTGCGCATCATGCCGCGCATATGCAGTACGTTCGGTTCATGCCCCAGCCCGCCAAGTCCTCACGTACCCCAGCCACGGCCGACACACCGGAGAGCGCCGCAGGCGGTCGTGCCGCCGCCCAGCGGCTCAAGATGCGCCGGGAACTGGCGGCGGCGGCGATGGAACTGTTCGCCAAGAAAGGGTACGAGGCGACCACCGTCGACGAGATCGCGGCAGCCGCCGGGGTCGCCCGGCGCACGTTCTTCCGCCACTTCCGCTCCAAGGAAGAGGCGATCTTCCCCGACCACGACGACACCCTGGTGAGGGCCGAGGCGGTACTCAATGCCGCGCCCGCGCACGAGCATCCGCTGGACACCGTGTGCCGCGGCATCAAAGAGGTCATGCGGATGTACGCGGCCCGGCCGGAGATCTCCGTGCAGCGCTACAAGCTGACACGGGAGGTGCCGACGCTGCGCGAGGCCGAGATCGCCTCGGTCGCCCGCTACGAGCGGCTTTTCACGCGCTATCTGCTCGGTCACTTCGACGAGCACGCGCACGACGACGACGCCAACGACGATCCCCTGCTCGCGGAGGTCGCCGCCTCGGCGGTCGTCACCGCGCACAACCACGTCCTGCGCCGCTGGCTGAGGGCCGGCGGACACGGGGATGTGGAGTCCCAGCTGGACCACGCCTTCGCGATCGTGCGCAAGACGTTCGGCAGCGGCATCGGGGCCGGGCGCGGCCCCGCGCCCCACACCGCTCCGGCGGCCGTGACCACACATGGCGACGTGCTGGTGACCGTGGCGAGGACGGACGCTCCGCTCGACGAGGTGATGCGGACCATCGAGCAGGTCCTCAAGGAACGTTACTGAGCGTCCGGCCAAGTCCCTCAAGGAGATTCACCGTCTGTTCGCCTCCCCAAGCCGTCCGGATCCCGCACTACGGGCCGGCGGCGGCACACGATGCCGCCGCCGGCCCGTAGTGCGTTTCGGTTTCTCCCGTTCTGGACCTACTCGTCGGTAGGTCTGATCGATCATCGCTCATCTGTTACGTAAAGATTTCATCTGAGAGCAAGATCTGGCACCCAGTGCCTTGCGAGGTGACACGGCGTGCCATACGTTGGTCATGTCCGGGCGGCCGGCGTGCAGAGACCTTTCGTACGCCGGCTGTCCCCGCAAGCCTCCCCGGCGAGCGCGCCCGGACGCCTGCGTCACAGGCAACCTCCCGCGCCACAAAGCGCTGCCACAGCACCACCGAGCCGAACCGACGGCATCTCTTCCAACACCAGCAGCAGCACCGACGCAACCCTCAGCGTCTGCCCTCAAGACGCCACTCGCCGGAGGCAACAGTGAAGGACATCCTGGACGCGATTCAGTCGGGGACGGCCCAGTCCGCCGACTACGCCGCTCTCCCGCTCCCCGAGTCCTACCGCGCGGTCACCGTGCACAAGGACGAGACGGAGATGTTCGCCGGGCTCAGCACCCGCGACAAGGACCCCCGCAAGTCCCTGCACCTGGACGAGGTCCCGCTGCCGGAACTCGGTCCGGGCGAGGCGCTCGTCGCCGTCATGGCCTCCTCGGTCAACTACAACTCGGTGTGGACCTCGATCTTCGAGCCGCTGTCCACATTCGGGTTCCTGGAGCGCTACGGCCGGGTCTCCGAGCTCACCAAGCGCCACGACCTGCCGTATCACATCATCGGCTCCGACCTCGCGGGCGTGGTCCTGCGCACCGGCCCGGGCGTCAACTCCTGGAAGCCCGGTGACGAGGTCGTCGCGCACTGCCTCTCGGTGGAGCTGGAGTCCTCCGACGGCCACAACGACACGATGCTCGACCCGGAGCAGCGGATCTGGGGCTTCGAGACGAACTTCGGCGGCCTCGCGGAGGTCGCGCTCGTCAAGTCCAACCAGCTCATGCCCAAGCCGGGCCACCTCAGCTGGGAGGAGGCAGCGGCCCCGGGACTGGTCAACTCCACCGCCTACCGGCAGCTCGTCTCCCGCAACGGCGCCCAGATGAAGCAGGGCGACAACGTGCTGATCTGGGGCGCGAGCGGCGGCCTCGGCTCGTACGCCACGCAGTTCGCCCTCGCGGGCGGCGCCAACCCGATCTGTGTGGTCTCCTCCCCCGAGAAGGCGGCGATCTGCCGTTCGATGGGCGCCGAGGCGATCATCGACCGCAACGCCGAGGGCTACAAGTTCTGGAAGAACGAGCAGGAGCAGGACCCGAAGGAGTGGAAGCGCTTCGGCAAGCGCATCCGTGAGCTGACCGGCGGCGAGGACGTCGACATCGTCTTCGAGCACCCGGGCCGCGAGACCTTCGGCGCCTCCGTCTACGTCACGCGCAAGGGCGGCACCATCGTCACCTGCGCCTCGACCTCCGGCTACAACCACGAGTACGACAACCGGTACCTGTGGATGTCCCTCAAGCGGATCATCGGCTCGCACTTCGCCAACTACCGCGAGGCGTGGGAGGCCAACCGCCTGATCGCCAAGGGCAAGATCCACCCGACGCTGTCGAAGGTGTACTCCCTCGAGGAGACCGGCCAGGCCGCGTACGACGTGCACCGCAACCGCCACCAGGGCAAGGTCGGCGTCCTGTGCCTCGCCCCCGAGGAAGGCCTCGGTGTGCGCGACGAGGAGATGCGCGCCAAGCACATCGACGCGATCAACCGCTTCCGGAACATCTGAACGACACCGGAGGTCACAGATGACTGAGCGTCAGACGACGTCCCCGCGCAGGGAAAGGGACCGGCCGTGGCTCATGCGCACCTACGCCGGTCACTCCACGGCCGAGGCGTCCAACGAGCTGTACCGGCGCAACCTCGCCAAGGGGCAGACCGGTCTGTCGGTGGCGTTCGACCTGCCGACGCAGACCGGATACGACTCCGACCACATCCTCGCCCGCGGCGAGGTCGGCCGGGTCGGGGTTCCGGTCGCGCACCTCGGTGACATGCGCCGGCTGTTCCAGGACATCCCGCTGGAGCAGATGAACACCTCGATGACGATCAACGCCACGGCGATGTGGCTGCTGGCGCTCTACCAGGTCGTCGCCGAGGAGCAGGGCGCGGACATCACCAAGCTCCAGGGCACGACCCAGAACGACATCGTCAAGGAGTACCTGTCCCGCGGCACGCACGTCTTCCCGCCGGGGCCCTCGCTCCGGCTGACGACCGACATGATCGCGTACACGGTCTCGCACATCCCCAAGTGGAACCCGATCAACATCTGCAGCTACCACCTGCAGGAGGCGGGCGCCACGCCGGTGCAGGAGATCGCGTACGCGATGTCGACGGCGATCGCCGTCCTCGACGCGGTGCGCGACAGCGGCCAGGTGCCGCAGGAGCGCATGGGCGATGTCGTCGGCCGTATCTCCTTCTTCGTGAACGCGGGCGTCCGCTTCATCGAGGAGATGTGCAAGATGCGGGCGTTCGGGCGGATCTGGGACAAGGTCACGCGTGAGCGGTACGGCATCGAGAACCCCAAGCACCGCCGCTTCCGCTACGGCGTCCAGGTCAACTCCCTGGGCCTGACGGAGGCGCAGCCGGAGAACAACGTCCAGCGGATCGTGCTCGAGATGCTGGCCGTGACCCTCTCCAAGGACGCACGCGCACGCGCCGTGCAGCTTCCGGCCTGGAACGAGGCGCTGGGCCTGCCCCGCCCCTGGGACCAGCAGTGGTCTCTGCGCATCCAGCAGGTGCTCGCTCACGAGAGCGATCTGCTGGAGTATGAGGACATCTTCGAGGGCTCGAAGGTCATCGAGGCCGAGGTGAGCCGGCTGGTCGAGGAGTCGCTCGCCGAGATCGACCGGATCCAGGAGATGGGCGGCGCCATGGCGGCCGTCGAGTCGGGCTACCTCAAGTCCCAGCTCGTGGCCTCGCACGCGGAGCGCCGCGCCCGTATCGAGTCCGGCGACGAGAAGATCATCGGCGTCAACATCTTCGAGACGACCGAGCCGAACCCGCTGACGGCCGACCTGGACACCGCGATCCAGACGGTCGACCCGGCGGTGGAGGCACGCGTCATCGCCTCGCTGGAGCAGTGGCGCGACACCCGCTACCAGCCGCCCTTCAACCACCCGCGCCCCTGCAAGGCGCTGGAGCGGCTGAAGGAGGCGGCCAAGGGCACCCAGAACCTCATGGAGGCCACCCTGGAGTGTGCCCGCGCCGGGGTCACGACCGGCGAGTGGGCCGGGGCCCTGCGCGAGGTGTTCGGCGAGTTCCGCGCGCCGACGGGCGTGTCGTCCGCGCCGGTCGCGGTGTCCGCCGCGGAAGGCTCGGCGATGGCCGAGGTGCGCCGCAAGGTGGACCTGACGGCTCAGGACCTCGGTGTCGGCAAGCTCCGTTTCCTGGTCGGCAAGCCGGGCTTGGACGGGCACTCCAACGGGGCCGAGCAGATCGCCGTGCGGGCCCGTGACGCCGGGTTCGAGGTGGTCTACCAGGGCATCCGGCTGACGCCGGAGCAGATAGTGGACGCCGCGCTCGCGGAGGACGTGCACGCGGTGGGCCTGTCCATCCTGTCCGGATCGCACGCGCAGCTTGTGCCGGACGTGCTGGAGCGGCTGCGCGAGGCCGGTGCCACCGACATTCCGGTGATCGCCGGCGGAATCATCCCCAATGGTGACGCCGAGCAGCTCAGGGCCGCTGGAGTGGCAGCGGTGTTCACCCCGAAGGACTTCGACATCACCGGGATCATCGGCCGTATCGTCGACGAGATCCGGAAAGCGAACAAGCTCGACCCCCTGGAGGTCCCCGCATGACAACGCCCGTCAACCGTCTGCGTCCGCGGCGCTCCTGCCTCGCGGTCCCCGGGAGCAACCCTCGCTTCCTGGAGAAGGCGCAGGGCCTCCCCGCCGACCAGGTCTTCCTGGACCTGGAGGACGCGTGCGCGCCGCTGGCCAAGCCCGAGGCGCGGCACACCATCGTCAAGTTCCTCAATGAGGGCGACTGGACGGGCAAGACGCGAGTGGTGCGCGTCAATGACTGGACGACGGAGTGGACGTACCGCGACGTCGTGACGGTGGTCGAGGGCGCGGGCCCCAACCTTGACTGCATCATGCTGCCGAAGGTGCAGAACGCCGAGCAGATCGTCGCCCTGGACCTGCTGCTGACGCAGATCGAGAAGACGATGGGCTTCGAGGTCGGCAAGATCGGCATCGAGGCCCAGATCGAGAACGCGCAGGGCCTCAACAACGTCAACGCGATCGCGCAGGCCTCCCCGCGCATCGAGACGATCATCTTCGGCCCTGCCGACTTCATGGCGTCCATCAACATGAAGTCGCTGGTCGTGGGCGAGCAGCCGCCCGGCTACCCGGCGGACGCCTACCACTACATCCTGATGAAGATCCTGATGGCCGCCCGCGCCAACAACCTCCAGGCGATCGACGGCCCCTACCTCCAGATCCGCAACGTCGAGGGCTACCGCGAGGTCGCACAGCGCGCCGCCGCGCTCGGCTTCGACGGCAAGTGGGTGCTGCACCCGGGCCAGGTCGAGGCGTCCAACGAGATCTTCTCGCCGTCCCAGGAGGACTACGACCACGCCGAGCTGATCCTGGACGCGTACGACTACTACACGTCCGAGGCGGGCGGCAAGAAGGGCTCCGCGATGCTCGGCGACGAGATGATCGACGAGGCCAGCCGCAAGATGGCCCTGGTCATCTCCGGCAAGGGCCGCGCCGCCGGCATGCAGCGCACCAGCACGTTCGAGATCCCGGAGGCCTGAGCGCGATGCAGTTCGGACGCACCTACGAGGAGTTCGAGGTCGGGGCCACGTACAAGCACTGGCCCGGCAAGACGGTCACGGAGTACGACGACCACCTCTTCTGTCTCCTCACCATGAACCACCACCCGCTCCACATGGACACGAACTATGCGGAGAAGACGACGGACTTCGGGAAGAACGTCGTCGTGGGCAACTACATCTACTCGCTGCTGCTCGGCATGTCCGTGCCGGACGTGTCCGGCAAGGCGATCGCCAACCTGGAGATCGAGTCGCTCAAGCACGTGGCCCCCACGTTCCACGGCGACACGATCTACGGCGAGACGACCGTGCTCGACAAGTGGCCGTCGAAGTCGAAGAACGACCGCGGCATCGTGCATGTCGAGACCAAGGGCTACAAGCAGGACGGCACGCTGGTGTGCGTGTTCCGCCGCAAGGTGATGGTCCCCACCGAGACGTACATCAAGGAGCGCGGCGGCGAGCAGCCGGGCCGCCCCGAGCTGAAGCAGCAGGAGAAGTAGCCATGGCCCGTCTCGCCCAGACCGCCGGTCTGACCGACGTCCAGCAGGAGATCCTCTCCACCGTCCGCGACTTCGTGGACAAGGAGATCATCCCGGTCGCGACCGAGCTGGAGCACCGCGACGAGTACCCGCAGCAGATCGTCGACGGCCTCAAGGAGCTGGGCCTGTTCGGTCTGATGATCCCCGAGGAGTACGGGGGTCTGGGCGAGTCGCTGCTGACCTACGCCCTGTGCGTGGAGGAGATCGCCCGCGGCTGGATGTCGGTCTCCGGCATCATCAACACGCACTTCATCGTGGCTTACATGCTCAAGCAGCACGGCACGCAGGAGCAGAAGGACTACTTCCTGCCGAGGATGGCGCTCGGCGAGATCCGCGGCGCGTTCTCGATGTCGGAGCCCGGTCTCGGCTCCGATGTGTCGGCGATCACCTCGAAGGCGGTCAAGGACGGCGACGAGTACGTCCTCAACGGCCAGAAGATGTGGCTGACGAACGGCGGGACCTCCACGCTCGTCGCCGTTCTCGTCCGGAGTGACGAAGGACACCCCGAGGGCACGGCGCCCCACAAGTCGATGACGACCTTCCTGGTGGAGAAGGAGCCCGGCTTCGGCGAGGTCCGCCCGGGCCTCACCATCCCCGGGAAGATCGACAAGATGGGGTACAAGGGCGTCGACACCACTGAGCTGATCATGGACGGCCTGCGCATTCCTGCCGACCGTGTTCTCGGCGGGGTCACCGGCCGGGGCTTCTATCAGATGATGGACGGCGTCGAGGTCGGCCGCGTGAACGTGGCGGCGCGTGGCTGCGGTGTCGCTCAGCGTGCCTTCGAGCTCGGCGTGTCGTACGCGCAGCAGCGCAACACCTTCGGCAAGCCGATCGCGCAGCATCAGGCGATTCAGTTCAAACTGGCCGAAATGGCTACCAAGGTCGAAGCCGCGCATGCCATGATGGTGAACGCAGCCCGCAAAAAGGACTCCGGGGAGCGAAACGACCTCGAGGCAGGCATGGCGAAGTACCTCGCCTCTGAGTACTGCAAGGAGGTCGTGGAGGACGCCTTCCGGATCCACGGCGGCTACGGCTTCTCCAAGGAGTACGAGATCGAGCGCCTCTACCGCGAGGCCCCGATGCTGCTGATCGGCGAAGGTACCGCCGAAATCCAGAAAATGATCATCGGTCGCCGTTTGCTCGAAGAGTATCGGCTCCAGGGATAGATGTCGTGTTTCGGGGTGTTTTCTTCGCGAAGAAGATCACACCCCGTCAACACTCTTGGGCCATCGACTCGGCTTCCTCGCTTGCCCAGTTGCGGTCCGCGACCGGTACGATCGCCGGAAAGCCGCCGTCCCCCGTTTGAAGCGCGGCATCATCCGCTACGAAGGTCATCCATGCCCCACAGCCAAACCTCTGCACCACGCGACAGCCTGAACAGCGTACGCCTCGCGCGCGGAGCATCGCCGTGGCTTCTCCCGACCCTGGCCACCGCAGCAGTCAGCCTGGTCCGTGCGCGCCGCTCCGGCGCCGCCAAGGCCGTGGCCGTACCCGCCACCGCGCTCGCGGCGGGCATGCTGTGGTTCTTCCGTGACCCCGAGCGCGAGATCACCCAGGGCCGGGTCATCTCGCCCGCCGACGGTGTGGTGCAGAGCATCATGCCGTGGAAGGACGGACGCACCCGCGTCGCGATCTTCATGAGCCCGCTCAACGTCCATGTGAACCGTGCGCCGCTCGCCGGCACGGTCACCTCGGTCGAGCACATCCCGGGCGGCTTCGTTCCCGCGTTCAACAAGGAGAGCGAGAACAACGAGCGCGTAGTCTGGCATTTCGACACCGAACTCGGCGACATCGAGATGATCCAGATCGCCGGCGCGGTGGCCCGCCGTATCGTGCCCTACATCCCGCAGGACACGAAGGTCGAGCAGGGCGACCGCATCGGTCTGATCCGCTTCGGCTCGCGTGTCGACCTCTACCTGCCCGAGGGCGTGGAGGTCGCGGTCGAGGTCGGGCAGAAGACCGTGGCTGGGGTGACTCGTCTTGACCGTGATTGATCCGGAGATCAAGTCCGACTGGGTGCCGGAGGCCGATGAGGTGGGCGACGAGGAGGAGATGCCCCTCTCGCTCCGTCTCTCGATAGCGGACACCCTCACCCTGGGCAACGCCACGTGCGGGTTCATGGCGGTGTACTTCACCACCACCGGCATCCTGATCCCTCATCTGACGGGCAACGACGAGTCGACCGGCATGGCCCGGCACAGTGCCGCCACGGCGGTCATCCTGATGCTGTGCGCGGCGGTCTTCGACCTGTGCGACGGCCTGGTCGCCCGCAAGCTCCGCTCCTCCCCGATGGGCGCGGAACTGGACAACCTCTCGGACCTGATCAGCTTCGGTCTGGCGCCGGCGTACTTCGTCCTCGTCTACGGCATGGTGGCCGACGACGCGCACCAGAGAGTCGCGGCGGTGGGCGCGATCGTGGTGCTGCTTGCGGTGGTGCTGAGACTGGCGCGCTTCTCGTGCGTCACGATGAAGGACGGCATGTTCCAGGGCATGCCCTCGCCGTTCGGCGCGCTGACGGTGGTCTCGATCGTGCTCCTCGAGCTGCCGTTCTTCGCCACCCTGCTGGCGATCCTCGGCACGGCGTGGCTGATGGTGAGCCGCGTGGAGTACCCCAAGCCGCGGGGCCGCCTGGCGGTCGCCATGCTGGCCTGGATCGTCCTGTCGATGGGGCTTCTGGCGGCCTGGGCCTTCGACGCCCCGAGCGGCCAGCTCCTCCTCCAGACGGGCTGTGCGCTGCAGCTGGTCATGGGCGCTGTGATCCCGCTGTTCGCGACGGCGCGCCGGGTGAACAACTTCCGTGACAACCGTCGCGAGGCGCGGGCGGCGCAGCTGCCGTAGCCGGTGCGAGATGCGGATGAAGAGGCCCCGAACCACACGGTTCGGGGCCTCTCCGCTTATGACCGGCTCTTCAGACCCTCAGACCAGAAAGTCCCGGGCGATACTCGCCGCCACCCGTTCGAGGATCGGCCCCGCGTCCGCGATGCAGCGGGCGACGTCCGGCTCGGCCTCCGTGAGCGGGTACGCCCGTCGGATGCCGGCCCTCCCCAGGACCGCGGGCGGCAGGTCCAGACGGCCACAGACCGCGACCACCTCCTTGCCGGCCTGCCTCGCCGCGGCCGCGACGCCCGCCGGCGCCTTGCCGTGCAGTGTCTGCCGGTCCAGCGACCCCTCGCCCGTGATCACCAGCGAGGCCCGCTCCAGCGCCGGGGCGAAGCCCAGGACGTCCAGCATGACCTCGATGCCCGGCCGGAAGCGCGCCCCCAGTACGAGCGCCCCGAAGCCGATGCCGCCCGCGGCGCCCGCGCCCGGCGACGCGGCGAACTCCGCCGCCGCGGGACACGCCGTCTCCGCCAGGACTTTCACGTAGTGCGCGAGCGCCGCGTCCAGGGCCGCCACGTCCTCCGGTGAGGCACCCTTCTGCGGCCCGTACACGGCGGGTGCGCCCAGCGGTCCGGTCAGCGGATTGTCCACGTCGCTCGCGAGCACCAGATCCACCGAGGACAGCCGGGCATCCAGGCCCGACAGGTCGGCGCGGGCGAGGTCCGCGAGGCCGCCCCCGCCCGGCGCCACCGGCGCACCGTCCGCGTCCAGGAAGCGCGCCCCGAGCGCGGACAGCATCCCCGCGCCCCCGTCCGTCGTCGCGCTCCCGCCGACCCCGAACACGATCGTTCCGGCCCCGGCGTCCAGCGCGGCCGTCAGCAGTTCCCCGGAGCCGTACGTGGACGCGGTGAGCGGCGCGAGGACACCGGCGGGCAGCCGCTGCAACCCGCTCGCCTCCGCCATCTCCACGACCGCGATGCCGTCGCGCAGCGCGAACGCCGCCGTCACCTCGTCCCCGAGGGGACCCGCGACCCGCGCCTGGCGCCGTTCGAATCCGGCCGCGACCGCCGCGTCCACGGTCCCGTCGCCGCCGTCGGCCACGGGCAGCGCCTCGACCTCCAGACCGGGCACGACCGAGCGCAGCCCCGCCGTCACCCGCCGCGCGACCTCCACGGCCGTCAGCGATCCCTTGAACTTGTCAGCGGCGATGAGTACCCGCCGGGTGCCGTTCACAGCAGCGTCCGCCACCAGCATTCCCCTTGCTCTCCGGGCCTTGCGCATGTCAAGGCAGCCGCGCCGCTGCGACCATAACCAAAGGACGCCGCGGCCGTCATGCCCCGTCCGGCCCCCGGAACGCACACCGCCCGGGTGGCGGGCCCGGAGTCGGCGACGCAGCTGACGCGCTCAGACGGTGCCGAGCGCGGTGCGCAGGACGGCCACGGCCTGGTTGATGGCGGCTTCGGCGGCGTGGGTCTCGCGCAGGGCGTTGAGCATCACGAAGTCGTGGATGGCGCCCTGGTAGCGCGCCGCGGTCACGGGGACGCCCGCGGCGCGGAGCTTGTCGGCGTAGGCCTCGCCCTCGTCGCGCAGGACATCGGCTTCGGCCGTGATGACCAGGGCCGGGGGCAGACCGGTGAGCTGTTCAGTGGTGGCGCGCAGCGGTGAGGCGGTGACCTCGGCGCGCTGCTCCTCGTCGGTGGTGTACTGGTCCCAGAACCACTGCATGGCGTCGCGGCGCAGGAAGTAGCCCCCCGCGAACTGGTGGTACGAGGGCGTGTCGAAGCTCGCGTCGGTCACGGGGTAGAAGAGCACCTGCTGAACCAGGGGCACGTCGCCGCGCTCCTTGGCCATGAGGGTCAGGGCGGCGGTCATGTTGCCGCCCACCGAGTCACCGGCCACCGCGATCCGGTCGGCGTCCAGACCCTTGGCGGCGCCGTCGGTGACGACCCATCGGGCCACGGTGTAGTTCTGCTCGATGGCGACGGGGTAGCGGGCCTCGGGTGACAGGTCGTACTCGGGGAAGACGACGGCCGCCCGGGTGCCGACGGCCAGTTCGCGTACCAGGCGGTCATGGGTGCGGGCATTGCCGAACACCCAGCCGGCGCCATGGAGGTAGACGATCACCGGCAGCGGGCCCTCGGCGTCGGCCGGACGCACGATCCGGGCCCGGACCTCTCCGGTCGGGCCGCCCTGGACCGTCACCCACTCCTCGGCGATCTCCGGCTCGGCGATCTCGCCGGACTGTACTTCGTCGACTGCCTTGCGGCCCTCTTCCGGGCCCAGGTCGAACAGGTACGGAGGGTTGGCGGTGGCCTCGGCGAAAGCGGCTGCTGCCGGTTCCAGTACGGGGCGCGTGACGTTCTCGGACATTCCTGGCTCTCCTCACGGGCGATGCCGGTGCTCGGTGCGCCCTGCCGTCCGGCGGGCACGACAGGAATACTAGGCACAAATTAAATTGTGCATAATGCAGTTGGACGCAATCATCTCGTACGCTCTCCAGATCCCTTGCGCAGAGGGCCCGCTCAGGCCCCCGAGAGCGGCTCCCGCCCAGCGCCGACGCCGAGGACCGAAGCGGTGAACCTCGCCAAACGGGCCCGCAGCTCGTCGCGGGGCACTCCCTTGCCGCCCGCCAGATACCCGACGAGGTCGGCGCGAGTGGCGGCCAGCAGTGCATGAGCCGCGAAGTCACTGTCACCCGGCCCCAGGACCCGCTCCAGCGAGTCCCGCAGCAGGACATGCCACCGCTCGTAATGCTCCGCGCTGTAGGGGCTGTCGTCGCCGGTCCGCTCCAGGGCGAGTGCGAGGTGGCGGTTGTCGAGCTTGAAGCACAGGACCGCGTCGAGCAGGGCCGGCACGCGTTCCAGCGGCGGAGTGGCGGGCCCCAGGGGCGGCGGACCCTCCTCCACGGCCCGCCTGACCGGTTCGAGACGCGCCTCGTACAGGGCGCGGATCAGCCCCGTACGGTCGCCGAAGGCGCGAAAGAGGGTCGCCTTGCCGACGCCCGCAGCCGCCGCGATGTCGGCCATGGTGACCGCCTCGGGGCTCTCACACCGCGCGAAGAGCGCGTCGGCGGCCCCGAAGACGGCCGCCCTGTTGCGGGTCGCGTCCTTGCGCGGTCTGCGCTCAGCCATGCACCTTCTCCCGTTCCGAGCCCCCTATGAGCTCTTCGGCCTCCCCGCCTCCGCACGCTTTGCGATCCGGACCAGCGGTCCGTATCGTGGCGCTCACCAAAGCGGACCACAGGTCCGTATCGTACGGGACGGAGAGAATCCCATGCCCATCACACAACGCTCACCGGAAGAGCTCTACCGCCACAGCCTGCGGCTGCTCCTCGGCAAGGACATCGCCTCATGGGTCGCCCTGTGGGCCGAGCACGGCTTCATGGAGTTCCCCTTCGCGCCCCCGGGGTGGCCCGGCCGCCTGGAGGGCCGGGCGGCGATCGCCGACTACATGCGTGACTACCCCGACCACATCGACCTGCACGACTTCCCGGACCTGTCGATCCACCGGACGACCAGCCCTGACACCATCGTGGTCGAGATGCGCGGCGTGGGCCGTCTGGTCCGGACGGGCAACCCCTTCGAGATGACGTACATCGCCGTGGTGACCGTCCGGGACGGGCGCTTCGCCTCCTACCGGGACTACTGGAACCCCCTGGTGCTCCAGGAGCCCGGCACGGACTTCGCGGGGAGCCACGCCCGATGACCGTCAACACCCCCATCCTGGTCATCGGCGCCACGGGCACGACCGGCAGCCGTGTCACCGCCCGGCTCACCGCCGCCGGGCACCGCGTCAGGGCCGCGAGCCGCGGCGCGACCCCGCTCCCGGGCGCGGAACCCGTCCGCTTCGACTGGTACGACCCCGCCACCTTCGGCGACGCCCTCGCGGAAGCCGACCGCGCCTACCTGGTCCCGCCCGTGGGCGACCCGGACCCGGCCGCCGTCATGCTGCCCTTCCTGCGTCGAGCGCGGGCCGCGGGGGTGCACCGCGCGGTGCTGCTCAGTTCCTCGGCCATCCCCGGGGGAGGCCCGGGGGTGGGTGTGGTGCACCAGGCGCTGCCCGGTCTGTTCCCTCATTGGGCGGTGCTGCGGCCCTCCTGGTTCATGCAGAACTTCACGGGCGCGCACGCCCAGGCCCGTTGCATCGACGACGGCGTCATCCTGAGCGCGACGGGGACGGGCCGGGTCGGGTTCATCGACGCGGACGACATCGCCGCCGTCGCCGTCCATGCCCTGACGGACGACCGCGCGCCCGGTGCGGACCTGGTCCTGACCGGCCCGGAAGCCCTGAGCTATGACGACATCGCCACCATCGTCGCCGAGGTCACCGGCCGCCCCGTGACGCACCGCAACCTGACCTACGAGCAGATGCGTGACCGTCTGGCCGCGTTCATGCCGCTGGAGTTCGCCTCGGTCCTGGCCGGCATGGACCGCGCGATCGCCGAGGGAGCCGAGGACCGCGTCACCGACACCGTCCGGCGTCTCACCGGCCGCCCGCCGCACGGCTTCCGGGCGGTCGCCGAACGGGAGTTGACACGGGGCGGTTGAAGGCACAGTCGAACTGCCGCCGCGCTCTTCCGTGACACGCCAGGGCGCGTACTGCTCGTCGAGCCCGGCTGCCTTCCTCAGGCGCTGGGCCGACGCGTCCTGGCCGCGCTCGACGCACCGGCCCGGGACGCGGGGACGGCCGAACTGAAGAACGGCCACCCGGCAGGCTGATCCTCTGCGGCCTCCGGCACGCAACCAGCCCGCTGCCCCGGATATCCGTTCGCACCCTGCAGGCGAGCGGCCTACGCTCGGGCCATGAACAGGCCACTCGTCGCCATCCTCAGTGGGGCAGGTGTCTCCACCGATTCCGGGATCCCCGATTATCGCGGGCCGAACGGACTCTGGCGGCGGGATCCCGGGGCCGAGAAGCTGGTGACGTACGAGTACTACATGGCCGATCCGGAGATCCGGCGCAGGTCATGGCAGATGCGACGCAAGAACCGGACGCTCAGGGCCGAACCGAACGCCGCACACCGGGCCGTGACCGAGCTGGAGCGGTCCGGCGTACCGGTGCGGGTCATCACGCAGAACGTGGACGGGCTGCACCAGCTCGCCGGGATGCCCGCCCGCAAGGTCCTCGAACTGCACGGCAGCGCACGCAGTGTCGTCTGCACGCGGTGCCACGCCCGCGGGCCTATGGAGGACGCCCTCGCCCGGGTCGAGGCCGGAGAGGCCGACCCGGCGTGCCGGGAGTGCGGCGGAATCCTGAAGTCGGCGACGGTGATGTTCGGCGAGCGGCTCGATCCGGCGGTCCTCGGCGAGGCGGTCGCCGTCACCAAGGCATGCCAGGTGTTCATCGCCGTCGGCAGCAGCCTCCAGGTACAGCCCGCCGCCGGCCTCGTCGGCGTCGCCGCCGACCACGGCGCCCGGCTGATCATCGTCAACGCCGAGCCGACCCCGTACGACGAGCTCGCCGACGAGCTCGTACGGGAACCCATCGGCACCGCATTGCCCAGAATCCTCGGCAGGATCAGCGCTGAGAACACCCTCTAGGAAGCCGCCCTGGTTCGCTGAGCTGTGCCTTCGCGCCTGGCGGTTGGCGCTCTTCGAAGCCGGGACGGCAACGGCCGCGGGCCCGGCGCGGGTGCTCGCGCGACGTAGGCGGTCAGCGGGCGTAGCAGTACGAATCCGAGGATGCGTCGCCGCCCTGCAGGCGTGTCTGGTGCACGCGCAAGCCGAGGAAGTCCGGGCCGTGCGGGAAGAAACGGCTGTCGACGGAGAGCCCGCCGTGGGTGGTGTCGGCGTCGAGTTTGACCATCCACGGGTCGATGCCCGCGGGATAGAGCTGCGCGTCCCAGGCGGAGTACAAGGAGTTCGTCAGGTACACGCGCCGTCCGTCGCGGCTGAGTTCGACCATCTGCGCTCCGCCGGTGAGCGCAACGTCCGGCTCGGCGGGATGCGGCCGCGGGCCGACGACGCCGCCGAGACGCACGGACGCGGTCCGCGTCGGACGGAACGGGTCGCTCACGTCGTACTGGAGCAGGTCACCGGTTCCCCATGCGGCTACGTACAGCCACTGGTCGTCCACCGACAGGTCGATATCGGTGATGAACGGCGGCACGGCGCCGAACGGCTGGAGCGCCGGGGGCAGGTCCTCCGTTTGCGCGGGCTCGGCGGGGATGGTGATCACTTTGCGGACCACGAAGTCCTCGCCCTCCCGATTCCACAACCACACGGACGCCGACAGATCCTCTACGTTGACCACGGTGTTCGCGAACCCCCACGTTGCCTCGGGGTCGTGCGCGGGTCGCAGCTCCAGCACCATCTGGTTCTCGTCCCCCAGATCGAGGCGCTGCAGGTGCCGGCCGGAGTCCAGCTCCCAGAAGTGCAGTGAGTGGCCGTACCGGCGATCCAGCAGCAGTTCGGGGACAAGGCCGTTCTCGAACATCGAGGGGGAGCCCCACTCACTGGTCATGGCGATGTTCTGACGCAGATGCCACCAGAGGTCGTAGGCGAACCGCTGCGGTCCGCGGTCGCTCTCCCAGGCACGCAGCACGTCGAAGGTCTCGTGGTCCAGCAGCGCGACGCCGCCGGGTCCGTCCGCACCGTCCGCGCCCCCCAGGCAGGACAGGAACACTCCGTCAGGGCCACAGTGGAGTGTGTGGGGCCGCGAATATCCTGCCTTGGCGGCCAGCTCTTCCGGCTCGACCACCTTGACCAGGCGGGGGCGGGCGGGATCAGGGCCGGTGTCGAAGACGTGCAGCCGGGAGGAGCGCAGTCCCGGGACGATGAGGTAGCGCCGCGCGGCGTGATGATGACCGGCATGCGCCAGCGCGCTCGAGCAAGCGTTCCAGCCGAAGTGGTGCAGTTCGTTGCCCGGGCCGGGCAGTTCGGCCTGGGAGGCCACACGGCCGTAGAGAGGGGACTCGGGGTCGGTGCCGACGGTGAACAACGCGTCCGCGCGCTGTGCGGCCGGGTCGAAACCGACGACATAGGCGAGCTTCTCCGGGGGTGCGGCGACGGCGTCCGCCGGAGTGCGGTACAAGGTGGGGTCACTGTGCTGGGCGTGGTCGGTCATCGTCATGGCTGTTCCCTTGTCCCGAACGGGAGGCCGGAACCGGAAGGACTCCCGAGAGGCAGCCGGCCTCATCCGTTCGAGATCCATGTGCGATCGGGCGCATATGCCGTGGAACCAGCGTTTCACAACCCCGAGGCGCTGCCAAAGCGGCAGCGCGCGGGAGCAGACCGCCTGGAGGCGGCGAACATAGATCCCCCGTTCAGAAGAGCGCCGCCCCGCCTTCGAAGTCCAGCAGGCGCTTCTTGCGGTCCAGGCCGCCGCCGTAACCCGTCAGGCCGCCGCCCGCTCCGACGACCCGGTGGCACGGCACGATGATCCCGACGGGGTTCTTGCCGTTGGCGAGCCCGACCGCACGGGAAGCGCCCGGTGCGCCGAGGGCATGGGCCAGTTCGCCGTAGGTGCGGGTCTCGCCGTAGGGGATCAGTCGCAGTTGTTCCCAGACGCTGTGCTGGAACGGCGTTCCGGTCAGCCGGAGTTGGAGGGTGAACTCCTTCAACTCGCCCTCGAAGTAGGCGTCGAGTTGGTCGATGGCCTCGCCGAAGGGTGTCTCGTCGCGGACCCCGAAGGTCTCCTCGGGCGGGCGGTGGCGCTGCCCGGCCATATAGAGCCCGCACAGGATCCCGTCCTCGGCGACGAGGGTGAGCGGGTCGTAAGGGCTGTCGATGACGGTGTGCTGCTTCATGACTTGTCCTCGCGGAGAAGAGGCTTACACGGGAAGGAAGTTGATGGGGTGGCTGTCGGTCGCCCACAGATACTGGACCGCGTAGGCCCGCCATGGCCGCCACGCCTCGGCGGATGCCGTGAGCGCGGCCGGGGTGGACGGCAGGCCCAGTTCGCGGGCCGCCCGGCGGATGCCGAGGTCGGTCGGCAGGAAGGCGTCGGGGTCACCGAGGGCACGCATCGCGATCACTTCCACCGTCCAGGGGCCGAAGCCGGGCAGGGCGAGCAGCCGGGCCCGGCTCTCCTCCCAGTCGCTCTCCACACCCAAGTGGAGTGTTCCGTCGGCAAGTTGCCGTACCAGACCGGTGAATGTCGCGCGGCGCGTACGCGGCATCGCCAGGGACTCGGGATCGAGGGCCCCGAGCGCCTCGGGGGACGGGAAGAGGTGAGTGAGGCCGCCCTCGGGGTCCTCGACCTGTTCACCGTGCGCGGTGACCAGCCGGGCCGCATGGGTGCGGGCGGCGGCCGTGGAGACCTGCTGGCCCAGGACGGCCCGCACGGCGAACTCGGCCTCGTCGACGGTGCCCGGAACGCGCCGCCCGGGGGCCTTGTCGACCAGGGGCGCGAGCAGTGGGTCCGTGCGCAGCTGGTCGTCGACGGCGACCGGATCCGCGTCGAGGTCGAGCATCCGCCGGCAGCGGCTGATGGCGACGGGCAGATCGCGCAGGTCGCTGAGGGTGAGACGGCAGGCGATGTGGTCGGTGCGCGGGGTCAGTGCCACGATCCCGTGCCCGTACGGCAGCCGGAGTGTGCGCCGGTACGCGCCGTCGCGCCACTCCTCCACGCCGGGCACGGCGGTCGCGGCGAGATGGCCGAAGAGGTTGTCGGGGTTGAGCGGGGCGCGGAAGGGCAGCCTGAGGCTCAGGACACCCGGGGCGATCACCGTGTTCCGGGGAAGGCGGCTGCGCAGTTCGCTCGGGGAGAGCGCGAAGACCTCGCGGACGGTGTCGTTGAAGGCGCGGATCGAGGAGAAGCCCGAGGCGAACGCGATCTCCGCCATCGGCAGTGCCGTCGTCTCGATGAGGAGCCGTGCGGTCTGGGCGCGCTGGGCGCGGGCGAGCGCCAGCGGTCCGGCACCCAGCTCGGTCTGGAGCTGGCGCTCGATCTGGCGGGTGCTGTAGCCGAGGCGGGCGGCGAGACCGGGCACGCCCTCACGGTCGACCACCCCGTCGGCGATCAGCCGCATCGCGCGGGCGACCAGGTCGGCACGTTCGTTCCATGCCGGCGAGCCGGGGCTGGTGTCCGGGCGGCACCGCTTGCAGGCCCGGAATCCGGCCTGCTGGCAGGCGGCCGCGCTCGGGTAGAACGTCATGTTCTCCGGCTTCGGCGGCACGACCGGACAGCTGGGCCGGCAATAGATCCGTGTGGTCAGGACGGCCGTGAAGAACCATCCGTCGAAGCGTGCGTCCTTCGACTGGACGGCTCGTACACAGCGTTCCCGGTCCGTGTGCATTCCGTTCCGCATGTCTCCAGCATCGGGCACGGGCTCGGTCCGGGCTGGCGGAAATCCGACATGTAGGTGGGCCGACCTGGCATGACCCGGATCGCCGCCTACGCGGCTGGGGTGTGCGGGTGTGCCGGAATGCCGGAAACGCCGTCAGCGGCAGGTGTAACCGAAGCTCGCCTCCGCCGCGACCGGCTCCCGCTGGTGCGCGATCCGCAGGCGGGCGGTGCCACGGAAGCTGCCGGGACCGCGCACCGTCCAGCGGAGATGCACGGTGACCCTGTGGTCGCCGCGCCGGGCCATATGGACCAGCTCGCCCGAGTCGCCGCCGTCACTGCGCAACCACTGATACGTGACGGGGCCGCCGTGGCCGTCGGTGGTCAGCACGCCCACCAGATCAGCCGTCTGACCGCAGTGCAGCCGCCCGGTGGGCGCCTGGACCTCGACGGCGGTGACCGTCGGGGCCGGTGCCGGGCGCAGCAGCAGCCAGAGCAGGACGGCCGCGACGGCCAGGAACACGGTCGTGGCGATCCAGGCCCGCCGTCCGCGGCGGCGGGGGCCTGGGCGGTTGCCGTGTGCTGCGGGTGCGGTGCTCCACAGGGCGCGAAGGGCGTCCTGGGCCTCGGCCTCGACGGGGATGCCGGGACCGAAACGCAGCAGGATCTCGTTGTCGTCCCCGCCACTCGGAGGTGATGACGTGGTGGGAGGCTCCGCGGGGGTGCGGCTGCGCTTGCCCAGGACGGTGGCCTGGTCGTCCGGGGCGATGGGAGGGGCCTGATGCGGAACGGAGCGGGCACCGCTCCCGGGCATGGTGAGCTGCTCGTCCGGCGCGAGGTGCCGGTCCGCCTCCGGTTCCGGTGCTGCGACGCGTGCGTCCTGGGGCGCCGCGGCCGCCTCCTGCGCACCCGCCTCCTCCGCGGCCCCCGTGCCCTCCGCCGTCGACACCTCGGTGATGTCCGGGTGCGCGGCTGACACCGCCGCGCGGAGCCCGGTACGGCGCAGGAAGTCCGGCGGGAGGGCGGCGCGCCCCCCGACCAGAGTCGTTCGGGCCGCGATGAGGCCGTCGGTGTCGGCGGCGGTCGCGCAGTCGGAGAGCAGGTCGGCTGCCGGTGTGCCTTCGACCGTCCATGCCGCGCCGAGGGTGTGGGAAAGGCCGGCCCAGGCCGAGATGTCGGCTTCGCGGTGCGCGGCGGCGTCCGGCGCGTCGCCGAGCACCGTACCCAGCGCGGCCTCGGCGAGCAGCGCGACACCGTCCGGGGCGAGGACGACGGTGTCCGGGGCCGGTGCCCCGTGGGCGAGGCCCGCCGCGTGCAGGGCGAGCAGGGTTTGCGCGGTCTCGTTGAGGACGCTGGCCGCGCTGCCCGCGTCGAGGGCCTCACCGCCCTCCGCCAGCAGGTCGGCCAGCGTGGGAGCCGGCGGACGGACGGTGAGCAGCCACACCTCCCCGGCCTCCGCGACGAGGTCGACCGTGCGCAGCACTCCGGGCAGCCGCAGCTTCGCCACGGCCAGGACCGCTGCCGCCAGCCGCTCGCGCGTGCCCTCCGGGGCGAGCAGGGCTCGGTCGATGCGCAACGCGCCGAGAACGGGCTCGCCGGGCCGGTCCGGGAGCAGCGCGTGCCAGGTCCCGTGGCGCGCTTCCCGCGACCAGTCCGACAGGCGGCGCCCGGCGACCATGGTGGCTGTCGTCATGTCCTTCGGTTCTCGTTCGCTCAGCACGGCGGTGCGTCCTGGGAGGCGGTCTGCGGTCCGTTCGCGGCGGCCGGGGTGCTCGTCAGCGTGACCATCCAGGTGCCCCGGCACGGATGGTTGGCGAAGTCGGCCTCGAAGGTCACCGAGTAGTGCGTGCTGCCGGACAGCGTCTTGGTCTGGTTGCCGTAGGGGTCGGCGGGCGAGTTGACGTAGTAGTCCGCCGTCACGCTCAGGGGCCCGGTTCCCGTGGTGTCGACCGAGACGTCGGCGATGAGCGCGCCCTGGGTCTGCCCGCGCCGCCAGGAGCCGATGGTGATCGTCACGGTCCCTGGCGTGGACGCGGGCGTGGTCCCGGGTGGGGCGGGGCTCGCGGTCGTGGGCGTGGGCACGGGCGGCCCGGCGGTCGGCGGGGCGCCGGTCACGGAGGGCGGGGGCGGCGAGGCCGACGGGCTCGCCGAGGGTGTGCCCGAAGGCGTGGTGCCTGTCGTGGGCGGGACGGTTGCCGGGGACGGGGTGGGCGAAGTGGACGACGACGTGGACGGGTTGAGGGACGACGGCGTCGAACTGGCCACCGTCGTCGAGGTGTCGTGCGGACGCGCCGCCACGGCCGACGCCCCCACCGCGACGACGGCGAGCGCGGCCGCTGCGGCGGCGGCCTTCCACGCGCCGCGCCTCACCCGGCCGAGCAGGGTCAGGGCACGGGCCGGCGCGTCGAGCGTCGCGGTCTTCTTGAACGGGAACAACAGGGCCAGCAGGGCGGTGAGTTCGGCGAGTTCCCGGCGGCCTCGCTCCTCCCAGCCGACGCCGTACCCCTCGGCGGCGGCGCGCTCGAGGGCGGTGAGGAAGTCCTCGATGCCCGGCCGGTCCGCCGGGTCCTTGGCGAGCCCGTCGCGCAGCAGTCCGCGTACCGGCGCGGGTACGTCGTCCAAGAGGACAGGAGCCCTCAGATGCTGGAGAAGCAGTGCGCCCAGATGGTCCGCGGTGAATGGGCGGCGCCCGGTCAGGCACTCGTAGAACACGGCCGCCGCCGCGTACACGTCGCCAGCCGGGCCCGCCGGTTCGCCCTGCCACTGCTCGGGCGCCATGTAGGCGGGCGTGCCCGCGGCCCCGGTCTCGCGTCCGGTACGTACGGCGATACCGAAGTCGGCGAGCGCGCTCGTACCGTCGGCGCGGACCAGCACGTTCTCAGGTTTGTAGTCACGGTGGACGACCCCGGCGGCGTGGGCCGCGCCGAGGCCCAGCAGTGAGCCCTTGAGCAGCACCAGGGCGGCCTCGGGGCCGGTCGCCCCGTGCCGGCGCAGCAGCCGGCGGAGGCTGACGCCGTTCACCGCCTCCATGACGATGGCGGCGCCGACGCGCGCCTCGACGTACTCGTACAGCCGCACCACGCAAGGGTGCCTCAGCTCGCCGAGCAGCCGGGCCTCCGCACGGAACCGGGCGAGGAACTCCCGGTCACCGCGCAGGCGTTCGCTCAGGTACTTGACCGCGACAGGTACCCCGGTCTCGGTGTGCCGGGCCAGTACGACGCGTCCGCCGGCGCCCTCACCGAGGTCGCGCACCTGGTCGTAGCCGCGGACGGTCCATTCGCCGCCGGGTTCCGCTCGGTCCTCGCTCATGCGGCCTCCTCCACGGCCGCGCCCACCGCCCGGACGGGTCCCGCGCCGTTGCCGTCTCGACGGCGCCGTGCACGGCGGATCAGCCAGCGCACGGGTGCGGACCACACGGGGAACGCCACGAGGCCGACCACCAGGGCTTCGACCAACGTGGGCCACGGCGCGGCCAGCCGGCCCTCCAGCAGGTCCCCGATCCGGGAGCGCCAGGCCAGCAGCGCGAGGACGAGAAAGCCGTAGGTGCCCACGACGACCGCGAGGCCGTACGCGGCCATCCCCGCCTGGCGGGCGCCTGGCCGATGGCCGGTGCTCAGGTCCCGCCACAGGCCCTTGCGGAAGTAGGCGCTCGCCTCCTCACGCAGTCGCGGCACGCGCAGCGCGTCGGTCAGAGCCTGGTAACCGTCGAGCGGCATCAGGGGGTTGAAGTTGTAGAGCGTGTTCAGGTAGAGGCCGAAGGCGAGATGGAACAGCACCGCGGAGGCCGCCCCGGCGGGCAGGAAGGCGGCGCCGGCCGCGCACCAGCCGGCCAGCGCCGCCGTGGACAACGGCCCGGACAGCGCCACCACGACCCGCGACCTGCGCGTGCCGAACCACATGTCGCTGGTGTCCACGAACGCGAACGGCATGCCCATCATGAGCAGGAACCCGCCTCGCCGGACCTTGCGGCCGTACGACTTCACGGCCAGCGCGTGCGTCAGCTCGTGGACGACCAGGGCGGACACGTACCCGGCGGCAAGGAGTACCGGACCCCATGCGCCCGCCCCGCCGAAGTCCAGCAGGTGCTGGCGCCGCTGCGCGGTGAAGAACGCGACGAGGCCGCCGAGCACCGAGAGCCACGCCAGTGCCACCCCTGTCGGGGTGAAGAACCGCCAGCCGAAGGCCTGGTAGAGACGGGTCACGGCCCGGTCGAGGCCGGGGACGGACACCTCGAGTTTCAGGAGCGCCCGGTAAACGGCCCGCCCCACGCGACGCCAGAGGGTCCCCTCCGCCTCCTCCGGGCGGCCCGGCAGACCGCGCAGCAGGCCCGCGTCCGCGAACGCCGCCAGCGCCGCCTCGATGCGCGGCAGGGCGAGTTCGCCGAACCGGTCGGCGTAGGCGAACAGCAGGTCCCGCACGGTGTTCTCGCCGTCGACGGCGTGCCAGAGGAAGACCTCGCGCTCGTCCAGCTCCAGATACACGCCGGTGCGGGTGTTGTTCAGCACCCAGCGGGGCCGTCCGCGGTCGGCCGGCATCTCTTTGAGTGCCCAGCCGGAGCGACGGCGAGGGCGTGCGGTGAGCGGTCCGCCCGCCTCCGGCGCCGCCTCCTGGCCCACGGCGGTGGGAAGTCGGGTGAGCTGGGTCGGGACGACCTCGGTGCGCTGCCCGATGTGCCCCTCGCGGGGCTGCTCGAACACCATGCGTACGTCGCCGATGGACAGCTCGGTCCCGTCGGCGAGGTGGGCCACGCCGCCGTGCAGGTCGGCTCCGGCCACGGACGTGCCGTTGAAGGAGTCCAGGTCCTCGATCCGGAAACCCGACTCCGTTCGCACGATCCGGGCATGGCGGCGCGACACACTGCCGTCGGACAGGACGACGTCGTTGTCCGCGCCCCGGCCCAGTGACGTGACCGGGCCGGTGAGCGGGACGAGCAGGTCGGGTTCGTCGAGGCCGCGCAGGTGCGGCGCCGCGTACGAACTGGGTGTCGCGCCGCGGCGCAGGGTGCCGCAGTGCAGGCAGTAGGGGAAGTCGCGCCGCACGTGGACGCGGCAGGCGTGGCAGAGCATGGACCGGTTCAGCCCGCGCCGGAGCCGCCGCGGAGCATGCCCTCGGAGAAGCCGCCGTCCATGTCGGTTCCGGGCGTGGAGGACGACAGGTGGGTGGCGACACCGCCGCCGATACCGATGGTGCTCACGCCGCCGCGTATGCCCGCGGTGCCGCCGGGGCCGATCTCTCGGCCGCCTCCGCCGCCTTCGCCGCCACCCGGTTCGCCGCCGCCATGGCCGCCGGACGGGCGGTCGGTGTTCTCCGGGTCGCCGCCACCGCTGCCGTCATCGCCACCGCCACCGTGGCCGCCGCCGGACGGGCGGTCGGTGTTCTCGGGGTCGCCCCCGCCCTCACCACCACCGGAGCCGCCGCCCTCGCCGCCACCACCCTCGCCACCGTGGCCGCCGCCGGACGGGCGGTCGGTGTTCTCGGGGTCGCCCCCGCCCTCACCACCACCGGAGCCGCCGCCCTCGCCGCCACCATGGCCGCCCCCGGACGGGCGGTCCGTGTTCTCCGGGTCGCCACCGCCCTCACCACCGCCCTCACCACCACCGGAGCCGCCGCCGGAGCCGCCGCTGTCCCCGCCGCCGTCGCCCCCGTCCCGGTCGTAGATGCCTCCGTGCCCGAAGTGACCGGAGTCGCCGCCGCCCTCACCGTCGAAGCCGCCGTCGTGGCCGCCGTGACCGCCGAGATCCCCGAAACCACCGGCCCCGCCGAAACCACCGTCGGATCCGGCACCGCCGTCACCGAAGCCGCCGAACCCGCCGTCGGATCCGCCGTCACCGAACCCACCGAAACCACCGCCGTCACCGGCATCGCCTCGGCCGAAGTCACCGAACTCGCCGAACTCCCCGAATCCCCCGTCGGCTTCGGCCGGTGACTCATGGACCAGTCCCCCACCGAGCAAGCTCTGGGAAGGGGCGGCGGACACATCGAAGATGCCGGCGCTCTGCCGGTCGTCGGCGGAGAAGGACAGGCCGGAGTCATGGCCACCGGTGCTGTGGTCGCCAGTGAGGTGGTCGCCTGTGGCGTGGTCATCGGTGGTGTGGTCACCGAGGGCATGGCCGCCGGACAGGTGGTCGGCCGGTACGTCCGGGGCGTCATGGTGCGCCAGCGCGTGGGCCGCGCTCCCGAAGAACAGGGACGACTTGGACAGCCGCGCCTCGAGTGCGGCCGGTCCCCCGGTGGAGCCGGACTCGACGCGGAGGGAACGCAGTTCGGCGACCTGGCCGGACGTGAGGCCGAGTCTTCGGGCCACCTCGTCGGTGTCGCCGTCGAGTTCCGCTCTGAAGGCCGGGTCGACGGCGAGGCGGGTCAAGGCGTCGCGGAAGGCGTTGTCGGTCATGTCCTCAGGTCTCCGTGGGTCTGCGTACGCGAGTGATGAGCCCGGCGGAGCTGAGGATCCCCCGTGGTCGGCGGCAACTGCCTCTTCCGGCCATCCCCACCGATGCCTGCAGGATGGTTATAGAGGGCATGACTTGGCCCACGCAAGGCTCTGACGGGAACGAATATCCCCATTTACGCACCGAATCCATGCGGTACGTCTGCGCAAGGGCCGCCGGGCGAGGTGTCGGCCCTCCGTCCGGATCCGGACTGTCCCTGAACGGTTCGAGCGCCGTCCCGCCGGGGCCCTGTCCTCGCTCGGACACCGCACCAGGGCCGTCACGCGTCCACGCCGCGCCGCGTGTGACAGCGATGTACGAAACATGTCACAGGGCTCGGACCGCCGGGTGCCACCGCTTCCCGCAGGGCCCCGCCGGGTGGGATGTTACGGGCCGAAGTCGGCCACAGCGGCCGCCAGGAGGGATCGGGGGAACACCTTGACGAGCAGACAGCACCACACCGGCACAGGAAGAGCCGCCGGAACGGCTCAGAGAACCGGCAGGGCCGGCAAGCGGGACACCGTGCGGCGCCGCCGAGCGGCGGTGACCGCCTCGGCGCTCGCCATGGCCGTACCCCTGACTCTAGGAACCGCAGGCAACGCGGGGGCGGCGGGAGACCACTCGATCGTCTTCGCCCGCTACACCGCGGCCGCGCCCGTCGAGGACCTCTACGCGATCTCCTCCAGCGGCGGCGCGCCCGTCAAGCTCACCCACACTCCCACCGTCAGCGATGTGATGCCCAGTTGGTCGCCGGACGGCAAGCGGGTGGCCTTCGTCCGCTATGGATCCGGTGGTGCCATCGACGGCATCTGGACGATGACGTCCGCGGGCGGCGGTCTGAAGGCCGTCCCCGGCACCAAAGGCGCCTCCGACCCGGCGTGGTCCCCGGACGGCAAGCGGATCGCCTACGCGAAGCCGGTCGGCACCCAGCGCGAGATCTATGTGTCCGGCATCGACGGCACCCCCGCCACCCGGCTCACCCACAACGCGGGGGACGACCTCCATCCCACGTGGTCCCCGGACGGCACATACCTGGCGTTCAACCGTACGGACTCGGCCGGACACAGCAGGGTGATGCGGATCCGGCTGTCCACCCTGGCCCAGACCCCGGTCACCGGGTCCGGCTCTCACGACTGGACGCCCGACTGGTCGCACAGCGGCAGGATCGCCTTCAGCCGCGTGGACTCATCGGGCTTTGCCCACCTCTACCTCGTCCGTCCCGACGGCACCGGACTGCACCGCATCACCTCGGCCCGCCTCAACGACAAGAACCCCTCATGGTCCCCGGACGGCAGCCGCCTTGTCTTCACCAGAGGAGGTACGGACGACGCTGACCCCGAGCACCTCTACCTGGTACGGGCCGACGGCACGGGACTGACGCAGCTCACCAAGACCGGCTCCCACGACCTGGAAGCGGACTGGCGCCCGTAGACCGTCGTGGCCGTAGACGCGCCGCGTGCCGTTCCGGGCGCGCGGCGCGGCAGTCCCGGCGCGCGACGGTCCGGGACCGGAGCCGGCCGATGACGCCCATCGCCCGGTCGAGCACTGCGTGTGAGCCGGCTGCACGCCGAGGCCGGGAGCCATCGACCGCCAGAGCTCTGGCGGCGGTCTGCCGGTGTGCGCCTTGGCCATGGCCGCGGCGGACCTGCCGATGGCACGGCTCGGGGTGAGCGATCCGAAGAGTCGGTCCGCCCAGGACTGGGCATAGGACGCGGTCCCGCATCTGATGTACGGGATGGTGACCTACGGCAACGTCACGGCCTCCGAGCGTCAGCAATGAACCAGCCGGCGTGGCACTGACCGACTCCGCTCGAATCGGCCCGGCCGTGGTCCCGTGTCCGCGACCACGCCGACAGGGTGCCCGTTGCCAGAGGCAGGCATCTCCCGGTCCGCTCAGGCCGGGTCGAGGCGGACGTCGACGGAGCCGCCCGGGACCACCATGTGCGGGTGGAGCGCGCGTGACCGCCATGGATCGGGGAAACCGCACGGAACAACGACCGAACACGACCCGAAAGAGGTGTGTGATGGGGCACGGTGGCAACGTCATCGACGAGCTCACCACCGACCATCGCGAAGTGGAGGAGTTCTTCGGGCGCCTGCGCGCGCTGCCGGTGGGCCACAAGGACCGCCGGACCGTCTTGGACGAGCTCACGATCGAGCTCGTGCGGCACTCCGTCGCCGAGGAGATGTACCTCTATCCCGCGGCGCGTGAGCACCTCCCGGACGGCGATGCCCTGGCCGACAGGGAAATCCAGGATCATGCCGAGGTGGAGCGCCTCCTGAAGGCTCTGGAGAGCTGCGATGCCGACCATCCCGAGTTCGAGGTCCTGGTCCGGAAGCTGATCATCGACGTCACCGAGCACGTGGCGGAGGAGGAGCAGCAGCTGTTTCCCGGCCTCGCGCAGGTCTGCGCGCCCGAAGAGCTCAAAAGGCTCGGAGATCAGATCCGTATGGCCAAGAAGGTGGCGCCGACGCGCCCGCATCCCAGCGCCCCGGACACTCCGCCCGCGAACAAGCTCCTGGCGCCTGGCGCCGGCCTGGTCGACCGTGTCCGCGACTTCGTCACCGGCCGCGGGAAGCCCTGACCGGGTGACGGGCAGGGACCGTCGGTCACTTCCCTGGGGATCGCTCGTCACGCTCAGCGAAGGCGTTCCCGATGCGCGGACTCCATGGGGTGCGACCGGAAAGGAATGGGTGAAGCGCCGGGATCCGGGTAGTCGCCACCGCATATCCGCCCATAAGGGAGGCAGCCCACATGAAGGAAGCCAGACAGCACGGCAAGCCCGCCCTTTCCGCTGCGGAAGAACTCCGGCTCGAGGTCCGAGATGCCGAACTCGACGTGACCGGTCAACGCCACCCTCGCGGCGGGGCGGGGAACGCGCTGAGGCCCCATCGTCGCGCCCAGGAAGAAGCGGCAGGCTCCGAGCTTAGGGGGCGACGTCCGAGCCGGGACCGATAGCCGCTCTTCGGCCTCCCGGCGAGCCGGTTCTGCCGACCGGCCACGCGATGGCTGACGAAGCCGAGTGAACAGCACAGCTGTGAGCACCGGCAGCAGCATCATCGGGCCGTTACCGCCATATCAGTAATCCGCGGGACCGAGTCCCCATCCTCCGACGTCGCCCGTGTCGCGAACTGGTCACGCCGCTCGATTCTCCTGCGGTCAGAATCCGACCGGGCGGGGAAGGAGACGGGGAATTGGAGATCCAGCATCCGGCAGACCGCGGAGGCGGCAAGCGCGGCGCTTTCGAGTGGCTGGCAGAGGGGGCATCCCGCTTCACCAGTTCACCGGTGTTCTTCGGTCTGTGTCTGGCCTTGGTGGCAGGGTCCGTGGCCGTGCATCTCTGCGGGTTCGGCCTCGAGTGGCAGGTGTTCGCCGGGAGCTGCATGACATCCGTGACCTTGCTGCTGCTCGCGCTGCTGAAGAATTCGGAACTTCGAGCCGAGCGCGCCATCCAGCGCAAGCTGGATGCGATCGCTTCCGCCATGCTCGAAGCGAGCGAAGGCGAGCCGGGGGCGGCGCACAAGGATCTGAAGGCAGCAATCCGGCTGGAGGAGGAAACCTGACGCACGCGTCGGAAGGAGACGGCATCACGAGTCCCGGCAGCCGGACATAACCCCTGCCGGGACCTTGCCGGTGGTCAGGAAAGTCGCCGGGGCATCCGTGGATGACCATGGCGCTCTCCTGGACGCTCTCCTGCTGCTGATCGCCGGGGGACGGGCACGACGATCACCAGGTCCGCACACGCTCAGGTGAACTCCCGTGCCAGGCCAGGCGAATTCCCGTGCCGAGCGATGGAGCCTGCCTCCGGAGCCGGCGCCCAGGCATAAGTGTGTCGCTCAAGGGAACCCCCAGCAGAAGTCGTAGAAGACCCATGAAGGATGTCTTCAAGAACCTTTCGGCGGGCGGAGATCATGAGCACCACCGACGAAAACAGCCAGAAGAGCGGCAACGCCGCGGAGGAACGCCTGGATCTACCCACTGTGATACGTCAGGCAAGCGCCCAGCTCTCCCTTTTGCTGCAACGCGAAGCAGGGACGGTCTCCGCGGTGGGGGCCACGGATGGCGGATGGTCGGCGCAGGTCGAGGTGGTCGAACTGGAGCGAGTTCCGGACACCATGAGTGTCATGGCGTCCTATCGCATCGAACTCGACCACCAGGGACGTCTCCTCGCCTATGAGCGGCTGCGCAGGTACGCCAGGGGCCAGATCGACCGCCGCTGAGTCAAGAAGGTGCCGCGCGTCCGCACGCGACACGGCACCGGGACGGATCAACGGAAAGAGTTCTCCATGACCCTCGTTCAACAGAACAGCCCCACCTCCGGAGGAAGCGGATCAGGAAATCTCTACGACGTCCTCGAACTCATTCTGGACCGAGGCCTCGTCATCGACGCATTCGTGCGGGTATCTCTGGTGGGAATCGAGATACTCAAGATCGACGTTCGTGTCGTCGTCGCCAGTGTCGACACTTATCTGCGGTTCGCCGAGGCGTGCAACCGCCTCGATCTGGAGTCGGGCCGCAAGGCTCCCAGCCAACTCACCGATCTCGTGGGCGACATGACCGAGAGCGGCGCGAAGGGGAAGTCCAAAGGCGCGTTGACCGGGGCCGTCGAGGCTTTCACGGATTCCCTGCAGGGGAAACGTGACGAACCCGAGGAAGAGCCACGCAGGCGCCCGGCGCGCAAGTCGACGTCCAGCCGCCAGTCGGCCCAGCGCCGTGAGGAGTGAGAAGTGCCCACCTACGTCTACGGCATCACCCGTGCCGACCATCCGCTGCGTCTCGAGGGCGTGCACGGAGTCGGCGAGCCGGCGACCGCGCTCCGGGCCGTACGGACCGACACGCTCGCCGCGGTCGTCAGCGACGCGCCCGAGGCGCTGCGCGCCAAACGCCGTGATGTGCGGGCCCACCAGGGCGTGCTGGAGGCGCTGATGGCCGACGGCGCGACGCTCCCCATGCGTTTCGGGCACCTCGCTCCGGACGACGACCAGGTCACGGCGGCACTCGACGCGGAGAGCGACGGCTACCGCGCCCGGCTGGCCCAGCTCGACGGTCATGTCGAGTACAGCCTCAAGGTCGCACGCGACGAGGACGACCTGTTGCGTGAGATCGTCATGCGGTCCGGCCCTGTGCGGGAGCTGCGCGAACGGACCCTGGCCGACCCCGCCGCCCACGAAGAGCGCCTCGCCCTCGGCGAGATGGTCTCCCATGAGGTGGACGCGCGGCGCGCCTCCGAAGGAGAGGAACTCCGCAACGCGCTGACCCCGAACGCGACAAGCGTGTCGGTGGGCGAAGCCGGCGGCGGCCACCTCCTCAGCCTGTCGTTCCTCGTCCGGAACGAGGAGACTGCGGCGTTCGTCCGGGCCGTGCAACGCGAGGCCGACCGGCGCGGGGATGCCTACACGTTCACCCTCACGGGCCCCCTTCCGCCGTACAGCTTCGTCTGAGCGCCCGCGCGCGTCCACCGCCGGACCGGAAGGGAGTCGGCCATGGGCCTGTTCACCGGCATCCTCACTCTGCCGCTTGCCCCCGTCCGGGGAACCTTCTGGGTCATCGATCAGGTGATGACGGCCGCGGAGCAGGAGTACTACGACCCCGAGCCCGTACGGCGGCAACTGGCGGAGCTCGAACGCGCGCTGACCGATGGCCGCATATCCGAGGAGGAGTACGAACGCCGCGAGGACGAGTTGCTCGACCGGCTGGAAGAGATCGAGCGCCACCGGCGGAAAGGCGGCGGAAACCCTTGATGATCCGCGACGAAGGAAGAGGAGAGACCGAGGTGTACACACCATGACGAAGAACGTCAAGATAGCCGTCGCTCTGGTGGGGGGATATCTGCTGGGGCGGACGAAGAAGGCCAAGATGGCCATGGGACTGGGCCTGTTCCTGGCCGGCAAGAAGCTCGACCTCGACCCCAGGCGGGTCGGCAAGCTGATCGCCAACTCGCCTGCCCTCGATGGTCTCAACCAGCAGGTACGAACGGAACTGGTGGAGGCCACACGCTCCGCGGCCACCGAGGCCCTCACTCAGCGTGCGGCTGGTCTCGCCACCTCCCTCGCGCGGCGCACCGAGGCGCTCGACGCCCCCGGGGCCGACGGCGGCGCGGTGCGCGACGACGAGCCGGACGCTCGCGACGAGCGGGACGAGGACGCGCCGGGCGATGAACGCGACGATCGGACGGCACGCCGCAAGACGTCGGGGAGCAGCGGCGGCAAGGCGTCCGGGGACGGCGGGCGCACTCCGGCGAAGCGGGCCCGCTCGGCAGCGGAGGGCGGCGCGCGCCGCACCGGCGCGGCCACCCGCGGGCGCACCGGCTCCGCGAAGTCCGGGACCGAGAAGACGGGTGGAACCCGCTCGGGCGCCGCGAAGAAGAGGACGACCGCGGCCCGCAAGAGCGGCGGTGACGACCATGCCTGACTCCACCCTCGGCAAGATCAGGAATGACGTACTCGCCAGCCCCGCCGCCGACCGCCTCAAGGAAGAGCTGCGCAACTACCTGCTCGCCCGCGCCGAGCACACCGTCACCGGCCTCGGCCGGCGACTGGGCGAGGGCGTCACCAAGCTGGCCCGGCCCGGCGACGGCGTCGGCGGCCCGCTCAAGAGCCTCGCCAAGGGCGGCCAGGCACTCGCCGAGGGCAGGTCCCCCGCGCAGGCGGCGATGACCGCGGGCGCCTCCCATCTCAAAGAGACGGTGAAGGACAGGGTCAAGCGGCTGTTCGGCAAGGGACGCAAGTCGGGCGGCGGCAAGTCCAAGAGTGTCACCATCGTCGAGGACATCGACGTCGGCGTGCCCGTGCGCGAGGCGTACGACCAGTGGACCCAGTTCCAGGAGTTCAGCACCTTCGCCAAGGGGGTGGTGAGCGTGGAGAAGGCGGACGACACCACCAGCAACTGGAAGGTGAAGGTGGCCAAGTCCACTCGTAGTTGGAAGGCCGACGTCACCGAGCAGGTCCCCGACGAGCGGATCTCGTGGACGACGGAGGGCGCCAAGGGCACGGTGAAGGGCGTCGTGACCTTCCACGCCGTCACCGCCGACCTCACCAAGGTCCTGCTCGTCCTCGAGTACTTCCCCAAGGGCCTGTTCGAGAAGACCGGGAACATCTGGCGCGCTCAGGGGCGCCGTGCGCGGCTGGACCTGAAGCTCTTCCGCAAGTTCATCATGATGCGCGGCGAGGCGACGGACGGCTGGCGCGGCGAGGTCCGTGACGGGGAAGTCGCCGTCACCCACGACGACGCCGTCGAACGCGAACAGGCCGAGGAACGGGAACAGGAACGGTCCGCGGAACAGGAGCAGGGCGGGGTACAGGAGCAGGGCGACCCGGAAGACGGCGACGCTCATGCGGCCCACGACGGCGCCGATGACGAACTCCCCGCCGAGGACGCGGCCGACGAGCTCTACGAAGAGCCCTACGAGGAGGAGGACGTCGAGGGCTACGACGACGGGTTCACCGACGAAGGCGAGGAGCCGTACGAGGACGACGAACCCGAGGCATACGACGAGGAGGGCGAGCCCGACGACCGGGTGGAGGACGACGAGCCCGAGCACGATGACGAACCGGCCCCCCACGCCTCCCGTCGTCGGCGCCACGCCGACGCGCGGGCATGATCCGGGACGGCCGACACAGACAAGGGTGACGACGTGTCCGATTCACTCAGCGGCCGGCTGCCCGCCCCGACGCGCACCACGCCCGCGTACGCGGGACAGGGGTCGTCCGCGAACCTGGCCGACATCCTGGAGCGGGTCCTCGACAAGGGCGTCGTGATCGCGGGCGACATCCAGATCAATCTGCTCGACATCGAGTTGCTGACCATCAAACTCCGCCTGGTGGTGGCGTCCGTGGACAAGGCGAAGGAGATGGGCATCGACTGGTGGGAGCACGACCCCTCGCTGTCCTCCGGTGCCTCGTCCGGCTCCCGCGCCCCTGCCACCGAGCTGACGGAGGAGAACGTACGGCTGCGCGCCGAGGTCGCCCGCCTGCGCGCCGCGGCCGACCTGGCATCGGGTGACCGGAGGGACGGCCATGAGTGACGCGGAGATGCTCTACGTCTACGCGGTCGGCCGGGACGACCGGGCTCTAGACCGGCTGACGAGCCTGGTCACCGGGGTGGACCGGCATGCCCTGCGGCTGGTGGGCAGCCGCGGTCTGGCCGCCCTGGTGTCGCCCGTGCCGGCCGACCGTTTCGCGGAGGCGAGCCTCATGGCGCAACTGGAGGACCTGGGCCGCCTGGAGAGCCTCGCCCGGGCTCACCATGCCGTCGTCGACGCGGCCTTCGCCGAGACGACGGTCCTGCCGATGCGCCTCGCCACGGTGTACCGCGACGAGCCGCGGGTGGCTGCCGTGCTCGACGAGCAGTACACGCACTTCGAGAAGCTGCTGCGCTTGTTCGACGGCCACGTCGAGCTGGGAGTGAAGGTCTACGCCGTACCGCACGCCGTCTCGCACGCCGTGCCCGAACAGCCGGAGACCGGGCCGGCTGCCTCGACGCCCGGCCGGGCCTACCTGCGTCGCCGCAGAGCCCAGCGGAACACCGTGCGGTATGCCGCCCGCGCCGCGTCCACCATCGCGGAGGCCGCGGCGCGGAAGGCGGACGCGCTCGCCACGGCCCGCGCGGTGCACCGTCCCCAGCAGGGCGAATGGTCCGGCGGGCGGGGCGAGAACGTGGCCAATGAGTCGTACCTCGTGCCGCTGGACGCGGTTGACGAGTTCCGCGGGAGCCTGAGCGCGCTCGCACGCGACGAGCCGGGCGTCGGCATCGAGGTGACCGGACCGTGGGCACCGTATTCCTTCGCGGCGCAAGCCGCGCGGGAGCGCGTGAACAGCGGGGAACGGGAATGAGCGCGCAGTCCAGGGGCACCCACGGACCCGATCACCTCGCCGGGCCGCCCGTTGCCCTCATCGACCTGCTGGACCGGCTGCTGAACGGCGGGGCGGTGCTGACGGGCGATGTGGTGCTGAGCATCGCCGACGTGGACCTGGTTCATATCAACCTCCGCGCGGTCATCCGGTCGATCACATCGGACGACCCGGCGCCTCGCTGCGCGCTTCCACGGCCGCGTGACCAGGAGTTGTGACCATGCCGGAAAACCCCGTACACCAGCGATTGCAGGCGGACCCCGACACGGTGGAAAGAGATCTCATCAAACTTGTCCTCACCATCGTCGAACTGCTGCGCCAGCTCATGGAGAGGACCGCGATCCACCGCGTGGACCAGGGCGATCTGAGTGAGGAGCAGGAGGAACGCATCGGCATGACGCTGATGGTCCTCCAGGAACGCATGGAGGAATTGTGCGAGCGGTACGACCTCACACCGAATGACCTGAATCTGGATCTCGGCCCATTGGGTTCATTGCTTCCGCGCGATCTGTGACAAGGCCGGACTCCCTGTTTTCCACACGTGACCGAGGGCAGACGGAGAACCATGACCACCGAGAACAAGAACACCAGGAATGCGACCGCTTCGGACGCCGAGAAGTCCGCCGCCTCCCGGGCGGCGACGGCGCGTGGTACGGCCCAGCAGGCCAAGGAGTCGGCGCGGGAGGCGAAGAAGTCGACGGCGTCCAGCGCCCGTTCGGCCGGTGATGCCGCCCAGAGCGTGACCCACGCGGCGGCCGTCGGGATCCAGAGCGGGCGGGAGGCGGTCGAGGCCAACGCTGCCAGGGTCGCCGCCGCCGCGGGCTCGGCGTGGGCGGTTGTCAAACATCGCAAGGCGGTCGTGGCTGGAGCGGCGACGGCCGTGGCAGGTGTCGCCGGGGCGGCGTTCGCCATGGGCCGCTCCACGGCCAAGCCACGGACGGGCCCGCTGACCCGGCTCACCGGGGGCCGGATCTGAGCCCTTCCGGCGGCACGTCCGGACGGACCCCCCGTGGACTCCGTCAGCCGAGTTGCCGGGCGAACGCCTCGTACGCACGGTCATCGAAGAGGACGAACCGCACCTCTTCCACCGACGTCGGTGTGTTCCGCACCGTCTCCACCGCGATACGGGCAGCGTCCTCCATCGGCCACCGGTACACGCCGGTGGAGATGGCGGGGAACGCGACGCTGCGGGCGCCGAGTTCATCGGCGAGCTTCAGCGACTCCCGGTAGCAGGAAACCAGCAGCTCCGAGCGGTCCTCCGTGGCCGCGAAGACGGGGCCCACCGTGTGGATCACCCAGCGTGCGTCCAGTTCGCCCGCCGTCGTGGCGACCGCCTTGCCCGTGGGCAGTCCCTTGCCGTAGCGCGAGGCGCGGAGCCTACGGCACTCCTCGAGGATCGCCGGGCCACCGCGCCGGTGGATGGCCCCGTCCACGCCTCCCCCGCCGAGCAGCGAGGAGTTGGCCGCGTTGACGATCGCGTCGGCGCTCTCCCGGGTGATGTCGCCCTGGGCCAGGGTGATCGTGGTCATGTCTGCCTCAGCCCCCTCCAGACCGCCTTCGCCGCGTTGTGCCCCGACATGCCGTGCACGCCGGGGCCCGGCGGGGTGGCCGACGAGCAGATGAAGACGGCCGGGTGCGGGGTGTTGTACGGGAACAGGGAGAGTCTCGGACGCAGCAGGAGCTGGAGTCCGGACGCCGCGCCGGAGGCGATGTCGCCGCCCACGTAGTTGGCGTTGCGGGCGGCCAGTTCGGGAGGGCCTGCCGTGGCGCGGGCGAGCACGCGGTCGCGGAAGCCCGGCGCGAAGCGCTCCAGCTGGCGTTCCATCGCGTCGGTGAGGTCGCCCCGCCAGTTGTTCGGCACATGGCCGTAGGCCCAGAAGACCTGTTTGCCCTCCGGGGCCCGGGTGGGGTCGGCGACGCCGGGCTGCACGGTGATGAGGAACGGCACGTCCGGTGCCCGGCCCTCGCGGGACGCGGCACGCAGGGCGGTACCGATCTCCGCGCTGTCGGCGCCGATCTGCACCGTGCCCGCGACGCGCGGCTCCCGTGCGGTCCACGGCACCGGTCCGTCCAGGGCGTAGTCGATCTTGAAGACGCCGGCGCCGTACCGGTAGCCCTCGCAGTAGCGGCCGAGGCCCGCGATCCGGGCCAGGGCGGTCGGCGAGGTGTCGAAGATGTACGCGCGCGCCGGGGGCAGGTCGTCCAGGCGCTTGACCTCGTAGTCGGTGTGGATGGTCCCGCCGAGGTCTTCCAGGTATGCGGCGAGCGCGTCCGAGATGGACTGGGAGCCGCCACGGGCGACCGGCCAGCCGCGGGCGTGCGCGGCCAGCGCGAAGACCAGGCCGACCGCGCTGGTGGCGAATCCGCCGAGCGGTGCCATCACATGGGCGACGAGCCCGGCGAACAGGGCCTTCGCCCGCTCGTCGCGGAAGCGGCGCATGAGCCAGGTCGACGGGGGCAGACCGGTGAGGCCGAAGCGGGCCAGCGTCAGCGGGTCCTGGGGCAGGGCGGTGAGCGGAAGCGACATGAAGTCGCGGGCCAGGGTGTCCCAGCGGCTGAGGAAGGGTGCGACAAGCCGCCGGTACGTTCCCGCGTCGCGCGGCCCGAACGAGGCGGCCGTCTCGGCGACGGACCGGGACAGCACCGCCGCCGTGCCGTCCGGGAACGGGTGGGCCATCGGCAGCTCGGCGTGGAGCCACTCGAGGCCGTAGCGCTCCAGGGGCAGGGCACGGAAGGCGGGCGAGTTGATACCGAGAGGGTGGGCCGCGGAACAGGGGTCGTGCCGGAATCCGGGCAGGGTCAGTTCCTCGGTGCGGGCGCCCCCGCCGACGGTGCCGCGCGCCTCGAAGACGGCCACGGAGAACCCGCGGCGGGCCAGCTCCACGGCAGCCGTCAGTCCGTTGGGCCCCGCTCCCACCACGACCGCATCGTGTATCGACGGCACCTTCGGACTCCTTCGTCAGCCGACGCGCGCTCGGCATCAGGATATGCCGGGGGCGGGCGTCGTCCGGCCGCGGGTGGCGGTCGGCGGACGAAGCGGCGATGACGCATTCCGCGCCGGGGCGCGGGAGTTCAGGCGCCGCCGGACAGCAGTCCCATCACTCGACGGGCCGTGGCGTCGTCCCTCGCCGCGGTGAACGGCAGGGCGTTGCCACCGGTGATCCGGAACGGTTCCCCCGTCAGGGTGAGGTGCGTTCCGCCCGCCTCCTCCACCAGCAGGAGCCCGGCCGCGTGGTCCCAGGCCGCTTCCCAGGAGAAGGCGGTCGCGTCGAGCCGGCCCTCGGCTATGCGCAGGTATTCGAGACCCGCCGAACCGCAGAAGCGGGGGCGGACGCCCTCTGTCTGCAGACCGAGCAGCGCGCGCTTCTGCTCGTCCGTCGTGTAGTACGGGTGGGAGGTGGCGACCTCGAGTTCGCGCCCGGGGTCGGGCGAGCCGGAGCGCAGCCGCTCGCCGTCGAGGAAGGCGCCCTGGCCCTTGACGGCGGTGGCGAGCCGGCCGAGGGCCGGTGCGTACGTCCACGAGGCGAGCACTACACCGCCGCGGGCGAGCGCGACCAGGGTGCAGAAGCCCGGGTCGCCGTGGACGAACTGACGCGTGCCGTCGACGGGGTCGACGATCCACACGGGCGCCTCGCCCCGCACCGCCTCGTAGGTCGCCGGGTTGGCGTGCACGGCTTCCTCGCCCACCACGACCGAGCCCGGCAGCAGCTTGGCGAGCGCCTCGGTGAGATAGGTCTCGGCATTGCGGTCGGCGTCCGTGACCAGGTCGTGCGGGCCGCTCTTCTCGTCGATCTCGTCCTGCGCGAGCCGGCGGAAGCGGGGCATGATCTCCGTGGCCGCCGCCTGGCGAACGGCCTCTTCCACGTCGGACGTGCGGTGGGCCAGAAACTCTTCGATGGTTTCGATGTCTCCATTCATGCCCCCATGAGAGCATCCGCCACTGACAATCCCCACCGGCCCGGTGTACGACGGATGGAATCGGCATGAATTCGGGGCTTCGCAGGTCACGGGTCTCGGCGCCCCGCGCCGTCGCGGCTCCTTGTGCCGCTCGCAGACCGCCCACGATCAGCGGCCGACCGCGTACCCCTGCATCCCCCGGGGATTCGCCGCGGCGGACAGCACCCCCGTCCCGGGGTCCCGGGCGACCGCGCACAGCCGGCCCTCGGACCAGGCGTCGGCGACCGTGACGTCATGGCCGCGTCGCCTCAGCCCCTCGACCACCCCCACGTCCATGCGCGACTCGACGGTGACGCTGCCGGGGCGCATGCGGCGCGGGTGGAACGAGCTCGGGAAACCGTCGTTGTGCCAGTTCGGGGCGTCGATGGCGCCCTGGAGGTCGAGGCCGCCGCGCACTGCGGGGCGCAGGGCGGCGGCCAGGAAGAAGTGCAGCTGCCACTGGTCCTGCTGGTCTCCCCCGGGCGTCCCGAAGGCCAGCACGGGCACGCCGTCGCGCAGCGCGATGGACGGGGAGAGCGTGGTGCGGGGGCGGCGGCCCGGGGTGAGGGAGCCCGGCAGGCCCTCCTCCAGCCAGGCCACCTGAAGGCGGGTGCCGAGCGGGAAGCCCAGCTCGGGCACGACGGGGTTGGACTGCAGCCAGCCGCCGCTGGGCGTGGCGGCGACCATGTTGCCCCAGCGGTCCACGACGTCGAGGTGACAGGTGTCGCCCCGGGTGGTCCCGTCGGCGGCCACGCCCGGTTCTCCGGGCGCCCGGGACGACCGGCTCCGCGCGACCGTCGGTTCCCCGGCCCCCGGGGGATCGAAGCCGGGATCGCCGGTGGTCACCACGCGCGCGTGCCCGCTCAGCCGGGGGACGCGGCCCCCGGGCGCTCCGGGGCGCAGTTCGTGGGAAGCCTCATCGCCCACGAGAGCGCGCCGTACGGCGTTGTACTCGTCGCAGAGCAGAGCCTCGAGCGGCACCTCGGCCGCGTCGCCGTACCAGGCCTCGCGGTCGGCCATGGCGAGCTTGCAGCCCTCGATCAGCAGATGGACGTATTCCGCGGAGCCGTATCGCGGCAGCTCGGCGGGGAGCAGCGCGAGCTGCTGGAGCAGGACGGGCCCCTGGCTCCAGGGACCCGGCTTGCAGACGGTCCAGCCGTTCCACTCGTAGGTCGCGGGGGTCTCGTAGGTGGCGGACCACGAGGCCAGGTCACCGGCCGCCAGGGTGCCGGTGTGGCGTTGGCCGCTGGTGTCCAGCGTGGGCCGCCGGGCCTGCCGTACGAGGGCCTCGGCGATGAATCCCGACCGCCACACCTCCCGGGCCGCCTCGATCCGCGCCTCCCGGTCCCCCGACCCGGACACCTCGGCGAGCAGTCGCTTCCAGGTGGCGGCCAGCGCGGGATTGCGCAGCAGTGCGCCTGGGGCGGGCGCCTTCCCACCGGGCAGGTACACCGCGGCCGAGGAGGTCCACTCGGTCTCGAACAGCTCACGCACGCTCTCGACGGTCTCGCCGACGCGTTCCACGGGCGCGTGCCCGTGCTCCGCGTAGTGCACCGCGTACTTCAGGACCTCGTCGAGGGACTTCGTGCCGTGGTCGCGCAGCAGGAGCATCCAGGCGTCGAAGGCGCCGGGAACGGCCGCGGCGAGGGGGCCGGTGCCAGGTACGAGATCCAGGCCGAGCCCCCGGTAGTGGGCGATGGTGGCTCCCGCGGGCGCCACCCCCTGCCCGCACAGCACCCGCACCTCACCGCCGGCCGGGGCGAGGAGGACCGGGACCTCCCCGGCGGGCCCGTTCAGATGCGGCTCGGCCACGTGCAGCACGAACGCGCCCGCCACGGCCGCGTCGAACGCGTTGCCTCCGGCTTCCAGGACGGCCATCGCCGACTGGGAGGCCAGCCAGTGGGTGGAGGACACCATGCCGAAGGTGCCCTGGAGGGTGGGGCGGGTGGTGAACATACGGCACGCTCCTTCCCGTCAGGGCCGGGGGCCCGACGGGCATCCTTCCGTCGGGGCCGGGATCGCGCTACCGGGCCGGTCGGTCCTGAACGGGACGGCCGACGCCGTGCCACCCCTCGAACGGCCTCGGCGGGGCGATCCCGGCCGAGGTCACGCCTGGACTTCCGCGACCGGGGAGGCCGCCGCAGCAGCACCGGCCGCAGCCGCGGCAGGCGTGGCGACGAGGTCTTCGCTGACGTCATCGAGGGCGAGCCCGCCCGGCTCACGTACGAGGAAGGTCGTCGCGATGCCGGCGATGAAGCAGCAGGAGGCGATCAGCGTCACGGTCCGCAGGCCTCCGCCGGACAGGACGAGCGGCACGATGAGCGCTCCGGCGAAGGCGCCGACCTTCGCGATCCCGGAGGACAGGCCGTGGAACGTGCTGCGGATCGATGTCGGGTAGCACTCGGCCGCGAGGAGCATGGTCGTGTAACTGGGCCCGAACATGCTCCCGAACAGGGACAGCCCGAAGGTGATCGCGAAGGGGATCACCGTCGTGCTGAGGCCGGGAACGACGGTGATGAGCAGCATCGTCAGCGCGCATATCCCGAAACCGACGGCCTGCTGTGTGCGTCGCCGCATCCGGTCGAGCGCGACCAGGCCGACGATGCCGCCGACCAGGCTGAAGCAGACGACGAGCACGGCGTTCAGGGCGATGTTCGCCACCGTCGTGGCGCCAGGCTCGATGTTCTTGATGAGCAGCGGCTGGCTGACGTTGATGCCGTAGACGGCGACGTTGTAGAAGAACCAGCTGCCCGCGGTGCCGGCGAGGGCGATCAGGACCCGCCGCTTCGACAGGGACGCGCTCGCGCCGCGGGTCTCCCTCACCCGGTCCTCTGTCGTCCGGTCCTCTGTCGCGACCGACATGACCGGCCGCTGCGCGAAGGACTCGAAGTCCCGGGCGGCCTGCGCGGGATCGCGGTGGTGAGCCGTCCAGCGCGGGGATTCCGGCATGTGACGGCGCTGGTGGAGCACCAGGAGGGAGGGGATGACTCCGGCACCGAGGATCAGGCGCCAGGCGATGTCGTCGGGTACGCCGACCGCCAGCACGAGAAGGCTGACCAGGTAGGCCGAGACCTGCCCGAAGACGTAGAAGATGAACGTGGATCCGACGAGCTTGCCGCGGTTTCGCGTGTTGGCGTACTCGGCCATGATGACGCCGCTGGCCGGATAGTCGCCGCCGATGCCGATACCGAGGACGATCCGGCCGGCGAGGAGGACCGCGAAGTTCGGCGCGAGGGCCGAGACCAGCGCGCCGATGATCATCAGTACCGCTTCGAGTCCGTAGACACGGCGGCGGCCGAGGAGGTCGCCGAGGCGTCCGAACGCCATGGCGCCCGCGGCGACCGCCAGCAGGGTCGAACTCGTCAGCATGGCGACCTGGCCGCTGCCGAGGTGGAACTGCGGGGTGATCAGCAGGGTCACGGTGCCGATGACGTTGAGGTCGTAGGAGTCGGTGAAGAATCCGGCGCCCGCGGTCACGGCCGCCTTGAGATGGAAGACGCTGAGCTTGGCGTCGTCGAGGGATTTCGCGACGGTCGCACGCGAGGGATGGACGGTCACCCGTCGGCCTCCGAACTGGTCGTGCCGACGAGGGGGGACGCGTCGGCGATGGGAACGACAGTGAGAGCCAGACCTGTCATGACAGGTATCGTCCGGACGGCCGTCGAGCCCCGTCAACAGCCTGGGCGCGGCTTCGCCCAGAGTTCGACAGCCGTTCACCGAGCCCCGCTCCGCAGCACTTCAAGGTGCCGCCAAGGGGAGCAGGCCCGACCCTGAACAGGGATTTCGGGGGGTGACAGACGCCGGATCCACACCTGTATAGTCAGGCCCATGTCCATGGCATTGCACGAAGTCATCGCCGAGAGCATCCGCGAACAGATCCGCGTGGGTGAGCTGACCATCGGCGCGGCTCTACCGTCGGAGTCCCAGCTCTGCGAGCAGTGGAAGTCCTCACGCGGACCGGTGCGTCAGGCGCTTGCTACCCTGCGGGCGGAAGGTGTCATTACCGGTGGGTCCGGCAAGCCACCGGTGGTGTGTACAACTTCGATCCCGCAGCCGTTCGACACGTTGTTGTCCTACTCGGCCTGGGCGCACGCGATCGGGCGTACGGCCGGGCAGCGGACGCTGGAGCTGGCACTGCGCCCGGCCGACCCGCTCGCCGCGTCGAAACTGGGCATCGACGAGGGAGCGCGGGTCGTACAGGTCCTGCGGCTGCGCTACCTCGACGGTGAACGCGCCATGCTGGAGCGCGCGACGTTCGTCGAGCACGTCGGCCGTCTCCTGTTCGACTTCGACTGCGATTCGGGATCGATCTGGGCGTACCTGCAGTCGCGAGGAGTGGGCTTCTCCACCGCCTCGCACATCATCGACGCGGTCGCCGCCGACGCGGTCGACTCGGCGCATCTCGACGTGGCCGAAGGATCCCCGCTGCTCAGGCAGCAGCGGACGGCGCGCACGGCGGACGGTGAGGTCGTGGAGTACCACGACGACCGCTACCTGCCCGGGATGGTCAGTTTCTCCCTCGAAAACACCCTCGACGTGCGCACCGCACTGATGCGCAACGCGAAACCCTGACACCGGAGTCCCCACATGAACACATCCCCGCCCGAACTCGTCGTGCTCGACATGGCCGGCACCACCATCGACGAGGGCCTGCAGGTCTACCGCGTCCTCGAAGAGACGGTGATCGCCCATGGGGGGACGCCTTCGGCTGCCGACATCGCCCGTTGGCACGGCTCCGCCAAGCACGAGGCGCTCCGCGCCCTGCTCACCCCGAGCGGCGGCGCTCCTCTCGGCGACGAGGTCCTCAACCCGGTCGTCGCCGACTTCCGGACCCGGCTCACCGCCGCGTACGCCGCACAGCCCCCGAGGCCGTTGCCGGGAGTACCCGAGGCCCTCGCCGAGCTGCGGGCCGCGGGCATCAAGGTCGCGCTCAACACCGGTTTCGACCGTGACATCGTGGACTCGCTGCTGTCCGCGCTCGGCTGGGAGGGCGAGGCGGTCGTGGACGCCGTCGTCTGCGGCAGCGATGTGCCGTCGGGACGCCCGGCACCTTTCATGATCTTCACCGCCATGCAGCGGCTGGGCGTGACCGACGTGAGGCGTGTCCTGGTCGCGGGTGACACCCCGCGTGATCTCGAAGCCGGCGCCAACTCGGGTGCCGCGTACGTCGTCGGCGTCCTGTCCGGGGCCGGCGACGCGGTGGAGCTGGGCGGACACCGGCACACCCATCTCCTGCCGTCCGTGGCCGCGCTTCCCGCGCTGTTCGGGCTGCGTGGCGCGGAGTCGGGCGCGGAGTCGAGCGCCGCATGACGAACCTGACTCAGCACCCGGAGAGGACCGCGGACCGGGTCGAGCACACCCTCGCGGCCATCTGGCGCGGCGGCGACGACATCGCTCTCGAAGCCGTGCCCGTGCCGCCGCTCGGGCCCGGGGACGTCCTCGTACGCGTGCGCCTGGCCACCATCTGCGGCAGCGACCGGCACACGGTGAGCGGCCGGCGCGTCCAGCCCTGCCCTTCCGTCCTAGGCCACGAAACCGTCGGCGAGATCGTCGCGTTCGGTACGGAAGGTGCGGGCGGCGCGGGAGGCGCGGGCAAAGTACGCGCGGTGGACGGTCGGGAGCTGCGGATCGGCCTGCGTGTCATCTGGTCGGTGACCCTGCCGTGCGGCGCGTGCGACCGCTGCCTGGCCGGCATCACGGCCAAGTGCCGCTCCCTGCGCAAGGCCGGTCATGAGGCATGGGACTCCGACTGGCGGCTGTCGGGCGGCTACGCGCAGCATGTGCTGCTCCCCCGCGGAATGCCGATCGCCATCGTCGGTGACGCTCTGACGGACGCGCTCGCCGCGCCGGCCGCCTGCGCCACGGCGACGGTCATGGCCGTGGCCGAACGCGCGCCGCGCCTGGCGGGCAAGCGGGTCGTGGTCGTGGGCGCGGGCATGCTCGGACTCACCGCGGTCGCTGCCGCCGCCTCGGCCGGAGCGTCCTCGGTGACCGCGGTCGATCCGGCTGCCGAACGGCGCGAGCTGGCACGGCAGTTCGGTGCCACCGACGTCCGGCAGACGATGCCCGACACGGGGCCCTACGACGTACTGCTGGAGTTCTCCGGCTCGTCGGCCGCGCTTCAGGAAGGGCTGCGCACGCTCGATGTGCAGGGCGTCGCCGTTCTCGCCGGGGCGGTTCTGCCCGATGCCCCCGTCGCGGTCGGGCCGGAGTCCGTGGTGCGCCGCCATCTGTCCATCGTCGGTGTGCACAACTACGAGCCACGGCATCTGACCGCGGCGCTGGACTTCCTTGAGGAGACCCGCGACCGGTTCCCCTGGCATGAGCTCGTGGCAGAGCCCGTGCCGCTGGAGGAGATCGGCAGTCTGCTGATCTCCTCCCCCGGGACGAAGCCGCGGTACGCGATCACCGCGTACTGAGCGACGCGTACCGCGTGCCGGACCGTCGTAGGATACGGGCCGACCGCAGAGAGCAGCCGGGCGCGGAATGACAGCAACAGGAGGAACGACGGCATGACCAGTCGTGTCGTCTTCGTCTCCCCCGCCTCCAGCCCCTCGCTGCGGCGGGCCCGTTTCGACGACGGCGACTCGCTCGACGACACCGGGAAGGCACGGGCCGAGTCGGCGGCCGGGCAACTGCGCTCCGCCGACCGGGCGTTCGTCTCTCCGAGCGCGCGCGGCCGGGAGACGGCGGTGGCACTCGGACTCGACGCCGTGGACGAACCGTGGCTCGCGGGACTGGACATGGGCCGCTGGCGGGGGCGCACGCTGGACGAGGTGGGCGCGGCCGAGCCCGGGGCGCTGGCCGCCTGGCTGGCCGATCCGGGCGCGGCACCGCACGGCGGCGAGTCGGTGCGGGAGTTGTGTCGGCGGGTCGCGCGGTGGCTGGACACCTGTGGCCGGGCCGACGGCAGGACGATCGCGGTGGTGGAACCGGAGGTCGTACGGGGCGTGGTGGTGCATGTCCTGGGCGTGCCCGAGGGCGCGTTCTGGCGCGTCGACGTACCACCGCTCACGGCGACGGAGGTCAGCGGGCGATCGGGGCGCTGGAATCTGCGGCTCGGGCAGGCGCTCGGTCCGTCGGCGGGTGAATCCGGCCGCTGACGCCGGCGACTTGGGGGGGTCAGACGACTTGCTGCCGGTGGCGGCGCAGCAGCGCCGCGATGGCACAGCGCAGGCATTCGGGGGCGGTGTCGCCGGCCACCGCGTCGTGGGTGTGCGGCGGGGCCGCGTCCTGTGGACCGCCCGGCCTCGCGCGTACGGCCGCCGGGGCGCCGACCAGGGCCTCCAGTTCCCGCAGCAGTGTCTCGGTCCGCTTGACCTGCTGGGCCAGGACCCGGACTCGGGCGCTCTGGCCGCCGATCTGCCGTCGGCTCGCCAGGAGTTGCCGGTACTCCTCCGGCGTCAGGGCGACCGCCTCACGGCCGCCGAGAGTGATGAGGCGCGGCTGGGGATGTCTGGCCACCGGGCTTCCTCCGCTCTTCTCCTGCGCGGTCCCGATCCCCGGTGCCTCGGCACGCACCAGGGGGTTTCGCCCTGAGTCGTCGTCCGGAGAACGCGAAAGGGCCCCCGGACGGTTCCGAAAGGCCCTCTCGTGTCCTGAAGGGATCAGTTCGCGGCTGGAACCGCTCGTCCGGCCTCGGCCGTGACGGGCTTCGGGTTCAGCAGGCGTTCGGCCAATTCACCGAATACCAGGCCGAATCCACCCCACACCACGGTCTGGATGGCCAGGGCCGAGAGACGGAACCGCCACAGCAGCGTGGCGGGGAAGTCCTTCGGCACCTCGTTGATGGCCGGCAGGAACGCGTACGCCAGGCCGACGGCGACCGCGAAGGCGGCCACCGCGGCGACGCTGGCGTACCAGGTGCCCAGTGCGGGTGCGAGTCGCTTGCCCAGGATGGTGGCGCCGACCGCCAGGAGCACGCTGAGCAGGATCATCAGGAAGTACAGGGTGGTCCGCTTGCCGATGGTGTCGGGGTTTCCGACGGACGGCGGATTGGCCGGGTACTTCAGGAACGGTACGACGTACACGGCGAGCAGCGCGCAGCCGGAGAGCAGCAGCGCGGTCGCCCGGGGGCCGAAGCGGCCGACGCGGCCGAGCGCGACACAGAAGGCGAGACCGGCGATGCCGCCGAACGCGACCCCGTAGACCAGGACACCGGTGGCAAGACCGGCGGTGGACTGCAGGGAGCGCGAGACGACCTCCATCTCGTGCTCATGGGAATGGGCCGCCTCGAAGCTGATCGCGCTGTCGACGTTCGGCTCACCGAGGAAGTAGGCCACGATCAGGGCGAGCAGACCGGCAGCGAGGCCGGCGAGCATGCCCCGCACGAGGAGGTTCCTCACAGTTGCGGAGTTCATGGCAGTGCGGCGCCCCTCGCGTCAGTGGCAGGGGAAGCCGAGCAGATGGCGTGCGTCGTGCACCCACTCGTGGACGTCCGTGCCGTTGAACACGGAGGTGGCGCCCTGCTCGGCGCCGACGAAGTACAGCAGGATGAGCATGAGGATGCCGAAGAAGACCGCCCAGGGAGCAATCGCCTTCAGCGGCAGCTTGGCGGGAACGACGGGGGTGGTGGCTGTCGGCTGGGCGACGGTCTGCGCCATGGCAGGACCTCCTCTGGGAGTTCGCGTCCCATCTCGGTGGTGCACAGGACGACGGGCTGCGGGTCTGACTCGCGAGGCGCCCCGGTGTGGCGGGGCTTCTCGTTCACAGTGGCGCGACCGTGCCGGATTCTCACCGGCTTCCGTATGCCGTCGTCGATATCGGGTCGACGGTACCGCGTGTCGGGTGCATGGCCAAGACCGCGCCCGGCTGGGGTGATCTTCCTCTCGCGGCGGTCGCGGCGTCAGGCCTCTTCAGTCGCGTCGCCGGGTCCCGCCAGCCCGAGTTCGCGCTCACCGAGAGGCGCGAAGAAGCGCTCGACGTCCGCGTCCGCGACCTCGGCGAGGGTGGCCGGGGACCAGCGCGGCGCGCGGTCCTTGTCGATGAGCTGGGCGCGCACGCCTTCCACCAGGTCGGGAATGGCGACGGCCGCGCAGGAGACACGGAACTCCTGGTCCAGTACCTGCTCAAGGGTGCTGAGCCGCCGTGCGCGGCGCAGGGCCGCCAGGGTGATCTTGAGAGCGGTGGGTGACTTGGCGAGCAGGGTCTCTGCGGCCTCCTTCGCGGCCGGATCGCCGTGGGCGAGGAGCCGGTCCACGGTCTCCTCTACTGTGCCGGCGCCGTAACAGGCGTCGATCCAGGGCCGCGCCGCGGCCAGTTCGCCGGGCGGCGCCGTTCGCACATGGCGGGCCAGCGCATCGCGCAACGGCATGTCGGCGAGGTCGTCCAGCAGGGCCGGGAGTGCGGCGCAGGGTGCGTAGTGGTCGGCGAGACCGCACAACTGAGCGTCCGCCGCTCCGATCTGACCTCCTGTCAGGCCGAGGTGGGTGCCCAGTTCGCCCGGGGCGCGGGACAGCAGGTACGTGCCTCCGACGTCGGGGACGAATCCGATGCCGGTCTCGGGCATGGCGACCCTCGACCGGTCGGTGACGATCCGGACACCGCCGTGTGCCGAGATCCCGACGCCGCCGCCCATGACGATCCCGTCCATGAGGGCGACGTACGGCTTCGGGTAGCGGGCGATGTGGGCGTTGAGGCGGTACTCGTCGCGCCAGAACGCGGCCGGTGCGGCACTGTCCCCTTCGCGCGCTTCGTCGTGCACGGCACGCATGTCTCCGCCCGCGCACAGCCCACGCTCCCCCGCGCCGGTGATCACGACGGCCTCTACGGCAGGATCGTGCTCCCAGGCGGTGAGCGCCTCGTCGATGCGGCGCACCATCTCGCGCGTCAGCGCGTTGAGCGCCTCGGGGCGATTGAGGGTGATACGGGCGACACGCCCGGTGGTGTGCAGCAGGACGGGTTCTGCACTGCCGGTCATCCGAGAGCCTCCGGGGTTTTTTCTTCTATTTTGACCGCATATTTTCGCTTAAGCGCAGCGCACGCGGGTACGCGATGTTCATGAGCCAGATTAGGTGGGAGAGCTCGAAGCCCATGCCCGGGGTGCAGCCGGGCGGAGTACCTCCCGGCGAGACCCCGCCGGCCGAGGGCAGCATCGCCGAGGCCACCCCGCAGCACGAATACCAGACGACGCGCGGCTGGGCCAAGACACCGCTGATCGTGATCACGCTGCTGGTGATCATGGTGGCCGGCTTCTTCCTGGCCTACGCGATCACACTCATGCAGTGAGCGCGGTCACCGACGGGATCGGCACCCGGGATCGGCGGCGGCGCGGGCGTAGACGAGGACATAAGCGGACACAGTCTCCGACAACGGCCGCGGAAACTCACGGTTCGTCAAGGTGCTTGTGTCACCGGGCGGGCACGGAGCGAGTTCGTACTTCCGCCCCGCAGCCAGTCATGTGAGACTGGCGTCCCGTCCGCAGTGTGGACCTCATCCTCCGCACCGTCCCCACGAAAAGTGCGCCCGTGCAGTCTCTTCCTCTGCCGCTCGCCCTGACCGCGCGCCTGCTGCCGGTCGTCGTGCTCGCATCCGCGGGCTGGGCGCTGTCCTCCGGGCCGCTCGCCGCGGACTCGGCCACCGGGCACAAGACGGCACAGGGGGGCGGGACCGGAGCCACCCAGAACACCGGGAGCGGCGCCACGGCGTCCACGGCACCCGCGGTCAAGACATACGCCACGGCGCCCGAACCGTGCGGCGGCATCACCGCGGCCACGATCAAGTCGCTGGTCCCGGGCGCGCCCACCACCGGCAAGGAGATCCCGTCGACGGACAAGTCCATCCGGCGCACCTGCTCCTGGAACGCGCTCAAGGGCTTCGACTACCGCTGGCTCGACGTCACCTTCGACATCATGGACTCGGAGGCGCTGGCGCAGAAGTCGTACACGCAGCGCACATCGGACAAGAGCGGTGGAGGCGCGGTCCCGGGTCTGGGCGATTCGGCCTATTCCGTTGTGAACCTCACCACCGCGGACAAGCAGGAGACCCGTGAGGGTGCGGTGATCGTCCGCATGTCCAACGCGCTGGTGTCCATCACGTACAACGGCAGCAACTTCGAGACGAAGAAGGCGCCGAGTACGGACGAGATCAACAAGGGGGCCATCAAGGCCGCCAAGGACGCGGCGGCGGCGCTGAAGGCCGGCAGCGGCAAGAGCTGACGGCCTCCAGCGGCCGCACGGCCGCCGGCCTCAGAGCCTCTCCCTCCCGCGCAACAGCATCAGCGACAGATACAGCACCAGCGAGGTGCCGAGGCCCACCGCCCAGCCGTAGCCGGCGAGCTGCGACAGCGCCGGGATGGGGCGCCCGTCGAAGAGCGGATGGAAGTCCGCGCCGCCGACCGCCAGGACACCGCCGACCACGAAGGCCACGACGGCTCTCCAGTTCCAGCCGCCTGCGTACCAGTACCGCCCGCCCGCGGTGTAGAGGTCGGTGAGATCGAGCCTGGCGCGCCGCAGGATCCAGTAATCGGCGATGAGGATGCCCGCCACCGTGCCGAGCAGACCGCCGACCAGGCCCAGCCAGGTGAAGATGTAGCCCTGCGGGTCGGAATACAGCTTCCAGGGGCTGATCACCACGGCCAGTACCGCGGTGATGAGGGCACCCTTGCGGAAACTGATCCTGCGGGGCGCGACGTTGGAGAAGTCGAAGGCCGGGGAGACCAGGTTGGCCGCGATGTTCACCGACAGGGTCGCCACCAGAACGGTCACCAGCGCGTACAGCAGACCGACCACGTTGTCCGTCTTGGCCGCCAGTTGCACCGGGTCCCAGATGGGCTTTCCGTACACCGCCTGCGAGCCCGAGGTGACCAGCACCGACAGGAACGCGAACAGGGTCATCGTCGTCGGCAGGCCGAGGGTCTGTCCCCAGGTCTGGGCCTTCTGGCTCCTTCCGTACCGGGTGAAGTCCGGGATGTTCAGGGACAGCGTGGACCAGAAGCCGATCATGCCCATGAGGGAGGGCCAGAACAGCTTCCAGAAGCCGCCGCCCCAGCCCAGCTGTGAGTGCTGGCTGACGAGCGTGCCGAAGCCGCCGGCCTTGTTGCTCATCCACCAGAGCATCACGAACGCTCCGACGAGCACGAAGGGCGCCGCCCAGTTCTCGAAGCGGCGGATGGTCTCCATGCCCCGGTAGATGATGGCGACCTGGATCACCCAGAAGATCGCGAAGGACAGCCACATGGTCCAGGCGTAGCCGCCCACCTTGGAGGCGTTCGCCCAGTTCTCCCCGACGAGCTTCCCGGCGAGGAAGTAGATCGCCTCGCCGCCGATCCAGGTCTGGATGCCGAACCAGCCGCACGCCACCAACGCGCGTACGACAGCGGGAAGGTTGGCGCCGCGCACGCCGAAGGAGGCGCGGGCGAACACCGGGAAGGGAATGCCGTACTTCGGTCCCGCGTGCCCGGTGAGCAGCATCGGGATCAGCACGATCACATTGGCGAGGGCGATGGTGAACACCGCCTGCTTCCAGTCCATGCCGACCGCGATCAGACCGGAGGCCAGCGTCCAGGAAGCCGTGTTGTGGGCCATGCCGACCCACAGCGCGGAGAAGTTGTAGGTGGTCCAGGTGCGCTTCTCGACGGGGACGGGCAGAAGGTCCTGGTTGGCGTACGGGCCGCTCGGCGGCGGCGCGCCGGGCGCGAACTCGACGCGCCCGTCGGGACGGTTCACTTGTGCGGCCATCGGTATGGCCCCGGAGGCTGTATCGGTCATGGGCTGGCCCATCGTGAGGCGGGACGGGGGAGGCCGTGCGGGTGGCTGTGCCGATGGGGGGTGCGCGGTGAGCGCCCTGTGCCCCCTTCCCGGGGGAGCGGGAAGGGGACGACCGGGGAGATGGCGGGTCTCAGGACCCGGAGCTAGGGCCGGAAAGGCTTGCCGAGCCGGTGAACCTCTTTTTCCGGCCGCAGCACTAGCGCTTCAGAGCCGGGATGACCTTGCTGCCGTAGGCGTCGATCACGGCTTCCTGGGCGTCGTGCATGTCGTAGACCGCGAACTGGTCGACACCGAGGTCGCGCAGGGCGGTCAGCTTCTCGATGTGCTTCTCCACGGGGCCGATGACGCAGAACCTGTCCACGATCTCGTCGGGCACGAACTGGGTGTCGGGGTTGTCGCTGCGTCCGTGGTGGGAGTAGTCGTAGCCTTCACGGGCCTTGATGTAGTCGGTCAGTTCCTCGGGTACGGCGTCGGAGTGCGCGCCGTACTTGGCGACGAGGTCGGCGACGTGGTTGCCGACCATGCCGCCGAACCAGCGGCACTGGTCCCGTGCGTGGGCGAGTGCCTCGGGCGAGTCGTCCTCGGTGACGTACGCGGGCGCGGCGACACAGATCCTGACCTCGGACGGGTCGCGTCCGGCGGCCACGGCGGCGTCCCTGACGGCCTTGACCATGTACTCGGTCAGATACAGATCGGAGAGCTGGAGGATGAAGCCGTCCGCCTCCTCCCCGGTCATCTTCAGCGCCTTGGGGCCGTACGCGGCCATCCACACGGGGAGTTCGGCGCCGGGCCTGACCCAGGGGAACTTGACCACTGTGCCGCCGAGGTCGGCCTCCTCGCCCCGGGCGAGCGCACGGATCACCTTCATGGCGTCGCTTATACGGGCCAGGGTGTTGGGCTTGCGTCCGGCGACGCGCATCGCCGAGTCGCCGCGGCCGATGCCGCACACCGTGCGATTGCCGAACATGTCGTTGAGCGTGGCGAACGTTGAGGCGGTCACCTCCCAGGTGCGGGTGCCTGGGTTCGTCACCATCGGACCCACGGTCAACTTCTGTGTGTTGGCCAGAATCTGACTGTAGATCACGAAGGGTTCCTGCCACAGCACGGCCGAGTCGAAGGTCCAGCCGTAGCTGAAGCCGTTGCGTTCGGCCCGCTTCATCAGGCTGACGACACGGGAGGCTGGGGGGTCGGTCTGGAGGACCAGTCCGAATTCCATAAGCGCCACTCCTAGTTGAGATACTGACACGTGGAACGCGGGGTGTAGACGCCGTGTCCCGCGTGTCCGGTGAACTCCCGCTGCGTGATGACGGGTTCACCGCGCGAGAGGACGGTCTCCACCCGGCCGGTGGTGCGCCTGCCCTCGTAGGCCGAGTAGTCGACGTTCATGTGGTGGGTCTCGGCGGACATGACCTGCTCGGCGTGCGGGTCGTAGATGACGATGTCGGCGTCCGCGCCCGGGGCGATGGTGCCCTTCTTCGGGTAGAGACCGAACATCCGGGCAGGGGTGGCGCAGGCGATCTCGATCCAGCGGCGGCGCGAGATCTGCCCGTCGACCACGGCCTGGTGGAGCAGGTCCATGCGGTTCTCGACGCCCGGCAGACCGTTGGGGATCTTCGAGAAGTCGCCCCGGCCCAGCTCCTTCTGGCCCACGAAGCAGAAGGGGCAGTGGTCGGTCGAGACCACCTGGAGGTCGCCTGTTCGCAGGCCCTTCCACAGCGCCGCCTGGTGCTCCCTGGGCCGCAGCGGGGTGCTGCACACATACTTGGCGCCCTCGAAGTCGGGCTCGGCGAGGTTGTCGGTGGACAGGAAGAGGTACTGGGGGCAGGTCTCGCCGAAGACGGGCAGCCCTTCGTCGCGCGCCCTGGCCAGCTCGGCGACCGCCTCCTGCGCCGAGACGTGCACGACGTACAGCGGCGCCCCGGCGACCTGGGCGAGCCTGATGGCCCGGTGGGTGGCCTCGGCCTCCAGGAGGGCCTTGCGGACCTCACCGTGGTAGCGCGGGTCGGTCTCGCCGCGGGCGAGGGCCTGCTCCACCAGTACGTCGATCGCGATGCCGTTCTCGGCGTGCATCATGATCAGGCCGCCGTTGTCGGCGGAGCGCTGCATGGCGCGCAGGATCTGGCCGTCGTCGCTGTAGAAGACACCCGGATACGCCATGAACTGCTTGAAGGACGTGACGCCCTCCTCCACCAGCAGGTCCATCTCCTTGAGCGTCTCCTGGTTCACATCGGAGACGATCATGTGGAAGCCGTAGTCGATGGCGCAGTTGCCCTCCGCCTTGGCGTGCCAGGCGTCCAGGCCCTCGCGCAGCGTGTGTCCGACGCTCTGCACCGCGAAGTCGATGATCGTGGTGGTGCCGCCCCAGGCGGCGGCGCGGGTGCCGGTCTCGAAGGTGTCGGAGGCGAAGGTGCCGCCGAACGGCAGCTCCATGTGGGTGTGGGCGTCGACACCGCCCGGGATCACGTACTTGCCGGTGGCGTCGATGGTCCGCTCGGCCGTGAAGGCCTCGGCGGCCGGGGTGCCGGTCGCGGCGAGGGCGGCGATGCGGGTGTCCTCGATCAGGACGTCGGCGTGGATCTCGTCGGAGGCGGTGACGACTAGGCCGCCGCGGATGACGGTGCGGGTCATGTTCCCTCTCTCCTGCGTTGGCGCTCCGCTGGGGGCGGTTGGAACGTGCGGGTCGGTGGTGGGTTCTTTGCGCCCGCGCGGCGGAGCCGCATATCGATGCAGCCCCCCGCCCCTGGATGCGTGGTGGCCCTTGGCCCTGTCCGTGTCGTGTCTCGCGCCTCCGTTTGCGCCCGCGTGGCGGAGCCGCATGCCGGTACTGTCCCGCGCCCCTATAGAGGGGCGCGAGGTCTGTTTGGTTTACGGGGCCGTCAAGGGGGTGTACGCGGAGGGGGCGCGGTCGCGGTAGAACTGCCAGCGGTCGCGGACCTCCCTCAGCTTCGCCAGGTCCAGGTCGCGCACGACCAGTTCGGTCTCCTTGTCGCTCGCCACCTCCCCGACGAACTGTGCCTCGGGGTCCACGAAGTACGACGTGCCGTAGAAGTCGTTGTCGCCCAGTTCCTCCACGCCCACACGGTTGATCGCGCCCACGAAGTACTCGTTGGCCACGGCCGCCGCCGGCTGCTCCAGCTGCCACAGATAGCCGGACAGTCCGCGCGAGGTGGCCGAGGGGTTGAACACGATCTCGGCGCCCGCGAGTCCGAGGGCGCGCCAGCCCTCCGGGAAGTGGCGGTCGTAGCAGATGTAGACGCCGATCCGGCCCACCTTGGTGTCGAAGACGGGCCAGCCGGAGTTGCCCGGACGGAAGTAGAACTTCTCCCAGAATCCCTTCACCTGCGGGATGTGGGTCTTGCGGTACTTGCCGAGGTACGAGCCGTCGGCGTCGATCACCCCGGCGGTGTTGTAGAGGACGCCGGGCTGCTCCTCCTCGTACATGGGCAGGACCAGCACGATGCCCAGTTCCTTGGCCAGTGCCTGGAAGCGCCTCACGATGGGGCCGTCCGGGATCCGCTCGGCGTACTCGTAGAACGCCGGGTCCTGGACCTGGCAGAAGTACGGCCCGTAGAACAGCTCTTGGAAGCACAGGACCTGGGCGCCCTGCGCGGCGGCGTCGCGGGCCGCCTGCTCGTGCACCTGGATCATCGATTCCTTGTCGCCGGTCCAGGCGGTCTGGAAGACGGCGGCACGGATCACTCTGCTCATCGGGACCTCCGGTCGCTCGGTGTGCGGCGAGCCTAGGAAGTCCGGTGGTCCGGTTTGAGTTGCACCGTGTCACGTCCCCGGCCCTCTGGCGTTCCACGATGTCACCCCGGCCGGCCGACACCTGTTTCCCGCGCTCTTCCATGGCGTTTCACCCTTGTTGGGCGTCGTGCGCGAGCAGCGCGATGTGCACGGAGGCGGCCTGCTCGAAGTCGTCCAGGTCGACGCCGAGGCGGGACTGTATTACCTCCAGCCTGCGGTACAGGGCGGGGCGGCTGACGTGGTGAAGCTGGGCGGTGCGGGACTTGTTGCGTCCGGTGGCGAGGTAGGTCCGCAGCACGGGCAGCAGTTCCGCTTCCGCGTCGTGGCCGCACAGCAGCCCGTCCAGTTCCCTTTCGGCGAAGGACTGGACGTGCGGGTCGTCGCGCAACAGCCGGATCAGACCACGCAGATGAACGTCCCTGAGGCGGACGACCGGCGGCAGGTCGAGCGCGGCGGAGTGGCCTGCCACGGCGTCCGCCACATGGCGGGCCTCGCGCAGCCCCGCGGGTACGTCCTCCCAGGCGGTGCGCGCGTCGGCCGCCGCGACGACCGTGGCGGATTCCGTGGCAAGCCGGCCCGCGAAGTGTGCTGCCTGCGCCTCGGCGTCCTGGTCGCGGGCGAGGCTGAGCAGGACGGCGGTGGCCCCGTCGCCGAGGTCGGCGACGAGTCCGGACAGGCCCAGCAGGCGCAGGATCCGGTCGAGATGGGCGGGGTCGCCGTCGCGTACGACGAGCGGGAGGAAGGTACGGCGGTTCACGGGCAGGCCGGCGGCGCGGGCGCGCGGCAGGAGCCGGCGGGCCGGTACGGCCCCGGAGACGAGGTCGGTCAGCAGGCTCTGCGCGGAGTGCTCCTCCCAGGTGTGCGCGCCGCCGGTGAGCATGCGGTGCAGGACGAGGGCCTCGGCCGCGCGCTCGGCGAGGAGCCGTCCGACGGCGCTGTCGCCCCGGTAACCGCACAGCACGATCCGGCCCCAGCGCTCGCCGCGTCCGCCCAGTTCCGCGCGGACCCAGCCGTCGCCCTCGTTGCCGCCCGCCTGCCGGGCGATGCGTTCCCAGTCGCGCAGCACATCGTCCACGGCGGGCCGCTCCCCCGCCGTGGCGAGCACACGGTGGGCGAGGTTGGTGAGGACCACGGGGCATCCGGCGTGCACGGCGATCTCGTCGAGCAGCCGCTTCAGGGGCGCGCCCGCGGTGATGAGCCCGGTCAGGGCGGTCCGCACGGTTTCCGACAGGCTCACGGCCGCGAACTTCCGCCGTACGAGCCGGGACTGGACCTCTTCGGTCAGTTCGGCGAAGGGGAAGGGCCGGTGCAGGACCACCATCGGCAGCCCGCAGCGCTCTGCGGCCCGGCGCATCACGTCAGGGGGCGAGGGGAAGGCGCGGCCGAGTCCGAGGACGACGGCCGCGGCCTCCGCGCGGTGCAGGGATCTGATGTACTCGGCCTGCTTGTCCGTGTCGCCGGCGAGCAGCACCCCGGTGGTGAGGACCATCTCGCCCCCGGTGAGCATCACCCCGACGTCGGCGGCCTCGGCGACATGCACCCAGCGCACGGGCCGGTCCAGGTTCCCCGCGCCGGCCACCACCTCGGGCTCTCCGGCGAGCACCCGGTCCAGTGTGAGGACCTGGCGGACCGACAGGGCGGGTTCCAGGGCGCTGGTCATGGCTGTGTTCCCTTGCTCCGGTCGTGCTGAAGACAGCTCCTGCCCGTCGTCAGTGGACGCTCCCGAGGGCGCGCGCGAGGATGGCGGCTCCCTCCTCGGCCTCGGCGACGGTGAGCGTGAGCGGCGGGGCGATGCGCAGCACGCTGGTGTTGTGGCCGCCGCCCTTTCCGAGCAGCAGCCCTTCGGCGCGGGCGGCTTCGAGCACGGCCGAGGCCGCGTCCGGGTCGGCCTTGTCGGTGCCGGGGCGCACCAGTTCGACGCCGATCATAAGTCCGCGCCCGCGTACCTCCCGCACGACGGGCAGCCCCGCGGCGACGGCCCGCAGCCGCTCGATGAGCAGGCCGCCGACGCGCCGCGCGTTGCCCTGGAGGTCGTGTTCCAGCAGGTAGCCGAGGTTGGCGAGGCCCGCGGCCATGGTGATCTGGGTGCCGCCGAAGGTGGAGATGGAGTTGGCGTCCAGGCAGTTCATGATCTCGGCGCGGGCGACGACCCCGCCGATGGACATGCCGTTGCCGATGCCCTTGGCGAAGGTCAGGATGTCCGGCGGTCCGCTCTGGCCGTGTGCCTGCCAGCCCCAGAAGTGGTCGCCCGTGCGGCCCCAGCCCGTCTGCACCTCGTCGGAGATCCACAGGATGCCGCGCTCCCACAGGACGTCGCGGAAGGCCGCGTACAGCCCGTCGGGCGGCGAGGTGAAACCGCCGACGCCCTGGATGGGTTCGGCGATCAGCGCGGCCGGTGGCCGGGTGTGCCCGAGCAGGTCCTTGAGGTCCTCGACGCAGGCGGAGATGAACGCGGCGTCGCTGAGGTGGGCGAAGGGGCCACGGGTGCGGACGCCTCCGTGGACGTACAGCGTCTGGAGCGGGGACAGCGAGGTCGGGGACCAGGAGCGGTTGCCGGTGATGCCGACCGCGCTGAACGAGCGGCCGTGGTAGCTGTTGCGCATCGCCAGGATCTGATTGGTGCGCCGGTAGGTGGTCGCGAGCAGCAGCGCGGTGTCGTTGGCCTCGGTGCCGGACGTGGTGAAGAAGACCCGGGCGTCCGGGATGCCGCTCAACTGGGCCATGCGTTCGGCCAGTTCGACCATCAGCCGGTTGAGGTAGAGGGTCGACGAGTGGATGATGCGTCCGGCCTGCTCGGCCACCGCCTTGGTGACCTCGGGCAGGGCGTGCGCGGTCATCGTGGTGAGGATCCCGCCGAAGAAGTCGAGGTACTTCCTGCCGTCGGCGTCCCAGACGTGGCGGCCCTCGCCATGGGTGATCTCGAGCGGGTCCTTGTAGTAGAGCGCCAGCCATTCGGGCAGGACGGCCCGGTGCCGGGCGTACAGGTCGGTCACGGCTTCACCAGTCCTTCGTACGCGTCGGGGCGGCGGTCGCGGTAGAACGCCCACTGCTGCCGCACTTCTTCGATGAGGTCGAAGTCGAGGTCCCGTACGAGGAGTTCCTCGTCCTTGTCGCCGGCGGCCTCCCCCACGAACTGTCCGCGCGGGTCGACGAAGTAGCTCGTGCCGTAGAAGTCGTTGTCGCCGTACTCCTCCTGGCCCACGCGGTTGATCGCGGCGACGAAGTACTCATTGGCGACTGCGGCGGCGGGCTGTTCCAGCTGCCAGAGGTAGGCGGACAGGCCACGCGAGGTCGCGGACGGGTTGTAGACGAGCTGGGCGCCGTTGAGGCCCAGTTGACGCCAGCCCTCCGGGAAGTGGCGGTCGTAGCAGATGTACACGCCGACCTTGCCGACGGCGGTGTCGAAGACGGGCCAGCCCAGGTTGCCCGGTTTGAAGTAGTACTTCTCCCAGAAGCCCTTCACCTGGGGGATGTGGTGCTTGCGGTACTTGCCGAGGTAGTTGCCGTCCGCATCGATCACGGCCGCGGTGTTGTAGTAGAAGCCGGACTGCTCGACCTCGAAGACGGGTACGACGATCACCATTCCGGTCTCGCGGGCGAGTTCCCGCATTCGGGTGACCGTGGGGCCGTCGGGCACGGGCTCGGCCCAGCGGTAGTGCTCGGGCTCCTGGACCTGACAGAAGTAGGGGGCGTTGAAGACTTCCTGGAAGCCGATGATTTTCGCGCCCTGCCGGGCCGCCTCGCGGGCGTGCGCCATATGCTTGTCGATCATGGACTCGGTATCGCCGGTCCAGGTCGCCTGGACCAGTGCGGCGCGTACGACGTGGGCCATGGTGCCGCTCCTTTGCCTGTTGTCCCACGCGGGGACGTCAGAGAGCCTCTACGCCCGTAGACGCAGGCCGTAGACGCTTGAACGTAAGCCTCCGGGAGAGCCTTGCCAAGACCATCGTCGTGAACCCGCTGAGTCGATCATGTTTCGCACCCCTGCGGGTGAGTCGTCGGATTGTCGGCGACGACGCAATGGGCGGCACCCACGAACAGCGACCCGGGCGAAAGGTCCGGACGGCGGATCCGGCGGCACACCCGGACGGCGGATCCGGCGGCACCGCTAAGCGGGGAACGCGGCCGGAGCGCACCGTCCGATGAGTTCGTCCAGAGACAGGCCGAGCACCCTCGCCAGCGCCGCGACCGTGAAGAAGGCCGGAGTCGGTGCGCGTCCTGTCTCGATCTTGCGGAGCGTCTCGGCGGAGATACCGGCGCCCGCGGCGATCTCCGCCATGCTGCGGTCCGCGCGGGCCTCGCGCAGCAACCGCCCGAGCCGTTCGCCTCGTTCGCGTTCTTCGGGGGTCAGCGGGTTGCGCACCATGGGCCCATTCTAATACCGGACACCCACCGCCGGACCGGTATAGTAATTGGAGTCAAGCGGTATAGTAATTGGCATGGTGGAACTGAAGACGGACCTCTCGATCGACGCCATGCACGCAGCCGGAAAAGTGGTCGGCCGGACCCTCGCCGCGGTCAGGGAGGCCGCGGACGTGGGCGTGTCCCTCCTGGAACTGGACGAGGTGGCCCGCCAGGTGCTGGGCGAGGCCGGCGCCGGGTCACCCTTCCTCGGCTACCGGCCGGCCTTCGCACCGACGCCGTTCCCCGCCGTCATCTGCGCATCCGTCAACGACGCGATCGTGCACGGAATCCCCGGCGGCTACCGGTTGCGCGACGGCGACCTCCTCTCCGTCGACTGCGGCGCCGTCCTGGACGGCTGGGTCGGCGATTCGGCGATCAGCTTCGTCGTGGGCAAGCCCCGCGGCCAGGATCTGAGGCTGATCGAGACCGCGGAGCGTGCGCTCGCGGCGGGCATCCGAGCCGCGGTGGTCGGCAACCGGATCGGGGATATCGCCCACGCGATCGGCTCGGTGTGCCGGGCCGCCGGATACGGCATCCCGGACGGCTTCGGCGGGCACGGCGTGGGCCGCCGGATGCACGAGGACCCGTCGGTCCCCAACGAGGGGCGGCCCGGGCGCGGCATGCGGCTGCGGCACGGCATGGCGCTGGCCATCGAGCCCATGCTCATCGGCGGCGGCACGGACGGCTTCCACACGGACCGCGACGGCTGGACGCTGCGCACCGACGACGGCTCCCGCGCGGCGCACACGGAACACACGGTGGCGATCACGGACGAGGGCCCGCGGATCCTCACGGCCCGGCAGGAGCCCGGTCGTCTCCCCGCGCCGGGCCGCGAGCACCGCTGATCCCGAACTCCCGCAGCACGCCGCACGGTTGAGCAAGTGACCGATCGGTACGAGGGCACTCCCGCACGGGACTCAGTGACGCGCGGGCTTGCCGACCAGGAGTGCGGGCCAGTCCTGAGCGGCGGCCCAGTCGGTGAAGCTGTGCCAGCCTACGTCGGGGTGATCGCGCCGAAGCCCGGCGGCGTCGACGTCGAGGCCGGCGGTGGTCGGCCCGTCGAGGGTCCAGCCGGTGGCGAAGTTGTCCATGAACGCCGCCGGGCCGATCACCGTCCAGGGCACCCCGGCCGCACGCAGGTGCCGCTCGACCGCGCGCTTGCTCTCGTAGTGCGGGACACCGGTGTCCCGGTCGGCATGGGCGGCGGAGGTGTACACGACGTGCCCGACATGGACTTCGGCCGCGGCGTCCACGAGGGACTCGCCCTGACGGACTTCGGTGCCGGTGCCGGCGCCCGCGCCGAACGGGGTGGTGACCGCGAACAGGGAGTCCGCCCCGGCGAGGGCGGCCTCGAGCGAAGGCCGGTCGTCGAAGTCGGCGCGGCACACCTCGGCGCCGAGCCCGCGCAGGGCATCGGCGGCGGGCGAATCGGTGCGGCGGGTGAGCGCGCGTACCCGGTGGCCGGCTGCGAGCAGGGCGCGGGCGGTGGCCCCGCCCTGGGCTCCGGTGGCCCCGGTGACGGCGACGGTGAGCATGGGGCCCCCAGGAACGATTTACTGCGTGACACATTAACTGCGTGACGCAGATATCATCGGGGATTACTGCGCCGCGCAGCAATACGGGATGTACCTGAGGGCTGCGCGCCGCGCGCACCCGGCGTCCACGCCTTCGCACTGCGCGCACCCGGCGTTCGTGCCATCGTGGTACGAGCGCCGGGCGCGCCTTGGGCCCTGTCGTCATTCCCCGCCTGCCCCGCGATGCCTGCGACAGGACCCGGCAGGTGTGACCGGGCCCCGCCCGGGCACCCGGCACCGGCACCGGCACGTCGATCAGCGAGCGTGTCCCGGGCCCCGGGACGCCGGAACGGAATGCCATGACCAGCGGGTTCAACGGTCCGCAGGGCTACGGCTCGGACCCCTTCGCAGAGTTCTTCGCACGTATCTTCGGCGGCGGGCAGCGCCCCGGTCCCCGGCAGGTCGACCTCGGACGGCTGCTCAGCGAGCCGGCCCGGCAGCTGGTCGCCGGGGCCGCGCAGTACGCCGCCGAGCACGGCAGCCGTGACCTGGACACCCAGCATCTGCTGCGCGCCGCGCTGTCCGCGGAACCCACCCGGAGCCTCTTGAGCCGCGCGGGCGCGGACCCCGACTCGCTGGCCACGGAAATCGACCAGCGCGCGGGCCCGGCCCGGCAGGGGCCCGGCGAGACGCAGCCGCCCACCTCGCTGTCCCTGACGCCGGCCGTCAAGCGCGCCCTGCTGGACGCGCACGAACTGGCCCGCGCCAGCGGCGCCGGCTATATCGGCCCCGAGCATGTGCTCAGCGCCCTGGCCGCCAACCCGGACTCCGCCGCGGGGCACATCCTGCACTCTGCGCACTACGCGCCTTCCACCCTGCCCGCGGACGGCGCGGAAGCCACGCAGACGCGCCAGGAACGGCCCCGGCCCTCCTCGACCCCGACCCTGGACAAGTACGGCCGCGACCTCACCGAAGTCGCGCGTCAGGGCCTGATCGATCCGGTCATCGGCCGGGACGAGGAGATCGAGCAGACCATCGAGGTGCTCTCCCGCCGCGGCAAGAACAACCCGGTTCTCATCGGTGACGCGGGCGTCGGCAAGACCGCCATCGTCGAGGGGCTCGCCCAGCGCATCGCGGACAGCGACGTGCCGGACATCCTGCTCGGCCGCCGGGTCGTCGCCCTGGACCTGACCGCGGTGGTCGCGGGCACCCGCTACCGCGGCGACTTCGAGGAGCGGCTCACCAGCATCGTGAGCGAGATCCGGGCGCGCTCGGACGAACTCATCGTGTTCATAGACGAGTTGCACACCGTCGTCGGCGCGGGGGGCAGCGGCACCGAGGGCGGCTCCATGGACGCCGGCAACATCCTCAAGCCCGCGCTCGCCCGCGGCGAACTGCACATCGTGGGCGCCACCACGCTGGAGGAGTACCGCAGGATAGAGAAGGACGCGGCGCTCGCCCGCCGCTTCCAGCCGATCCTGGTTCCCGAGCCGACCGTCCCGGACGCCATCGAGATCCTGCGCGGGCTGCGCGACCGCTACGAGGCCCATCACCAGGTCCGCTACACGGACGAGGCGCTGGTCGCGGCCGTCGAGCTGTCGGACCGCTATCTCACCGACCGTCATCTGCCGGACAAGGCCATCGACCTGATCGACCAGGCGGGCGCCCGGGTACGACTGCGCGCCCGGACCAAGGGCACGGACGTACGGGCCCTGGAGCGGGAGGTCGAACGGCTGACCAGGGACAAGGACCAGGCGGTGGCCGACGAGAGCTACGAGCAGGCGACCCGGCTGCGGGACCGCATCACCGAGCTCAAGGACCGGATCGACCAGGCTTCCGGCGACACCGAAGCCGACGAGGGGCAGCATCTGGAGGTGACCGCCGAAGCCGTCGCCGAGGTGGTCTCACGGCTCACCGGCATCCCGGTCAGCCGGCTCACCGAGGAGGAGAAGAAGCGGCTGCTGGGCCTGGAAGAGCATCTGCACCAGCGGGTCGTCGGGCAGAACGAGGCGGTCGCCGTGGTGGCCGACGCGGTGATGCGCTCGCGCGCCGGGCTGTCGAGCCCCGACCGTCCGATCGGCAGCTTCCTCTTCCTCGGACCGACCGGCGTCGGCAAGACCGAACTCGCCCGCGCGCTCGCGGAGGTGCTGTTCGGCAGCGAGGAGCGCATGGTCCGCCTCGACATGAGCGAGTACCAGGAGCGGCACACCGTCAGCCGGCTGGTGGGCGCCCCTCCCGGGTACGTCGGCCACGAGGAGGCCGGGCAGCTCACCGAGGTGGTGCGACGCCACCCCTACTCGCTGCTGCTCCTCGACGAGGTGGAGAAGGCCCACCCCGATGTCTTCAACATCCTGCTCCAGGTCCTCGACGACGGCCGCCTGACCGACGCCCAAGGGCGCACGGTGGACTTCACCAACACCGTCGTCGCCATGACCAGCAACCTCGGCTCCGAGGCGATCACCCGGCGCGGCGCGTCCATAGGGTTCGGTTCGGGCGGCGCGGAGGCGGACGAGGAGGCCCGCCGGGAGCAGATCCTGCGCCCGCTGCGGGAGCACTTCCGGCCCGAGTTCCTCAACCGCATCGACGAGATCGTGGTCTTCCGGCAGCTGACGGCCGCGCAACTGCGGCAGATCACGGACCTCATGCTCGACAAGACGCGGCGCCGGCTGCACGCCCAGGACATCGATGTGACGTTCACCGGGGCGGCCGTCGACTGGCTCGCTCAGCGCGGCTTCCAGCCGGAGTACGGCGCCCGGCCGCTGCGCCGCACCATTCAGCGGGAGGTCGACAACCAGCTTTCCCGGCTGCTGCTGGACGGCCGGATCGAACGGGACGGCGCGGTCGTGGTGGACGTCGAGGAGGGACAGCTCGCCTTCCGGGGCGAGCCGCCCGCCGCGAAGCCGGAGGCGGCCTCGGCGCCGGGGTGGTGGCAGGCTGCGGCCCAGCAGGAGGACGGCCCGCTCCGCCCCGGGGGAATCGGGGACGAGACCGGCCGCCCTCCCGAGTGAGCCATATCCGTGTAGCCCGTACGGCTCCACACCACCGGAGCACCGCCGTCCGCGGCCCGATCGGGTACCGCCGCACGGACGGGTGCGGTTCGGCAGCGCCCCGAAGGGGCACGGGGCGCTGCCGGCATACGGCTCCGCCACGCGAGCGGGAGCGGCCACCACGAACCCGCCGGTGATGAACCGGAGTTCCCGTGGAGCGCCTACGGCGCCGGGTCCACCACCATCGCGGACCCACCGCCGCGCCGCACCTTCTCCGCCGCGGCCAGCCACTTGCCGCCGGGCAGCCGCTGCACACCGGTGGCCGCGCCGATCTCCGGGTTCAGTGTGAAGGAGTGCCCGATCGCCTCCAACCGCTCGCGCATACCGCTGTTGTAGAGGGCGGGTTCGAGTTCCGTCTTGGCCGCGTTGCGCTGGCTCGCGCGCGGCGCGGCGATGGCGTCCACCAGCGGCAGACGGCGGTCGAGGAACTCGGTCAGGGTCTGCAGCACGGTCGTGATGATGGTCGCGCCGCCGGGCGAGCCGAGGGCGACGACCGGGCGGTGCTGCTGGTCGAGCACGATGGTCGGCGAGATCGAGGAGCGCGGGCGCTTGCCGGGACCGGGCAGGTTCGGGTCGTGGACGGCCGGGTTCGCGGGCGTGAAGGAGAAGTCCGTCAGTTCGTTGTTGAGGAGGAAGCCGCGGTGCGGGACCGTCATCGCGCTGCCGCCGGTCTGCTCGATGGTGAGCGTGTAGGAGACGACGTTGCCCCACTTGTCGGCGACCGTGAGGTGTGTGGTGTTGTCGCCCTCGTACGTCGTCGGGGCGGCGGTGCCCCCGGTGCCGCAGTGCGTCGGACGGCGCGGGTCACCGGGGGCGAGCGGGCTGGTGAGCACCGCGTTGTCCTTGATCAGGCAGGCTCGCGAGTCGGCGTACTTCTGCGACAGCAGTGCGGAGGTCGGCACGTTCTCGAAGGCGGGGTCGCCGACCCAGCGCCCCCGGTCCGCGAAGGCGATACGGCTCGCCTCGATGAAGTGGTGCAGATACTGGACCTCGCTCGCCTTGGAGAGGTCCGTCTTCTCCAGGATGTTGAGCGCCTCGCCGACGGTGGTGCCGCCGGAGGAGGAGGGGGCGATGGAGTAGACGCCCAGACCGCGGTACGAGGTCTTCGTGGGTGCCTGGAGTTTGGCGCCGTATGCGGCGAGGTCCCGTGCGGACAGCTTGCCGGGGCGGGCGTTCCAGCCCGAAGCGGGGTCCACCCGTGGCTTGTCGGCCGTGGCGACGATGTCCCTGCCGAGGTCGCCGTGGTAGATCGCGCCGATGCCCTTGCTGCCCAGTTCCTCATAGGTGCGGGCGAGATCGGGGTTCTTGAAGGTGGAGCCGACGGCGGGGAGCTGCCCGCCGGGCAGGAACAGCTGGGCCGTGTCGGGGAAGTAGCGGAAGCGGGTCTCGTTCGACGCGGTCTGCGAGCGGAATGTGTCGTCGACGGTGAACCCGTCGCGGGCTATGCGTTCGGCGGGCTTCAGGACGGTACCGAGCTGCCGGGTGCCCCAGGTGTCCAGGGCCTTCTGCCAGGTGGCGGGCGAGCCGGGGGTTCCGACGCTGAGGCCGCTGCTGACGGCGTCGGCGAAGGCCAGGGGCTTGCCGTTCTCCACGAAGAGCCCGGAGTCCGCGGCGAGCGGGGCCGTCTCGCGGCCGTCGATCGTATGCACCGTGCGGCTTCGGGCGTCGTAGTAGACGAAGTAGCCGCCTCCGCCGATGCCCGACGAGTAGGGCTCGGTGACGCCGAGCGCGGCGGCGGTGGCGACTGCCGCGTCCACCGCGTTGCCGCCCTGCTTGAGGACCTCGATTCCGGCGGCGGTTGCGTCCTTGTCGACGCTCGCCACGGCGCCGCCGTAGCCCACGGCCACAGGCACCTTGTTCCGGGTCTCCCGGGCCGGGGCGGAGGTCGGCGGTGCCGACGCTCCCACCGACACCACGGCGGCTGAGACCACCAGTACCGCCAGATTCCGCGCGACAGGGTGACGCATTCGTACCTCCAGTCGACGACCGTCCACGCAGCGTAACCGCACATTCACGGTCCCGTCAGTCCCATCGAACAACGGTCCACACGAGCCCGCTATCATGCGCGGCCATGAACGACGACGTCCGCAATGTCATCCCTGGCGGCGTTCGCGTCCGTTGCGTCCACTGGGTCCGTGAAAACGCTAGGTGGGCGGCAAGTTGGCTGCCCCGTCGCATCCGTTCTGTGAGATGTATGTGAGACGGTGAAGCACCGATAGGCACCCCAGGTGGCAGCCAACGGCCCCGGGTGGCAGAGGTTTCCGGTCCTCTGCTCCGGGGCCGTTGCGCGTTGAACTTACCGACCCTCGAACGAAAGTTCTAGGGTATTCCGACCGGTATGCGTGCGCCGAACTGAAACGTGTAACCCGCCCTGCCAGAGGTTTCCAGTCCTCCAACGGGGTTCAGGGGGCATGGATCTTGCCTCTGGCGCAAGATCAAAAACGGCCGCGACGACATTCAACAGTGCACATCAACCAACTTGTCGATGGCCGCTGACACCAGATTTCGGGGGCGCCAGTGTGACGCGGCACAGAGGCGATGTGACCCCACGCCCAAGTACCCGCGGAGCCACCGTCAAGTGGTGTAATCCAGCTCCGTCACGGCCGCCGCACGAACCAGGCCGGCCATCTCGTCCACGTCGAGACGACCGAGCCAGTCTGCGAGCGCCCGCGCGGTCGTCCCCACCTGGTCGGCGAGTGCCGCTCCTTCCAGGTCCCGGGGCCGGACGATCCGACGGAAGTCGGCGTCCTCGATCACGCGGGCCACCAGCTGCTCGGCGATCCACAGCGGCGTGCGCTCCCGGATCGCGAACGTCAGGTGCACACTCGGCTCAGCGTGGTGCAAGGCGTGCGGGTTGTGCACCCAGCCCCGCGGCAGGAGCAGCGTCTGCCCCGCCTGCAAATCGATGGTCAGGTCCGGGCCGGCAGCCTCCCAGTCCGGGATGTACTCTGGCCGCCACACCCGGAAGGACTCCTGATACTCGCGCATCGGCGCCGCGTACACCGGCTTCCACAGCTGCCACGTCTTCACGCCGGCGAGCTGCACGATGAGCGCCATCTGCTGATCCCAATGGTGGAGCAGCCCCTGCTGTCCGGCGGGGGTGAGGAAGGCGTGGGCGTAGTTGCTGTAGCCGGTCTCCTGCTGGATGGCCTTGGACATGCTCGCGAAGGTTGGGATCACGCGCTGGAGGTTGCCCAGGCGGATCGTGTGGCCGCGCTCGTAGAGGGCGCGCAGCTTGACCGGGTCGGTACGCCCGGCCGCGTTCTTGAACGCGCCCGGGTGGAGCGCGGGCCCGGCCTTCACGACGGCGACCTCGGCCGCGGGGACGCAGCCGGTGTCGATCCACTCGCCTAAGACGGTGGGCGTGACGAGGTTGTCGAGCCCGGTCGCACCGCGCTCGTATACGCGCGGATAGTCCGGCCAGTCGGCCAGGAGTTCAGCCACCCCCTCCGAGGGCAGCATCAAGCTGAGCGACATCTGATCTCCTCATCATCGAGGGGACGCCGGACACTTCACGCCCGGGTGAAAGAGGTTCGGGCAACAGACGACCGAAGCCGAGAACAAGCTCCGCGACTGGGTGTGGTGCACCCAGGTGACGTCCACTCCCCGAGGGAGGACATCCGACGCGTACGCGAGCTTCACGTCCAGGCCGACGTACGCCCGCAGGCCGTCGGTCCGTTCGAATGGAGGGGCATCGATGTACTGCCGCTTCAGCCAGTCCACAGCCTCTGCGGCGTCCGCCCAGGTGCGCTCGGCTGACGCCTGGCCTTGCTTCGCGAGCCAGTGCCCGGTCATCAGCGGCGGCAGGCTCGACGTGGCGAACTCGCCTGCAGCCTCCTGGTAACGGGCGCCGTGGTCCGCTTCCTGGGCGGGCCGTACCTCGTGCGGTGGCCGCCGACTGCCCTCCTTGGCGTAGCGTTCGGGGGCGCCGATCCACGGGCCGAAGCCATGCCAATGGCCCGTCCACGTCTGGCTCGTGAGCCGGGGTGTCTCAAGGGCGGTGGTCATCATGAATCCTCCGGGATGGGTCGCCCCGCAACAGCGAGGCGACCCTGGGGCACGGTGGGATGAGCGCTCAGATTAGAGCGAGAGGCTGCGGTCGCGGGCCCACTCGATGGCGAACGTGTCGAGCTCCGGGCCGGTCATTCGCAGTTGATGCCCGGCTCCCTCGGGCTTGGAGTCGGTGACGACGAACGCATCGAGATCGGCGAGTCGTTCGGTCCGGACGCAGGTCTCGTTGTCGCCGCCAAGGTTGCCGCCGCACCACGTCCGGGCAGGGGCGTCAGCCGCTGCGGGAAGTTCGTACAGGTTGGGCTTGGCCATGGTTGACCTCCAGTCATCCTGTTCACGGAGAGACGGTCTCCGGGCCGTCGTGCACCCGCCCTGCGCGCTCGAGGGGGCCAGGGCGGAGCCCGCCTGGCCGCGGTTTCCGGGCCATGGCCAGGCGGGGGTCTGCGTGGGCCGCGCTGGAGTCGGACAGCGACGGCGGGGGTTTTCAGCGGCCGCGGCCGGAAGGAGCCGTCTGGCCCGGAGGACGTGGCGCGCGCTTGCAGGGCTTCACGTGGACGGCGTAGGCCCCGCCCGGGCCCGTGGCTCCGTGCACGGCCTCCTCGCGGTACTCCTCGCCGGGCAAGATGCGCATGCCGCAATATGCGCAGTCCTTCATCGGCGGCACTCGCGCACCAGCCGGTACAGGCCACGCCCTATCGGACACTCGGCGGCCTCGTCGGCGCACTGCTCACACAGGGACGCGTGCTCGAGGAGCCCGCGGTGCGCGCGGCCGGCGACACAGTCCCGGCAGCCGCGCGGGAACCAGCGCGGGGCCGTCTGCTCGCCGAGGTCAACGGCGGTCTCCGCGGTGAGACGCTCCCCGCCGTGCCACACACAGACCGCGCCGCGTGTCTGGGCCTCGGTGAGCCCGTCGAGAGCCGGGAGTGCGAGCATTTCCAGCACGCCGCCAGAGATGTCGTGTACGACGTTGCTCATGCCGGGGCCTCCGAGCAGTCCTCGAGAGCCGCCTGGAGCGCGTGCACATCGGTGAGCCAGTTGCTGTCCCCGGGGCAGACTCGCCAGTATGGGCCGGGACCGCTGGTGTATCGCGCTGGCGGGATGGTCAAGGTAGTGCCCGTTCCGACTGCTGTTGTGCCGTGGACGTTCCAGTCGGTGGCGGTGCCTCGAGCGACGAAGAAGTACAGCGGTTGGGGGTAGTCCAGCACGGCGCCGCAGCGAGCCCCGAGGATCCCGATGGCAGCCACGCCGTGCTGGCGCGGTACGCGCACCGCGTCCCAGTCCTCTCCTGCCTCGCGCAGAGTGCGCCCCTGGGCAGTCAGTAACGGAGTGACCGACACGATTGACTCCTCGGACCCGAGCGATCAAGTGCTATCAAGGTTGGCCCTCTTGCACTCGACTTTCGAGGGCTTCGAGAGGCCTTCTCGGCGCCGCAAAGCGGACTTTCCTTAGGCCTTGAGCGTTACAACTGGCCAATCCGAGGGCCTGCGGCGACACTTGAAGGAACGCACGACAGTGGAGGTGCAGCCGTGCCCCGCCCCGCAGGCAACACTCGGCTCAAGGCAGCCCGCCTCGCCGCCGGATACCACTCCCAGCAGGCACTCGCTGACGCTCTCAGCGTCGGGGTCCGACAAGTCCGCCGCTGGGAGTCCGACACACCGCCCTGGCCGCACCCCGACGTGGCGCAGGCTCTCACGCGACTCCTCGGCCAGGAGCTGGAATCCCTGGGATTCACCCGACCCGGCGGCGCTACCGACCGCGGCCGCCGCACCGTACTCGCCGCGACGGCCGCCGCCACAGGACTGGCAGCCGTCCCGACGCAAGCCATCACCGTGCAGCCCGCCACCGCAGCGGACGACTACGAGGCGGTCACCCGCTCCCACCGGCGCCTGTACTGGTCCGTCGCGCCAGCAACCCTGCACCCCGCGACGATCGCACATACGGCCCTCGGCTGCGCCCTGCTGCCCGAGACCGCGGGCCGGACCCGCGCACGCACAGCGGCGGCGCTCGCCGAGAGCTACCTACTGGCCGGCCGAATCGAGTTCTTCGACATGCGGGAACCCGACCGCGCGGGACACACCCTGCTGCGGGCGCTCCAGGCTGCGGGCGAGGCTGACGATCCGCTCTTGGGCAGCGCGGTCCTGGCGCACACCGCGTTCATCCCAGCCTGGGTGGGCGAGCGGGAGGCGGCTGTCGAGCGGATGGTGGCCGCGCGGACCTACGCCCGCCGTGGCCCCGTGTCCGCCGAGCTGCTCGCCTGGCTCGACGCGGTCGAAGCCGAGTGCGAGACCCGCTGCGGCAACACGAGGACCGCGCTACACCTGATCGGGCACGCCGAGGACATCCTCGCGCGCGGCACCGAGCATGAGTCGCCCGCCTGGCTTGACTGGTTCTCCTCAGTACGGCTGGCCGCGTTCAAAGGGAACACGCAGCTCAAGGCCGGGCATCTGCCGCAGGCCCGGACAACGCTCCTCGGAGTCCTCGACGCACTCGACCCCAACGAGGAAAAACAGAGCACCGTGGTGCTTGGTGACCTCGCCGCCGTGGAAGCCGCGGCCGGCGAGCCTGAGGCCTCATGCGACTACGCGGTGCGCGCGCTCGACCAGCTGGAGCGGACCTGGTACGCGATGGGCATGGACCGAGTGCGGGAGGTGCGACGCGCGCTGGCGCCACACCAGCATGAACGCTGCGTCCGGGACCTGGACGACCGCCTGTACGGGTGGTCGACGACCGTCAGCGCGCTTACGCGTTGAACTGTGCGATCAGTCCGGACAGTTCGAGGAGGCTCTCGACCCTGAAGGTCGGGAACTTCTCCGCTTCCTCCGTGTGCCACTGAATCGCCGCCCACGGGCCACGACGCACCAGCGCGGTGTGCATGCCGGCCGCCGCGGCAGGGCGGATGTCGTTGTCGATGCGGTCGCCGACGTACAGCATCTCGTCCACCTCGGCCGGGACGACCTCAGCCACGCGGTCGAAGAACGCGGGGTCCGGCTTGGAGGCACCCCAGTCGTCGCTGGTTCCGATCAGATCGACGTCCCCGGTGAACAACTCGCGCAGGATTCGCCCGGCACGCACCGTCTGGTTTCCAGCGATGCCCAGCCAAAGTCCGTCCGCGCGGAGCGTTGCGAGGGCCTCGCGGACGTCCGGGTAGAGGTCTGTCTCGTCGAAGTGCTCCTGCTTCCCGGCCGCGGCTCGAGCCTCTCGCTCCGCGTACAGGTCGAACCCCGGCCGGAACTCCTGAAACGTCTCGCGGTAGTCCCGGCCCTGCGCGATGACGGCGCCGAACATGGCGTGGAAGGTGTGGCGGGGGACGCCGAGCCAGTCGGCCCACGTGCCGTACTCAGTGGTCTCGTCTACAAGGCACTCGCCGACGTCAAAGATCACAGCGCGAATCATGCCGCCGAGCGTATCGGCCGGAATCCACGCACAACCATGGGGCTCTGTCAGTGCCAGCCCCTACGCTTGTTCCATGTCCTCTGAAGCTGCGAGCCGTGGCACCGTGCGCTCTGCTGCGGACGTGAACAAGGACATCCGCGCGTTGGCCAAAGGCGCGTGGGGGCGGCCGTTCACGGACGAGGAGCGAGCCGCATACGACCTGCTCGTGGTCGAGTGGGCTGACGCTGTCCAGGCCAAACCGCACGCCGTCGAAGCGGCGTGACGCCCGCCGCCCGACGGCCCTGCGAGTCCGAAGCCAGCAGCGGTACCGCATAGGATCTGGCCGTGGACATACCCGACGAATTGATCACCTTTGAGTGTGCCGCCGGGACGGCACGCGATCACGCTGTGCGCCGCCCGGCTCACAACCCCGCCCACCGCAGGAAAATGTTGCCGCAGGAGCGGGCTGGGGGTCCGGAGGGCCGGTGTGGGCTGATCGAATGGCTGCCCAATTTATGACGGCATGTCAGCTTTGATTGCCTTTCGCCCTGCTTAGCTCGGATGCTGCCGTTCCGCACTGGCGGATCGGACGAGCGGGCGAGTCAGCGGAGGACAGCCAATGGGCCGGCGAAGTGTGGGTCTCGGAATGGCGGCGGGTGTGCTGCTCGCAGGAGCGGTGGCGGTTCCGGCGCACGCGAATACGCCGGTGGCCTGCTCGGACACGGCCCTGATCCAGGCGATCAACGACTCCAACGGCGGGCTGAACGACCACATCCTGGACCTGACCTCGTACTGCGTCTACACCCTCACCGACGCAGACGGCCAGCTCCCCACCGTCACGGCGCCGCTGGTGATCCACGGCCACAACGCCACCATCCGCCGCGACCCCAATGCCACCACTAACTTCCGGATCTTCGACGTCGCTGGCACATCCCTGACCATGGACACCCTCACTGTCATGAACGGCAACACCGTCAGTGGCGGCGGGGTGTTGGTCAACCTTGGTGGTTCCCTGATCACTACCAGCGTGAACTTCCAGGGCAACACGGCCAGCGCCGACGGCGGTGCGATCTTCGCAGGGGCCAATGCGTCGCTCACCCTCACCGGCGGCACAATCAGCGACAATCAGGCCAGCAACAACGGAGGCGGCATCGATGCCTTCGGAAATGTGACGGTGACCCTCGACTCGGTGACCGTGACCGGAAACCGCTCCACCGGCACCAGCGGCGGCTTGGACATCGTCACCAACGGCCAAGCCGAGACCATCACGAACAGCACCATCAGCCACAACACCGCGACACAAACCGGCGGCGGCATCCTCTACAACGGCTCCGGCCCGCTGACCATCGCAGGCACCACGATCGCGGACAACCATGTCACGGCCAGCACCTTCAGCGGGGGCGGAATCCTGTTCGATCCGGGCAGCGGCGGGACAGGCACGATCACGAACTCCACGATCAGCGGCAACACCGTCACCGGATTCACGAATGACGGCAGCAGCAACCGGGGCGCGGGCATCTTCGTCAGGGAAGGCCAGCTCACCCTTGACAGCACCAAGGCCCGCGGCAACCAACTCATCGGCCCGTTCGGCCAGGGCGCAGGAATCGCGGCAACAGCAGTCAATTCAACGGGCACGCTGACCCTGCAGAACGGCACCACCGTCACCGGCAACCTCGCCTCCGGCCGCTACTCCCAGGGCGGCGGCCTCTACAGCGAAAACTCCAACAACGGCGTGACCGTGTTCGTGACCTCCTCCCATATCGACGCCAACAAGGTGACCGGTACCGGCTCCGCCACCGCAGGCATCTACAACAACGGCGGCACGTGGGCCGCGCTCACCAACTCCACCGTGAACAACAACACCGCACCGATCGCCCCCGCGCCCGGCGGCATCTACACCACCGTCGCCATCACCAACACCAGCGGATCCGCCTTCACCGGCAACACCCCCACCAACTGCCTCCTCAGCCCCGCACCCGTCACCGGCTGCATGAACTGAAGACGACACCCACAGCCCCGTGCCCCGCGCCGACCGACCCCGGGCGCGGGGCACGCCACAGATGCGCTGCGTGGGCTAAGGAGCCACCCGAGCGCCGCGTCCCGCCAACCGGTCGGCCGAGGCGCGGGACGCGGGACAGGTGTGAGGCTTCATGGCTGCCGAAAGGGCGCAAGTCTCTACGCCAGGCAGCCCCATATCGAGCGTCGTAAGCCCGCCGGGCTAGGGTGCAACCCGATACTGGATCTCCGTCGGCCCGCCGCCTCCGCTGGGGGCCGACGGCCTAAGCTCACCGGCCTCGCCGGCGACGAGTACGCCGCACAGTGGCAATGCTGGTGGAAGGCAGCCGAGGCGTTTCAGGCCGCAGTCACCGAGTACGCGGCCAGGGACGACGTCGACGCGTCGCGGTACGAGATCGAACAGGCAGCGAAGAAGGCGGTCCGGCACCCAGAACCAGCCGGGGCCTGACCGCGCGCCGATCAGCCGGTAAGCGCTTGTCCGTGGGCGTCGATGGGCGGGGGCAGCGTGCGGAGGCGTTCGGTGAGGTTGGCAGCCGCACTGCCGCTGCGGTCGGCGAGCTTGCGAGAGCGTCGGCATCTACCTGCGGCTGCAGCGCGACGAAGTGCTGCGCCACCTCCAGCTCGCCGAGCGCGGCCAGGCGCCGAGACCTACGGCCCCGCCACCGCCCAGCCGCCCCGCCATCGCGGCCCCCACCCAGCAGACCGGGTACGTCATCAGCCGACGCCCCACGCGCGATTGGGCCTCAGCCGTCGTTCGTGCACCTCAGCGACTGCCGACAGGCGGGGAAACTCGCCCGCCTGGCACCCGCTGACGCCGCGCGGAACGCGATCGCCAGCGGCCTCGAGCCGTGTCCGTTCTGTCGGCCGGACACCCAGCTGGGATTGCTGGACTAGAGCGTGTCCGATGGGCCCGCTGCAAGGGAACGTTCGAGGCGCTGTCACGGATCGTAATGTTTCGGGATGCGGCGGTTACGGCTGGATGCCAGCCTGGGCTTACCCCACTCAAGGAGTGAATCCCGATGGGTATGAAGGACGACATGCAAAAGAAGGCGCAGCAGGCCAAGCAGAAGGCCCAGCACGCCAAGGAGCAGGCCCAGCAGCGCGGCCAGCAGACGCAAGACAAGGCGCGCCAGCAGCAGCAAGAGCGGAAGCAGCAGGGACGGCCGGAGTCGCTGGACGACATTCAGGACGAACGCGGCCAGTGACGGCCAGGGCGCTGCAGCGATAGCCACTCTTCTCCTGAGGCCCTTCCTGTCCATGCCTCCCTCACCAAACTTGCGGTGAGGGCGGCATGCACGCGTTGGTGTCCTTCTGACCGACGCCGACCCATCGGACAGACACTAGACGAGTCTGTCCAAATACGGTCAGTGATCGAAGGCGGTCAGTGAGCGGCTGACCGCCTGGCCGGTCTGGAAGTTGTGCCAGATTGCGGCTGCCAGCGCCAGCACGCGCTGAGCGACGCGCACGGCGACGCCCTCGTGGCTGCGTGCGCCGTGTTGTTCCAGGTCGAGTTGGCCTTTGAGGGTGTCATTGACCGACTCGATGAGCTGGCGGACCTTCTTCAGCATCGGTTCGCCCGGACGCAGGACCTCCTTCTTGCGGGAGGGGCGCAGCTGCGTAATGCCCTGTGCGGACAGTGACCGCTCGAACGGCTTGGACGCGAAGCCCTTGTCGGTGATCAGCAGCAGACCGGGCCGCTCACGGACCAGA